>NZ_GG774804.1:114822-183248 GCF_000163675.1 Bacteroides sp. D22 | reverse complement strand
GCTTTATTTCATTTATTCCCGATCGCAGAAATACCTGGCAGAAACATAACCATTAGTCACAAAAGGATTATTCATATCTATTGTTATTGCCCTAAAGATAATAAATAAAACACCAATGGTCAAATAATGATAGTCATAAAACGACCATCATTATTTGACCATTGGCCTATCACTATAAAATCAGTTTTCTTTTGTCAGCAGACTTTCCAATTCTTCCGCGTTCAGACGAAGATAAAATTGTCCGCGATAGGCTACGGAGATACCGCCTGTTTCTTCCGAAACAATAATAGCATGAGCATCCGACTGTTGAGAGATTCCCATTGCTGCGCGATGTCGCAAGCCAAGTTCTTTCGGTATATTCAAATCATGAGATACAGGAAGAATACATCCTGCTGCCTTGATACGTTTTTTGCTGATTACCATTGCGCCATCGTGCAACGGACTATTCTTGAAGAATATATTTTCGATTAAACGTTGGTTGATTGCCGCATCAATCAGTTCGCCCGTACGGACGACTTCGTCTAAAGGAACGTTATGCTCTATGACAATCAATGCACCGACTTTTTGCTTCCCCATATTCAAACAAGCCATTACCACCGGCATGATATCGTCATGCTTCAACAACTCTTTTTTCGAACCGTTAAAGAGACGGGCCAGCGCACTGACATGTCGGTGAGATCCCAAAGTCAAGAGGAAACGGCGTATCTCATCCTGAAAAAGAACAATCAACGCGATCACACCCACATTCATCAATGTGTCGAAAATAGAGCCCAACAATTTCATTTCCAGCACTTGCGTCACCACCAGCCAGATCAGGATAAAAACCAGAATTCCGGTGAACACCTTGATAGAACCGGAAGCTTTCATCAATTTGTAGGTATAGTACAAAACAAAAGCTACCAGCAGAATATCGATAAAATCTTTTATGCCAAACTCAAAAAACATGCCCCCTCCTCTTATTTGTCATATCCACTCTCTATTTTTAATTTCTCTGTGATCCGGACAGCTTCCACCGCTTCACGCACATCATGCACCCGCAGGATATGCGCTCCTTTCATTAACGCAACAGTGTCCAATACGGTTGTCCCGTTCAATGAATCTTGCGGGGTTCCTCCCAACAATTTATAAATCATTGATTTCCGTGAAACTCCCACTAAAACAGGAAGTTCGAAGATATGAAACTCTTCCAGATGTGCCAATAGTTCATAATTATGTTCCAGTGTTTTTCCGAATCCGAATCCCGGATCGAGAATGATATCTTTCACTCCCAAGTCGCGAAGTTGCTGCACTTTACGGGCGAAATACAGGAAAACATCTTTTATCAGATGATCATAAGACGGTTCTTTCTGCATATTTTGGGGAGTTCCCTGCATGTGCATCATTATATAAGGTACTCCCAAGTCGGCTACTGTCTGAAACATCCGGTGATCCATTTCACCGGCAGCTATGTCATTAATAATAGCCACTCCATATTCTTTCACACATTCTTCCGCCACATCAGCCCGGAAAGTATCAACGGAAATAATGGCTTCGGGATGATTACGATTCATAATTTCCAAACCGGTACGCAGTCTTCTCATCTCTTCTTCAGCAGAAATATGTTCGGCATTCGGCCGTGAAGAATAGGCTCCTATATCAATTATTGAAGCACCTTCATCAAGTATCTGCCGGGCCCGGGCAGCAATGTCTTCTTCAGTCTGCATCCGGCTGCCGGAATAAAAAGAATCGGGAGTAACATTTAAAATTCCCATCACCTGCGGAGTAGCAAGATCGAGCAACCGCCCTTTTACATTTATATAAATAGGAGATATAGGTTTCATCATTGACAACATTCCTTTTAGATCGCCTACAAATGTAGATAAAAAAAGCAAGTATTCGTACTAAAAAGAAGAAATAAACGTATATTTGCAAACTATAGAAGAACCCGAAAAATTCATACCATGAGCCGATTAACCCTATTTCGCGTAGGATTTCTTTTCCTCATTTTGTTCTTTACCACTACTGCTAAAGCTCAAAAAGAGGCTGAAACCTTCAATGTTGACTCTACTCTCTATGAATATTATCAACGTTGTCAAGAATACTTGTTAGAGCCTGTTGTACTTAATATGTCCGACACTTTATTCCGAATGGCCGGCGAACGGCAGGACGAACGAATGCAGGCAGTAGCCATAGCCACTCAACTGGATTATTATTATTTTCAGGGAACCAATGAAGACAGCGTAATCCACTATACCAACAAAGTAAAAGAATTCGCCAAGGCCACTCATCAGCCTAAATACTATTACTTCGCATGGGCTAATAGATTAATCACCTATTACCTAAAAACAAGCAGAACAAACATAGCACTTTATGAAGTGCAAAACATGTTAAAAGAAGCTCAAGAAGAGGATGATAAGACCGGCCTCTCCCGTTGCTATAACATCATGTCGCAAATCTACACCATCAAAAGATTCGATTCGATGGCGTTCGAGTGGCGATTGAAAGAAATCGAACTGACTGAAAAATACAAGATCGAAAACTACAACATCTCCCAGACCTATGCCCAGATAGCCAACTATTACATCAACCAGAAAAAGCAAAAAGAAGCATTAGCTGCTGTGGAAAAAGCCATTGCGACTGCCAATTCCTCTACGCAACAAATATCTGCCAAGTTGGAATTTGTAAACTACTACAGCAAGTTCGGCGACTTTCAAGCTGCCGAAAAATTACTGAAGGAGTGTCAGACAGCGTTTGAACAGGACAAAAGACTGGAGTCTATCAAAAAGAGACTGTATAATATAGAATGTTTATACTACCAGCAGACCAAACAATATCAGAAAGCGCTGGAAGCCGCAAAGATGCAGGAAAAAGAAGAACGTCGTTTAAGCGAAAGCATACTTAGCAGCATTCATTACCGCACACAGGGAGAAATCTACCAAAAGATGGGGAATATGAACCTGGCGGTCAAATATCTGCAAATGTACATCAACGCGGATGACTCTTTGAAAATAGCCAATGAACAAGTGTCCAGCAGCGAATTCGCCACCTTATTAAATGTAGAAAAGCTCAATGCCGAAAAGAAAGAACTCATGCTTCAGGCACAAGAGAAGGAGTTGCATAATAAAACAACCTTGATTATTTCATTGATTATTTTATTAGGTATCTTATTCATATTCCTTTATAGAGAAAATTTCTTGAAACGCAAACTGAAAGTTTCAGAGGCCGAACTTAAAACAAGGAATGAAGAACTTATGGTATCAAAGGAAGAATTGCGTAAAGCCAAAGATATAGCGGAAGCAAGCAGCCGGATGAAAACGACGTTTATCCAAAGCATGACGCACGAAATCCGCACACCGCTCAACTCTATCGTAGGCTTCTCGCAAGTATTAAGCGACCATTACAGCAATAGTCCGGAAACACAGGAGTTTGTCAATATCATCAAAAGCAACAGTAACGACTTGCTTCGACTGGTGACTGATGTGCTCACGCTGTCCGAACTGGATCAATATGAACAACTGCCCACCGACGCCGAAACAGACCTTCATGCGATCTGTCAACTTGCATCTGAAGTTGCCAAAGATAACACGCAGAAAGATGTGGAGGTTTTATTCGAACCTGAAAGAGAAAGCCTGCTCATACGCAGTAATTCGGAACGTATATCACAAGTATTGAACAACCTCGCACATAATGCCGCTAAATTTACGACTCATGGCAGTATTCGCATCGCTTATTCCGTATTGGAAGCTGAAAAGAAAATTGAAATCAGTGTGACCGATACAGGAACAGGCATCCCGAAAGACCAACAGGAAGCAGTATTTGAACGTTTTTACAAAATGAACTCTTTCACGCAGGGCACCGGGCTCGGACTTCCGATATGCCGGAGTATTGCCGAAAAGTTAGGAGGCAGCCTCCGAATCGACACTTCTTACACAGAAGGATGCCGGATGATCCTGACTCTTCCTTTGATATATGCCTAAGCAAAAAACTGCCCGAACTCCCATCAAATCCGAAAGAATAGCCTATCTTTGCAACGTTTTAAATAAAAGATCAGGTTATGAAACTTTCTGCTCTTTACCAGATTTTTCTGGATTGCCAATCAGTAACTACTGATAGCCGGAACTGTCCGGACGGTTCTTTGTTTATCGCCTTGAAAGGTGAGTCGTTCAACGGTAATGCATTTGCCAAATTAGCGCTGGACTCCGGATGCGCGTTTGCCATTATCGATGAAATACAGTATGCCATAGAAGGCGACCAACGATATATACTTGTAGACGACTGCCTGCAAACCATGCAGCAGCTTGCCAACTATCATCGCCGCCAACTCGGAACGCGAGTGATCGGCATTACGGGCACTAATGGGAAGACAACCACCAAAGAGTTAATTTCCAGCGTTCTCTGCCAAGCCCACAATGTACTCTATACTTTAGGTAATCTCAACAACCACATCGGCGTACCGACTACCCTGCTACGGTTAAAACCGGAACATGACCTTGCCGTCATTGAGATGGGCGCCAACCATCCGGGGGAAATCAAGTTTCTTTGCGAAATAGCCGAACCGGATTATGGTATTATCACTAACGTAGGCAAAGCTCATCTGGAGGGATTCGGTTCTTTCGAAGGAGTTATCAAGACCAAAGGAGAGCTTTATGATTTCCTCCGCAAGAAAGATGCCATCACCTTTATCCATCACGATAACCCCTATTTGATGAATATCTCACAGGGACTGAACCTGATTTCTTATGGAACAGAAGATGATCTCTATGTCAATGGCCGGATTACCGGCAATTCGCCTTATCTTGCTTTCGAATGGAAAGCCGGTAAAGACGGTGAAGCCCATCAAGTCTGTACACAATTGATCGGAGAATATAATTTCCCCAATGCCCTGGCTGCAATCACTATCGGACGTTTCTTCGGAGTGGAAACAAAGAAGATCGATAAAGCTCTGGCAGAGTATACGCCACAGAACAACCGTTCCCAACTTAAAAAGACAGAAAATAACACGCTTATCATCGACGCATATAACGCAAACCCAACCAGCATGATGGCTGCCTTGCAAAACTTCCGGAATATGACAGTTCCCCACAAGATGCTCATATTAGGAGATATGCGCGAACTGGGTGCTGATAGCCCGGCCGAACACCAGAAAATCGTTGACTACATCAAAGAAAGTAATTTTGAGAAAGTATGGCTCGTGGGAGAACAGTTTGCCGCAAGTGAACATTCTTTTAAAACTTATGCAAATGTGCAGGAAGTTATAAAGGATTTGCAAGAAGATAAACCCAAAGGATATACTATTCTCATTAAAGGTTCCAATGGAATCAAACTTAGTTCAACGGTAGAATTTCTATAAAGCCGGAATGATAAACTTCAAATGATAAATGATAAACGGTGAATAATGGTTGACTATATCATATCCATTATTCACCGTTTATTATTTGCCATCGTTCACGGCTTATCGTTCACCTTTGTTGTTCATAGGTTGCCTTTTACTATTTATTTATTTTCATCCTCGGCCGTACGACATAATAGGCCACTAAACTAGCCAGAATCGCCCCTGTTGTATTGGCCGCAAAATCCAACCAGTCACCACCCCGGTAAGTAGTACAGTATTCCTGCAACAACTCCACACAACCGCTGAAAAGCACCGGACAAAGGAACGCCCCTACCCACGCATGCCACATCGGAGCATGATCCCTGCGATGTGCACGCAAAAACTCCAGCCACAACATCCCCGACATACCGAAATACATACAAACATGAACCATTTTGTCTAAATTGGGAATTTCATTCAAATCCGTCTTAGGCGGTTTAAAGAACGACAGATAAATCACTGTCAAAATGATAAAAAGCGAGATAGGATATTTCTTAATATAAGATAGCATATCTAAATAATATTACAATTTTCGTGCAAATATAAGTATCATTTTCTATATTTGCACTTTAACTCGCATATTTTATAACGATTTGTAAGATAAAACAAGATTTATGGCAAAAATTGATAGAGCGAACTTCGGCAGCAAATTAGGGGTCATACTCGCTTCTGCCGGCTCTGCAGTTGGGTTGGGTAATATATGGAGGTTTCCATACGAAACAGGAAATCATGGAGGTGCTGCTTTTATACTGATCTATTTAGGTTGTATCTTTCTCTTGGGATTGCCTATTATGATTGCCGAGTTCCTGATAGGACGCCGATCAAGAGCCAACACTGCAAGAGCGTATCAAACATTAGCTCCGGGAACGCATTGGCGTTGGGTAGGACGCATGGGAGTATTAGCAGGTTTCCTGATACTTAGTTATTATGCAGTAGTAGCAGGGTGGACACTTGAATATATTCTTGAGGCTGCCACCAATGGCTTTGCCGGAAAAAACTCCGGAGAGTTTATCTCTTCTTTCCAACAATTCTCCAGTAGCCCGTGGCGACCGGTCGTATGGTTGGTAGCATTTTTATTGATTACTCATTTCATCATCGTGAAAGGAGTAGAAAAGGGGATTGAAAAGTCTTCTAAGATCATGATGCCTACCTTGTTTATCATTATCCTTATACTGGTAGTTTGTTCGGTCACTCTGCCGGGAGCCGGTGCAGGTATTGAATTCCTGCTCAAACCCGACTTTAGCAAAGTGGACGGAAATGTGTTTTTAAGTGCTATGGGACAGGCTTTCTTTTCTTTGAGTCTGGGTATGGGATGCCTTTGCACCTACGCCTCTTATTTCAGTAAAGAAACCAATCTGACTAAAACAGCTTTCAGTGTAGGAATCATTGATACTTTTGTGGCAATACTAGCCGGATTTATCATCTTCCCGGCAGCCTTTTCGGTTGGCATACAACCGGATTCAGGTCCCAGTCTGATCTTTATCACGCTGCCTAATGTATTCCAACAGGCATTTAGCGGAGTCCCCGTATTAGCATACATATTCTCTGTAATGTTCTACGCATTGTTGGCGATGGCTGCTTTAACTTCTACCATTTCTTTGCACGAAGTAGTAACCGCTTATCTTCACGAGGAGTTTAATCTTTCCCGTGGAAAAGCAGCAAGGTTAGTCACCGGCGGTTGTGTCTTTCTCGGAATATTCTGTTCATTATCATTGGGAGTCATGAAAGGATTCACCGTTTTCGGACTGGGAATGTTCGATCTCTTCGACTTCGTAACAGCTAAAATCATGTTACCGCTTGGCGGACTGTGTATCTCCCTCTTTACCGGATGGTATCTGGATAAAAAGATTGTATGGTCAGAAATTACCAATGACGGCTCGTTAAAGATACCGGTATACAAGCTTATCATCTTTATATTAAAATATATCGCACCAATCGCCATCTCACTGATATTTATCAATGAACTTGGGCTAATCAAGCTATAATGTGGAAAGACTTCCTTTATTATACTAAAACCGAACGACAAGGCATTATCGTCCTTGTCGTTCTTATTTTAGGAGTATATGCAGCTCCTGAACTCTTTGCCTTTTTCACTCGTACCGAAGATACCGACTGCACAGAGAATGAGAAATCCGATCAAGAGTATAATGACTTTGTTGCCTCTCTCCGGGAAACAAAACCTCACAACAGGTTCGGTCATTCTTTTCCATCAACCCCTCAAAGGGAAATCAAGCTTAGGATGTTTGATCCGAACACCGCAGACTCCACCACTTTCCTTTCGCTCGGATTACCACCCTGGATGATAAAGAATATCCTGCACTATCGCCATAAACAAGGCAAATTCCGTCATCCGGAGGATTTTCGGAAGATATACGGACTCACAGAAGAACAATACCAGACTCTTCATCCTTATATCCAAATTACAGAAGATTTCAGTTCGAAAGATAAAGATACAATACGGTTATTAACCGTACAAAGCATACAACGGGACACACTTGTGAAATACCAACCGGGAACTGTCGTCAGCCTCAACTCTGCTGATACCACCGAACTTAAAAAGATTCCGGGAGTCGGAAGCACTATTGCCCGGATGATCGTAAATTACCGCGAACGGCTGGGAGGCTTTTGCCGGATAGAGCAGTTACAGGAGATTCATCTAAAAGCAGAAAGGCTCCGCCCGTGGTTTTCTATTGACACCCATCAGATACACCGTATCAATTTAAACAAAGCCGGTATGGAACGAATGATGCGTCATCCATACATAAACTACTATCAAGCGAAGGTCATCATAGAATATCGGAAAAAGAAAGGAATCTTAAAAAGTCTGAAGCAATTATCCCTTTATGAGGAGTTCACTCCTATTGATCTTGAACGGATCGAGCCCTACATTTGTTATAATAAATAAAAAAAGATGCATTCCTATCACACCAGACAAGAATGCATCACACACAAACAAAACAAACACTCTACTATCATCTTCACAGACTTCCGTAGAGAAGCGACTATAAATATATAGCTAAAAGATAGAACACTTGCAAGGCTCTACCTTTTTGGTATACATTTTTAGAAGTTAGGTTCTCTAATTAATATTTTTTAATCATACCATCCACCATATGGACTGTCCGGTCCGTGATTTTGGCAAGTCCCTCGTCATGCGTCACTATGACAAAAGTCTGCCCCAGACGGTCCCTCAAATCGAAGAACAGTTGATGTAAATCTTCTTTATTATGTGTATCCAGACTACCGGATGGTTCGTCTGCCAGAATAACTGCCGGGTCGTTAATCAAAGCCCGCGCTACCGCTACCCGTTGTTTCTCACCTCCCGACAGTTCATTCGGTTTATGAGAAGCCCGGTCAACCAGTCCCATGAAATCCAGAATCTTCGTGGCACGGTCATTTGCCTCTTTGGAAGAAACGCCTGCAATGAGAGCGGGAATCATCACATTTTCTAATGCCGTAAACTCCGGCAACAGTTGATGAAACTGGAAAACAAAACCGATATTCTTATTACGGAATGCAGATAGTTCTTTCTCTTTCATCCGGCTTACTACTGTTCCGTCAATCTGCACCGTACCTGCGTCCGGTTCATCGAGAGTGCCCATGATCTGCAACAAAGTCGTTTTACCGGCACCGCTCGGACCTACGATACTGACAATTTCTCCTTTATTGATTTCCAGATCAATGCCTTTCAACACTTGTAATGAGCCGAAACTCTTCGTTATACCTTCTAGTTTTATCATAATAGCCTTTATAATCGTTTAATGACATATTCAGCCAGATAGCACCCAAACACGGCCGGCATATAACTGACTGTTCCACACGTCGATTTCTTATTCTGTTCATCATCCGTCAGCAACACGGCTTTCGGGTCGGCTTGTTCCGTACTGAACACTACCGGAAGTTTCCGTTTCATTCCCATCTTCTGCAAGCGTTTCCGTACCGCCTTGCTCAAACCGCAATGATACGTCTCCCAAAGATCGGCAAAACGAACCTGGGTGATGTCACTCTTCGCTCCTGCTCCCATACTGGAAACAATCTTTATACGACGTTTCATCGCTTCATAAATCAGAAAGCATTTCGGACTGATCGTATCAATAGCATCTACTATAAAATCATATTGATTGGCATCCAACAGTTCCGGTATATTCTCATCTTTCAGGTATACGGGCAGAACGGTCAATTCGATATCCGGATTTATATCTTTATAACGGGCAGCTAATACTTCCGCTTTCGCCTTTCCCAATGTGGAATGCATGGCCGGCAACTGACGATTCATATTGGTAGGCTGCACTGTATCGGCATCTACAATCGTCATCCGTCCGACTCCTGCGCGGCAGATCATCTCGGCGGCGTAAGCTCCCACTCCACCCAATCCCACGACCAATACGTGCGCGTTCCGGATGCGTTCCATCTTTTCCTCTCCTAACAGGAGTGCTGTTCTCTGTTGCCAGTCGTATCTTTCCATCAGTTTTTCTTTAACCATTTATAGAACCATTTACCCACTTTCTCATAATGTTGAGACTCATTATGTCCACGCGGATCAGAGAATGACACAATTTCCTGCGGTTCTCCAAACTGATCGGGATAGATGATAATCAAACTATTATTAGAGAAATATTTTCCCAGTTGCGCCGGCAGACGTTCAAAAGAGGTATCGTAAGAGATAGACCCGCGACGGGCAGAAACAACCACCAGCAAGTGGTCATAATTCACCTGTCCTGTCAATAACAGGAGATCTTCCCACTCTTCCAGGATGGAAAATTCTGTCGGAGTACCCGCATGTCTCTTCTTCACCAGTTGCTGAAGGCGCATCAATGTACGTTCATTGGCAAAGAAATGCACCCGACAGCCGAGGATGCTTCCCATACGGCAGAAATGTTCCACCCACTTTGAGAAACCCGATTCATATTCAGCCTTTGGCGGAACAGCAATATTAATTCGGCGCAGGGTGTTAACCGGCATCAGGAATTTGGCAATCATCACTTCACGATGCGTACCTTTCAATAGACTTTCAGCCAGATGTCCGAAGAAAGAGTCGACAATATTGGCCTTCCGGTGCAGACCGATCACAATATCCGTAGCTTCATATTCTTTAATCGTATGGATAATCCCCGAAGCAATATTCAAATCATAACGGCTCACCATCGTGACAGGCACATCGGCAGCAGCAGCAATCATGGCAGCCTTCTCCAAATTCCGTTTGCCCTGCTGCTCTTTTTTCTCCGAACTGTTATTGTCATTAATCACATTCAATGCCACCAATGCATTCTTTTGCTTGGCATCCTTTATCACCAAAGCCAGATTAACCAAATCTTCAATCGTCTCCGGATTAGCGACCGGAATCAGGATCTGTTCCTTATTTATCTGTTTAGCTTCTTCTTCCGCTTGCACATTTTCATCCAGAGCGAAACGGCGGGCCGAACGTTCGGTCACCAAAGAACTGATGACACAAGTGAACAGTATCATCACTACCGTACCGTTCAATACATCATCATTCAACAAGCGTTCTCCATTCTCCATAATAATTTCGTGGCCGATCAGTACTGCTGCCAGTGTAGCCGCAGCCTGCGCATTACTCAAGCCAAATATCATGCTCCGCTCATTCGACTGCATCCGGTATATCTTCTGCGTGATCCAAGCAGCCAACCATTTACTAAAAGTCGCCACTACTGTCATTACAATAGCCACCTTCAATGCTTCACCTCCGGTAAACAGGCTCCTTACATCAATAATCATCCCGACGCCAATCAGGAAATAAGGAATAAACAAGGCATTTCCCACAAACTCCAGGCGGTTCATCAAAGGAGATACATGAGGAATCAAACGATTCAACACCAAGCCTGCCAGAAAAGCACCTAAAATTCCTTCCATTCCCACGAATTCCATCAATCCTCCTCCGAGGAAGACCATTGCCAGCACAAACACAAACTGCATCACGCTGTCATCATACTTCCGGAAGAACCAACGCCCGATACGGGGAAAGAAGAATACAATCAGGAATCCGAGAAAAGCCACTTTTGCCACAAGAAATACCCAGAACCAACCATCAACAGTGCCTTTAAACATACCACCTATGACGGCAAGAATAATCAAAGCAAGGGTGACGGTGACAGCCGTCCCCCCAATGGTTATATTGACGCTGCGCAAACGCGACAATCCATAACGGCTAATAATAGGATAGGCTATTAAAGTATGGGAAGCGTACATACTTGCCAATAACACCGCCGTGAGAAAGCCATAACCCAGCATACTCATACTACTCCATATTCCCAACGCCATCGGAATCAGAAAGGTGAGCCAGCCGAACACAACACTTTTCGTCCGGTTTTTCTTAAAGTCCTCCATATCCATTTCGAGTCCGGCAAGAAACATGATATAATATAATCCCACTTTGCCGAAGAGTTCGAAACTGCTGTCACGGTCGAGCACATGAAAGCCGTGTTCGCCAATCAATACACCCGCCAGAATCATGCCTATAATATGAGGTATATGAAGACGTCCGAGGATCATCGGAGCAAAGAGAATGATAATCAATACCAAAAAGAATACCCAAGTCGGGTCGGTAATCGGTAAGGTTAAATTAAAATCAAACAGGTTCATAGGCTGTGGCTTTAGGAATTCAATGCAAAGGAACAAAAAAGTTTGCAGAATCACAATGAATGTCCAGACGTATTATTCAGTAGTCAAGTAGTAAGTAGTTAAGTAGTAAATTACTGAATTAACCACTTGCAACTTTCCGTATTATCTTTATACAGGTCCTTCACAGGAATACAACGAGTGTATATATTACCAATCGTATTCTCCGTTGCGTAAAAAAACAAGAAAAAGATAATAATAGAATAACAAGCGGGAAAATATCCCACATCGCTCTTTGACATACTAGAAATGAAAACTATTGCCCTCAAAGCGTTGTTATTCTCTATGAAATTTTGTAACTTTGCAGAAAGTAATCTATGAAAGGAGAATTGCCCTATGAAGACAACTGATGAAATTCTGGAATTGCTACGCCAATTTAAGAGTGTTGCTGGTGAGAAGTACGGTATTGAGCAACTTGCTCTTTTCGGCTCCGCCGCACGGGGCGAACAGCGAGAAGATAGCGATATTGACATCTGTGTGAAGTTGCACAAAACCACCTTCCGCACCTATATGGCTATCAAGGAGGAACTTGAACATCTTTTTCATATTAAGGTAGATTTATTAACCCTGCACGAGAATATGCGTCAGTTGTTCCGGCAAAATATTGAACGCGATGCGATCTATATCTAATGAACAAATAGCGGATATGCTCCGCTTTGTGGAACGTCAGACTGTATTTGTTCTTGAAACTACGGCTGACGTTAAAACTTATCATGACTTCCTCACCAATATGAGCGGCATGGTGCTTTTCAACTCCACCTGCATGTGTCTGCAAACAATCGGTGAAACAATTCGCCAAGTGGATGAACTTACTGCTGGTAACCTTTTTGCTCGTTACCCGTCGACCCCATGGAAGCAAATCATCGGAATGCGTAATATTATCTCGCATGAGTATCTTTCGGTAGATACAGAACTGGTATTTGACATTACCCGCGAAGAACTCGCCCCCTTACTGACTGATCTCCGCCGTGTGCTTGCCGACATCGACAACGCTACATAACACTCCGTCCAACAACCACACTTGATTATACGCGTAAGGTTAAAGAAATCCACCGAAAAACTGAAATATTTCTCTCAAAAGCGATGTTTATATGCTAAATTGTTATAATTTTGCAGCCAAATCTTTTCTATTCGACAGGAAAGAAATTCAATATTCACAATTTAACAAAAGAAAAAGATGAAAGTAGCTATTGTTGGCGTAAGCGGAGCCGTAGGACAAGAATTCCTGCGCGTGCTCGATGAGAGAAACTTCCCGATGGACGAGTTAGTTTTGTTCGGTTCTAAACGTAGTGCCGGAACAACTTACACTTTCCGCGGTAAACAGATCGAGGTGAAACTCTTACAACACAACGATGACTTTAAAGGGGTAGACATTGCTTTCACTTCTGCCGGTGCAGGAACATCCAAGGAATTCGAAAAAATAATCACCAAGTATGGTGCTGTGATGATCGACAACTCCAGCGCATTCCGTATGGATGCCGATGTACCTTTGGTTGTGCCTGAAGTAAATGCCGAAGATGCATTGGAACGTCCGCGTGGCGTTATTGCCAACCCGAATTGTACGACTATCCAGATGGTAGTTGCACTGAAAGCCATCGAAAAGCTTTCTCATATAAAAACCGTGCACGTGTCTACCTATCAAGCAGCAAGTGGTGCGGGTGCTGCTGCTATGGACGAATTGTACGAACAATATCGCCAGGTATTGGCAAACGAGCCTGTGACTGTAGAGAAGTTTGCCTATCAGTTGGCTTTCAACCTGATTCCGCAGATTGACGTATTCACAGAAAACGGTTATACGAAAGAGGAAATGAAAATGTACAATGAAACACGTAAGATCATGCATTCTGACGTAAAGGTTAGTGCAACTTGTGTACGTGTTCCTGCATTACGCGCTCACTCTGAAAGTATCTGGATAGAAACAGAACGTCCGATTTCCGTAGAAGAAGCTCGTGAAGCATTCGCTAACGGTGAAGGGCTGGTTCTTCAGGACAATCCGGCAGAAAAAGAATACCCGATGCCGCTGTTCCTGGCAGGTAAAGATCCGGTATACGTAGGCCGTATCCGCAAAGACCTGACAAACGAAAACGGATTGACTTTCTGGATTGTAGGTGACCAGATCAAGAAAGGCGCTGCCCTGAATGCTGTTCAGATTGCCGAATATCTGATTAAAGTAAAAAATATCTAATACAATAGACTGGATATAATATCCGGTCAATGACAGATAAGCCCAATAAATCAACCGGCTTGCAATGTGATAGTGATCGCAATGCAAGCCGTTTTTTTATTTTCTAAATTACCTATTAAAGAAAAGGTACCCATTATTAGGTAAAAGATCCCCAGTTGCAGGTATTAAGATTTGTGAAAATAACTATTTATAGTGATTGATATAAACTTGGTTTTTATCGAATTTTGCACAAAACTTATCTATGAAATATTGTCTTTTTAACATAGCATTCTGGGGGCTGCTATTTTTCAATTTATTTGAGGCCGCAGCTAATTCAAACATCTATACAATCTCGGGACGTGTGACCGAGCCCAAAACGAATTCCCCCTTGCCCGGTGCTTCCATTCTCATTAAAGGCACCTATTTATGGGCTGTATCCAATCAGAAAGGCGAATTCACGATACAAGGAGTGCAGGAGGGAAAATATAATCTGGAAGTTTCTTTTCTGGGTTATGTACCGGCAACAATTCCGGTAAATGTGCACAGTAATATCAAAAACCTACATATAGAACTCAAAGAAAACACGCTTGCACTGGATGATGTAGTCGTTACTGCACAAGCGCCCAAGAATGAGTTAAACACTACGCTCACTATCGGTAATAATGCGCTGGAACATTTGCAGGTATCCAACGTGAGCGATATCTCCGCTCTTCTTCCGGGAGGAAAGACAAAAGTGCCGGATCTTACCACTAATAATATCTTCTCATTACGCGACGGAGGGTCGACAGTCGGTAATGCAGCCTTTGGGACAGCCGTTGAAGTGGATGGGGTACGTATTGGCAATAATGGCTCATTTGGAAATATGAACGGAGCAGATACCCGTAATATCACCGTGGCGGATATTGAATCGGTTGAAGTCATCACCGGAGTACCTTCGGCTGAATACGGGGATTTGAATAGCGGAATGGTCAAGATTCACACCCGGAAAGGGAAAACACCCTGGAACATATTATTGTCCATCAATCCCCGCACCGAACAGGTTTCCTTCTCCAAAGGATTGGATTTAGGAAACGACAAAGGCGTTATCAACATAAACGGAGAATGGACAAAGGCTACCCAAAAGTT
The DNA here is from genome assembly GCF_000163675.1 of Bacteroides sp. D22. NCBI lineage: Bacteria > Pseudomonadati > Bacteroidota > Bacteroidia > Bacteroidales > Bacteroidaceae > Bacteroides > Bacteroides sp. D22. The sequence goes on along the minus strand of NZ_GG774804.1, from coordinate 167,973 downwards.
GGTATCTCCCTATTCGTCTTATACAAGAAGGGGATTCTCTGCCGGATATAGCAACACTTTCAGCAAAGTGTTCAGATTCGATATCGGTGTTACAGGTAATATCGGAGGAATGAATACCAAAGATGACCCGGATGCCTATTCGGGAGAATACAACAAAGTGAGGGATAACGTATTCCGGGCAAACACTTCACTGGCCTGGCTGCTCAATAAATCGTGGGTCACCAACCTCAAGTTCGACGCATCGGTATACTACAATGACAATAACTCCCATGCACATACTTTCTATTCGTATGCATCGGAACAGCCGGCTGTTCATGCCACGCAAGAAGGATATTTTATGGCAAGCAAACTGCCATATACCTACTTCGCAGATCAGATCATCGACTCCAAAGAACTGGATTATGCCGCATCGTTAAAGTATGAATGGAACAGACGGTTCAAGACTGTAAACAGCAACCTGAAAGCGGGTGTTCAGTGGAAAGCAACAGGGAATGTGGGTGAAGGAGAATATTACAAAGACCCTTCACTGGCTCCGAACGGTTATCGCCCCCGCCCTTACACCGCTTATCCATATATGCATAACGTTTCGCTTTATGCCGAAGAAAGTCTGTCGTTACCAGTGGGAAACACCCTGCTTAGACTGATGGCGGGAGTGCGTTGGGAACATTTGTTTATCAAGGGAACGAACTATAAAAACCTGAATACTCTTTCACCACGTTTCAATGCCAGATGGCAGTTGAACGAACATATCGCTATCCGTGGCGGTTGGGGAATCACTGAAAAGCTTCCCTCTTTCTATACCTTGTACCTCAAACAGGAATACCGGGACATACAGACATTCGGTTTTTCCTATAATAACAATGAATCATCTTATATCTATTACAGCCAGCCCTACACATTACTGCACAATGAGAATCTACGCTGGCAACGGAATCAGAATTCGGAATTGGGCATTGACGTCCATATAGCCCGGACCAGGATTTCGCTAGTCGGTTATTTCAACCGTACCAAGTTACCGTATAAATACACGAGTTCCTATAACCCGTTCTCTTACGATGTTCTCCAATTACCGGAGGGATTCACTATGCCGACTAATCCGCAAATCAATGTGGATAATCAGACGGGAATGGTGTACATACGTGACAATGCATCGAGCTACTGGACTCCTATGGATGTAAAGGTGACCGACCAGACTTTTGTCAAGTCAACCTCTCCCGATAATGGAATGGACGTCATTCGCCGTGGAGCGGAAATGATTGTTGATTTCCCGGAAATAACTCCTATCCGTACGCAATTCCGGTTAGATGCCTCCTATGCTTATACTAAATATATCGACAATTCTTTGTCCTATTATTATCAGAACGGATGGTCGCACACCAGTCTTGCCAACCGCTCCTACCAATATGTAGGTATCTATGCCAATGGCGACAACTTATCGACGACTGCCAACGGTAAACGTACCCACTCATTGGATGCCAATATCACAGCCATCACCCGTATTCCGAAAGCCAGACTGATTATTTCATGCAGACTGGAGGCTTCGCTTGTGAAGCGTTCGCAGAATATCTCCGAATATAAGGGAAAAGAATACGCGTTCAACGTAAGTGAAAGCAGCAATGCCCAAACGGGTGGAAGCATTTATAACGGTGACTCTTATACGGCTATCTGGCCGGTGGCATATCTCGACCTGAACAATGAGATGCATCCTTTCACGTCAGCCGAAGCCGAGAATCCGGAATTCTCTTATCTGATACGCAAATCGGGCAATGCCTACACATTTGCAGCGGATGGATATGATCCTTATTTCTCCGCCAATATCAACATAACCAAAGAGATTGGCGACCATGTGTCTCTTTCTCTCAACGCTATCAATTTCACCAATTCACGGCCGTATGTAAAATCTCATGCAACCGGTGTGAGCGCGCTCTTTACCCCGGATTTCTATTATGGACTTACTTGCCGTATTAAATTTTAAAGATATGAAGCAGTCTATCTACATATTATTACTAACAGTGACCGGGATCTTTGCAGGATGCACGGATCTTGATAAAGAGAATCCGTACGACGATCAGTTGCACAGCCTGCAAGTGACTGCCGTATACCCGGATGGATACTCGGAATATCTCCGGGAAGGAGTGACCGTAAAGATTGAAGATGTCGATCGTGGAAATTCTTACAAGGCTAAAACCGACAAGAACGGAGTGGCGCAATTCTCTCTGACTAAAGGTATATATCGCGTGCAGGTCAGCGACAAGGACGGACAGGATATTTTCAACGGACTGGCCGATAATGTGAAACTGACCAGCGGAAACATGGCGTTCAACCTCCCGCTCATCCATTCCAGAGCCGGGGCTATTATTATTAAGGAGATTTATTGCGGAGGATGTACAAAGTTGCCGCTGGAGGGAAACTACCAGTCCGACAAATATATAATCCTGCATAATAACGATTCGGAAGTGCAATATCTCGATAGTTTATGTTTCGGAGCGCTTGATCCTTACAATTCCCAAGCTACCAATGTCTGGGTAACGCAGGATGAAATAACCGGAGCAACCATCTTCCGGGATTTTGCTCCCATCGTTCAGTGCATCTGGCAGTTTGGCGGTACCGGCAAGACTTTCCCGCTTCAACCGGGAGAAGATGCAGTGATTGCCATCAATGGGGCAGTTGACCATGCAGCGCAATACCCGCAATCTGTCAATCTGAACAAACCGGGATACTTTGTCTGCTACAATAACGTTTATTTTCCGAATACACAGTATCATCCGGCTCCGGGGGATCAAATCACACCGGATCATTATCTGAACGTGGTATTGAAAACCGGACAGGCGAATGCTTACTCGTTCTCTATCTTTTCTCCTGCTACGGTTATCTTTAAAGCTAAGGATACCACGATACAGGACTTTGTTCTAAAAGAGGGAAGTGTGATACAAAAACCGGGAAGTACCACCGACCGGGTGATAGCAGTTCCGCTCGACTGGGTGATTGATGGAGCGGAAGTGTACTACGGTGGTTCCTCCAACAACAAGAAACGTATATCTCCTTCCATCGACGCAGGATATGTCACTCAAAGTGCGACATACAACGGACGCAGCTTATATCGACATGTGGACGAAGAAGCTACGCAGGAAGCAGGTTATGAAGTATTGATGGACACCAACAACTCTTCTACCGATTTTTATGAAAGAGAAAAACAATCTTTGCATGAGTGAGATGAAAAAAATATATATAACAGGTCTTTGGTTACTATGTATAGTGTACGGTGTTTCGGCACAGACTTACGACATTATAGAACGGCGTAATTCCTGGAATACCGGAAAAAATGTTACAGGTATCAGGATGGATAGCATCTCTTCTTCCTATGCCGAACTGTATGGTAAGAATAACCATGGTGATTTCCACCACTCTTACGAAGCGGAGAAATCATGGAATGCCGGAGCAATAGCCAAGTCTATCACTCATCTGAAAGGGTATTCGCTGACTGGTTCTTTCTCATTCGATCATACTTCCGGTAAGGACATGAGTGGTTCCATGTTTATCCAGCCGGGATTTTATCCGGTAGACATTCTAGAGTTCACTCCCGGACGCAAAGACCTGCAACGATACGCTTTTATGGGCGGTATTGCATCAGATATTGCACCTAACTGGCGATTGGGAGGAAAGATTGACTTTGCCGCCTCCAACTATTCCAAACGGAAAGACTTGCGACATACCAATTACCGGCTGGATTTGAAAGTAGCCCCCAGTGTGATGTATCACTCGGGCGATCTAGCCATCGGTTTTTCTTATATGTTCAGCAAAAACAGCGAATCGGTCAAGGCGGAAGTAATCGGGACTACCGAAAACTCCTACAACGCCTTCTTGGACAAAGGACTGATGTATGGAGCTTATGAAGCATGGGACGGCAGCGGGATTCATCTAAGCGAATCGGGAATCAACGGCTTTCCGATCAAAGAACTGTCTAACGGGGGAGCACTGCAACTTCAATGGAAGAGATTTTATGGAGATATCGAATATACCTATTCTTCGGGGTCTGCCGGTGAAAGAGATGCTATCTGGTTCAAATTCCCCACTCACCGGATTGCCTCTCATTTGAGTTATCATTTCAAACAGGGAAAGAAAGAGCATTTTCTACGATTGAACCTGCAATGGTCACATTTGGTCAACAACGAGAATGTGATTAATAAGGAGACTGTTAACGGAATAACGACGACTTATATCAACGGCTCCAACCGCATTTTCGAAAGAGATGCTTTCTCGGTCCATCCCGAATATGAATTTATAAGTCCTCGTACAGAAGTTCGTTTGGGAACACATATTTCAACTTTCAAACGACTGACTACCCAGATGTATCCGTATGTAGCGTCGGAAAAGATGCTTTGTACGCAGACGTATGTATCCAGCGTGTTTCATATAGGGAAATTTGACTTAAAGGCAGCCGCTTCCTTTGCCATAGGAAACTCTACTGAGAAAAGCAGAGTCATTACAACAGATACGGAGCCGGGTGATCCTCCTTATCGCCTGACAGATTATTATAATCTGCAGAATGAATATGCTACTGCTCCACAAGCAACGCTTCGTCTCGGTTTACGCTATCATTTCAACCATGGGATCTATGCTGAAGTACAGGGAAGTTATACACGCGGTTTCAACCTTCACTATATAGATGGTTCGAGCCGTTGGAATGAGACTATCAAGTTAGGATATACTTTTTGAGAACCGGGATATGCTTTTTGAAAACAATGAATATATATATAAACTAAATTATTAAGCAATGAAAAAGAGTTTAACATTTATCTTCGCAGCAGCACTTTTGGTATCTTGCCAACAGGAAGAGAACGAAACGACGACTCCTTCAGACAGTCGTATTACTATCTCGCCTGTTATCACACGCGCTACCGAAGTTAACTTTGAAACCGGAGATAAAATTGGCGTTACAATCATCCAAAACGGTGACTTCGTATATGCGGAAAATAAACTAATGACATTCAATGACGGAGTATTTGCAGGTGACCTGCTTTGGTACCCGGAAGGAAATGACAAATCGCAGATAGTAGCATACTATCCTTATAGAGAAGGTAATACTCCTACTTCTTTTTCTGTAGAAGCCGATCAGACCACCGGATATGGGGCATCAGACCTTATGGCAGCAAGCAATAAAGATGTACTTCCTACTGTAAATACTATAACAATGAACTTTAAGCATCTGCTTACCAAACTGGTCATTAATGTAACAAAGGAAGTAGAAGCCAACATAACATCCATTGCATTGAAAGGCTCTATCCCGACTGCAACTCTTGATCTGGCTGCCCTTACAGTTACTGCTGACGCGAATGTCGCAGCTACAAACATTACGGCACAGGTTGTTGAAACGAACAAAACTTACCGCGCCCTCATCGTTCCCCAAACGGTAGCTTTGACGCTCGAAGTAGCAACTTCTGATGGCAAGACCTTGTCGCAGAAACTCACATCTACTACTTTAGCGCAAGGAGGACAATACAGCGTAAACATCCGTGTATTGCCTGACGATATAGAGGTTAAACTTATCGGTGACATCGAAAACTGGACAGATGAAGGTGAAATCGGAGCAGACAATGAGATTCCTTTCGAAGAACATCTCAATGAGAACTATTTCTTATACGATAATGTAAAATATAACACGGTAACTTTGGCGAACGGTACTACGTGGATGGCTGAACCGCTTATTTATCTTCCGAAAGGATATACTCCTTCTACCGATCCTACTGCTGATAGTCATGTTTGGTACCCGTATGAAATCAAAGCTGACGGTGCAACCGTAGCCACAACAGAGGAAAGTGCTATCAAAGAATTAGGTTATCTATATGATTTCCAAGTTGCACTGGGCGGTAAGGAAATTACTGAAAGCAATCTGAACTCTTTTGAAGGAGCGCAAGGTATTTGTCCGAAAGGTTGGCACATACCAACACGTCTGGAATACTTTAATCTGGTAGGAAAAACAACGAATGATGTCGACGGCAAGGTACCGGCTGATGGTGATAAAGCTCTTTTCTATGATGCAGTTTATGACGGCGCCAAAATATCATCACTGAATAATGCAGGATTCAATTACCAATTCTCCGGCGTTCGTATGGCAACAAGCCTTACAGGTGCCGGCAGCTATCAAAAAACGGCAATAGCAGAAGATGCCAATATTCAAACTGCATGGCACGGAAAACCGGCAATGAATTATCTTATGACTTCGACTGCCTTCAAGCCCGTATACAATAGCACCAGCGGACTACTTACCAATATACAGTTCTTTGGATTAATGAGTACAATCAATGCAAAGTATTCGGAAGGCAGATTATCATTATCTTATGTCAGCATTAAAGCCGGTATGCAACTCCGTTGCGTAAGGGATCAAGCTGCCAACTAAAGGAGTAGTATTTGTTTCAAGCATGGTTGAAACTCCCCGCCCGTAAGGCGAACTATTAAAAGCTATAAACAAACGAAAAACAGATTACAAACTATATAAAAACGAAGCAATAACAATGAAAACAAAAAAGCTAACAATCGCAATTGCCCTTATGGCAATGACTTTTATCGGAACTTCATGTGGTAACAAACAACAGAAAAGCGCATCAGAAGCGACTACAGAACAGTCTGCATCTTCCGCTTTGGAAATTGATTCTCTCCTTGCCAATGCCGAAAACCTTGCAGGACAAGAAGTAACCATTGAAGGCGTTTGCACACATACCTGCAAACATGGTGCAAAGAAAATCTTCCTGATGGGCAGTGACGATACCCAAGTGATCCGTGTAGAAGCCGGAACATTGGGAGCCTTCGATCCTAAATGTGTGAACTCTATTGTCCGTGTTACCGGAACATTGAAAGAACAACGCATCGACGAAGCCTACCTCCAAAACTGGGAAGCACAACTCAAAGCACAAGCTGCCGAAAAACACGGAACCGGTGAAGCCGGATGCGATTCTGAAAAGAAAGCACGCGGCGAAACAGCCAACAGTCCCGAAGCCCGCATCGCAGACTTCCGCGCAAAAATAGCCGACCGCAAAGCAGAAACAGGAAAAGAGTATTTATCTTTCTATTTTATGGAAGCCAACTCGTATGAAGTGGAGTAGTACTGTTCGTAAATGGAGCCGGCTCATACACCGTGACCTGTCATTTTTCTTTTCCGGAATGGTATTGATATATGCCATTTCCGGAATTGTAATGAATCACCGTGACACGATTAATCCGAACTTCTCCATCACACGGAAAGAATATAAAATAGCGGAAAAGCTACCGGACAAAGCAGGAATGAGTAAAGAGAAAGTACTTACTCTACTGGAACCTTTGGGAGAAACCGGCAACTATACCAAATACTACTTCCCGAAAACGGACGTAATGAAAGTCTTCCTGAAAGGCGGTTCCAGCCTTCTGGTAAACGTGAAGACAGGAGAAGCGGTATATGAATCCGTCACCCGTCGCCCGCTTATCGGAGCGATGTCCCGTTTACATTACAATCCGGGACAATGGTGGACTTACTTCGCGGATATTTTCGCTATCGCCCTTATTATCATTACTCTTTCCGGCATTATCATGCTGAAAGGGAACAAGGGCATTATCGGCAGAGGAGGAATAGAACTAATAGTCGGAATCTTGATTCCCATTCTTTTCCTTTTCTTCTTTTGAATCGAAATAACAGATAAAATCAAATGGAACAAATTATCGAATGTAACAACCTGACGCACTACTACGGTAAACGGTTGATTTACGAAAACCTTAGTTTCACAGTGCCCAAAGGACGTATCCTGGGACTATTGGGAAAGAACGGTACGGGCAAAACCACCACTATCAATATCTTGAGCGGTTACCTGAAACCCCGTTCGGGAGAATGTCGCATCTTCGGACAGGAGATACAGACCATGGCACCGGCTCTGCGCCGCCATATCGGACTGCTCATCGAAGGTCATGTGCAATACCAATTCATGACCATCACCGAAATAGAAAAATTCTACGCAGCCTTCTACCCCGGCCAGTGGAAAAAAGAAGCGTACTACGAACTGATGAATAAATTGAAAGTAGCTACCGGACAGCGCATCTCACGTATGTCCTGCGGACAGCGCTCTCAAGTAGCTCTCGGACTGATTCTCGCACAAAACCCGGAACTTCTGGTACTGGACGACTTCTCGCTCGGACTCGATCCCGGCTACCGCCGCCTGTTTGTGGACTATCTCCGCGACTATGCCCGTTCGGAAGGTAAAACCGTCTTTCTGACCTCGCATATCATTCAGGATATGGAGCGTCTCGTTGACGACTGCATTATTATGGACTACGGAAAGATACTGATTCAGAAACCAATCGCCGAATTACTGGAAAAAGGACGCCGCTACACCTTCACCATTCCCGAAGGTTACGAGCTTCCTGCATCGGATGATTTCTACCATCCTTCCATCATGCGGAACCAGTTGGAGACTTTCTCCTTCCTGCAACCGGCAGAAACAGAAGCCAAACTGAAATCAATGTCAGTGCCCTATACAGACTTGCACTGTGAGCAAGTCAATTTGGAAGATGCCTTTATCGGCCTCACCGGGAAATACTGATTAAATTAAGAATAAGAGTTGGCAACTCGTAACCCATAAATCATCATTCATAAATCATAAATCCTCAAGAATGTACGCTATATTTTATAAAGAATGGATAAAGACACGGTGGTATTTTCTGCTTGCCGTGCTCGCCACACTTGGTTTTACAGGCTACTGTATGCTCCGTATCAACCGGGTGGTAGAAATGAAAGGGGCTGCCCATGTATGGGAAGTCATGCTGCAACGGGATGTCATCTTCATTGATATGTTGCAATATATTCCTCTGATTGCCGGAATCCTGATGGCAATCGTGCAATTTGTCCCCGAGATGCAACGCAAATGTTTGAAACTGACCCTCCATCTGCCTTATCCGGAACTGAAAATGACGGGCAATATGTTACTCTCCGGACTCATACTGCTTCTTGTCTGCTTCGCTTCCAATTTCCTGTTGATGGAGATCTATCTGAACGGAATCCTTGCCCACGAGCTCAAAAACCACATACTGCTTACCGCTTTAACGTGGTATCTCGCCGGCATCTCCGGCTATCTGCTCGTCGCATGGATTTGCCTCGAACCGGCATGGAAACGCCGTATCCTGAATCTCATTATCGCAGTATTGTTACTCCGAATCTTCTTCCTGTCGCCTATGCCGGAAGCATACAACAAGTTTCTCCCTTATTTAGTGGTCTATACTTTGTTGACAGCCTCTTTCTCGTGGCTCTCTATCGTACGGTTCAAGGCCGGAAAACAGGATTAACCAATAAAAAAATTAAAGATTAAAAATTAAAAGATTGAGAAATGAGACGTTTCAGTACCATACTATTATATGTAACCATCGCTTTTCTGCTTCTTTGGCAGTTGCCCTGGTGCTACAATTTCTTTGTCGTAAAGCCAGAAAAGACTCCCTTTACCCTGTATAGTTTCGTAATTGGCGATTTCGCCCAGATGGGACAAGAAGAAGGGAAAGGAACCGTGCGCCGCGACCTTGCAGGAAACATTTATTCGGAAGCTGCTTTCGACAGCATCCTGCCTATGTTTTATTTCCGTCAGTTGATGTCTGATGAGCGTTTTCCGGATACCATTCAAGGAATCGCAATGACTCCTAAAATGGTGCAGACAGAAAACTTCAACTTCCGCAGTGTGCCTTCGGATATAAACGCACCTTCTATCGGGCTTTACCCACTGATGGAATCTATGTCAGGACGTGTGGACCTGAAAATGCCGGATGACGTATTCCGTATCACCTCCAAAGGGATCGAATTTATCGACATGGCTACCAACAGCGTGAAGGAAGACAAAAGCCTTCAGTTTACCGAAGCTATGACTAAGAAGGATTTTCGTTTTCCGGCAACGGAAATCGTAGGAAATCCGACGGTGAAAAAGGAGTATGACGAAGGTTATCTTCTGTTGGATGCCGACCGTCGTCTGTTTCATCTGAAACAGGTGAAAGGACGCCCGTATGTCCGTGCCATCACCTTGCCTGAAGGCCTGACATTAGAACATCTGTATCTGACCGAGTTCAGAAACAAAAAGACGCTTGCTTTTATGACCGATGTCAACAAGGCTTTCTATGTGTTGCAGAACCGGACGTATGAAATCGTTAAAACAGGAATCCCGGCATTTGATCCGGAAACGGATGCGCTCACCATCATCGGTAATATGTTCGACTGGACAGTCCGCGTGACAACTCCGGCTTCAGATAACTATTACGCATTGGATGCCAACGATTATTCGCTGATAAAGAAGCTGGAGAACGAATCGAACGTTCATTCCATGCCAGGTATTACGTTCACATCTTACACAGATAAATATGTAATGCCACGCTTCGAATAATGTTTCAATAATTGAATGTAACATGGGTGAGGGGTTATCAAAAGTCACATTTAATTTATTGACTTTTGATAACCCCTCACTGTTTCCTTTCCACGCATTTAGAGAAAACAAAAGGATTTACAATTATTTCTTCAATAAGTATGTTTTTTCCAGCAAAAAGGTTTACCTTTGCCGACTCATTCAACTATTTAAACCGCAATTGCTTCTGCATTATACTCAAACAAATACGGTAAAACGAAATAACTCAAACTAAAAACCGTATGAAAGTTTACCAAGCATTTGCTTTCCTAAGTATCTTCATCATATTGTTCTATAATTGTTCGCTCCCTGCTGATGACGAAAAAAAGGGAGAATTAGGAGGAGGAGACACTATCACACCCGAACTTCCCTGGGAAGGAGAGATGGACAAATTCACCATCAACTCTAAAGAAGGAATCCATCTGAATGATCCACAGGAAGACGCCGGAACAGCTTATGTCACCATTCCTTCTACCTCTATAAAAAATACCCGTTGGGAATTTGGAGTTCACCTCACCTTCAACCCCTCCGCCAACAATTATGCACGATTTTATCTGACTTCTTCCTCAAACATTCTTTCCGGTAATTTAAACGGCTATTATATTCAGATTGGAGGAGCAAAAGACAATGTAGCTCTTTATCGTCAAAACGGAGAGCAGTCTAAACTACTGGCTTCGGGAAGAGAACTGATGAAAGGCGACTCATCACCGAAACTATATATAAAAGTAGAACGTGACAATAACGGTTACTGGACTTTTTGGACACGGCTTGAATCCGAGAATGAATACGTAAAAGAAAAACAGATAAAAGATACCGATATACAGACTTCCCGCTACTGCGGTATATACTGCATTTACACCAAAACCCGTTGTAAAGGATTCACGTTCCATCACATACAGTTGTCTAATGACGTAGAAACGAACACATCACCCGACGAAACACCCGATACCCCCGATACGGTTCTACCGGACAATCCCGACACTCCCGAATTACCGGAAGATGTGAGAGGTATGCTTCTTTTCAACGAAATAATGTATGATAATGCTACTGACGGTGCAGAATATGTAGAAATTTATAATCCGGGTGAAAAGACTATTACTCTGCCAACTCTCTATCTATACAAAATGTATGAAAGTGGCACAGTATACAGTACTACCACTCTTTGTAACGAGAGTTCCTCCACTCCCATCACCATTCCATCCAAAGGTTATCTTTGCTTCAGCAAATACACCAGCAAGGTCATTCGGAAACATAAAGTAAATGGAGAGAACCTGATAGAAATACCCAAATTCCCGACTCTTAATAACGACGGAGGCTATCTGGCACTCTCCTGTAGCGAGAAGCCGGAGAAAGGACAAACTTTTGATACTTGCCGTTTTAGAGATGAGATGCACGATTCTGACAACAAAAAGACAACCGGCATTTCGCTTGAAAAGAAATCTCCGGAGTTGTCCTCGCTCAACAAAAACTGGCGTTCGTCCAAACACGCGACCGGAGGCACACCGGGAATAAAAAATAGGTAAGAGTATACATATCTATGATAAATTCCCTACTTTTGTAGACAAAGATAAACTTATTCGAATCATTCATCCTCAAACGAATTTAAATAGCAGATATGAGTCCAGCCGTTATATCTATCACTATTGTGGCATACTTTATAATCCTGTTCACTATCTCTTATATAGCAGGACGCAAAGCTGACAATGAAGGGTTCTTCGTAGGAAACCGTAAATCGGCATGGTATGTTGTTGCCTTTGCCATGATTGGTTCCACCATTTCGGGAGTTACTTTTGTATCTGTTCCGGGCATGGTACAAGCTAGCAGTTTCTCTTATCTGCAAATGGTACTCGGCTTTATAGTCGGACAGTTTATTATCGCCTTTGTGCTTGTTCCACTGTTCTATCGGATGAATCTGGTTTCTATCTATGAATATTTGGAGAACAGATTCGGAGCTTCATCCTATAAAACAGGAGCATGGTTCTTCTTTATCTCAAAGATGCTGGGAGCTGCCGTTCGACTATTTCTGGTATGCCTGACGCTGCAACTGCTGATCTTCGAGCCTTTCCATCTTCCTTTCCTGTTGAATGTCATACTTACCGTATTTATAGTATGGCTCTATACTTTCCGGGGCGGAGTGAAATCATTGATATGGACGGATGTATTGAAAACATTCTGCCTGGTAGTCTCTGTGATACTATGTATCTATTATATAGCCTCCAACTTGCACCTCAACTTTAGCGGCCTGATTACTACCATATCAGATAGTGACTTCTCCAAAACATTCTTCTTCGACGATGTTAATGACAAACGCTATTTCTTCAAGCAATTCCTAGCAGGAGTGTTCACTGTCATTGCTATGAACGGACTCGACCAGGATATGATGCAACGCAATCTTAGCTGCAAGAATTTCCGGGATTCACAGAAGAATATGATTACCAGTGGAATCTCACAGTTCTTTGTCATTCTGCTTTTTCTGATGCTGGGAGTACTGTTATATACGTTTACAGCACAGCAAGGCATTGGGAATCCGGAAAAAAGCGACGAGTTGTTTCCGATGATTGCTACCGGAAATTATTTTCCCGGCATAGTCGGAATATTATTCATTATCGGACTGATAGCCTCCGCCTATTCTGCAGCGGGTTCTGCCTTGACGGCACTGACCACTTCCTTTACTGTAGATATTTTACATGCACAGAAAAAAGGAGAGGCGGCACTTAGCCAAATACGCAAACATGTACATATCGGTATGGCAGTTGTGATGGGAGCAGTCATTTTCGTATTCAATCTGCTGAACAACACGAGTGTGATTGATGCGATTTACACATTGGCCAGTTATACGTATGGCCCTATCTTAGGACTGTTCGCTTTCGGCATCTTCACCAAGAAACAAGTTTATGATAAATATATTCCGTTGGTAGCTATCGCTTCTCCTATTCTTTGCTATATCCTTCAAAGAAATTCGGAAGCATGGCTCAACGGTTACCAAATTAGTTACGAGTTGTTGATAATCAATGCCCTGTTCACATTCCTTGGACTCTGTTTGTTCATCAAAAGACAAGACAAAGAAACATCTTACACAACTCATACTACAAAACAAAAAGTAAAATAATGAAAACAACAATCAACTGTTTTCTTCCTTTCAGCCGGTTGGAAGAAACTGTGCAAACAGTTAAGGAGTTACGTGCATCGACGCTGGTAGACAAAATTTATTTATTGGCATCGCCAATTACCAATGTCTGTATTCCCGGATGCGAACTCATCTCTGTAGAAAAAATGCAGTCTACACAAGCAATGCGAGCTATTGCAGAACATTCTGATAAAACATATACCTTGCTCTATACCAAACACACTGCACTAAAAATAGGCATGTTCGCTCTTGAAAGAATGGTTCAAGTAATGGAAATGACCCAAGCTGGCATGGTATATGCAGACCATTACCAACAGATAGACGGTGTGCAAAAAACAGCTCCGGTCATTGATTACCAACCCGGTAGCCTGCGTGACGACTTCAATTTCGGCTCGGTTTTACTGTTCAATGCCAACGCATTCAAGGAAGTTATAGAAAATACGGAAGAGGAATATCAATATGCAGGCTTGTATGATTTGAGACTCAAAATATCCCAAAAGAGCAAACTGGTACACATCAACGAATATCTATATACCGAAGTAGAAAGTGACAAGCGGAAAAGCGGTGAGAAGCAGTTCGATTATGTAGACCCTAAAAACCGTCAGGTACAGATTGAAATGGAACAGGCATGCACCAACCATTTGAAGGAAATTGGCGGATATCTTTATCCTATCTTCCGTCCCGTAGACTTTTCTTCTCACACTTTTGAATATGAAGCTTCTGTCATTATACCCGTACGCAACCGTATTCGCACAGTCAAAGATGCCGTACGCTCGGCACTGAACCAGCAAACGACCTTTCCGTTCAATGTCATTGTCATCGACAATCATTCAACAGACGGGACCAGTGAAGTTCTCCATGAACTTAGTTCGGACAAGCGGCTGATTCACGTCATTCCCGAAAGAGATGACCTCGGTATAGGCGGATGTTGGAACATAGGTATCCATCACGAGAAATGCGGAAAGTTTGCCGTCCAACTTGATAGCGATGACGTGTATAAAGACGAACATAGCCTGCAAATCATCATTGATACTTTCTATAAACAGAAATGTGCAATGGTAATCGGCACTTATATGATGACTAACTTTGATATGCAGGAAATTGCCCCCGGCATCATCGATCATAAGGAATGGACGCCCGACAACGGACGAAATAATGCATTACGTATCAACGGTCTAGGAGCTCCCCGTGCATTCTACACGCCCATTCTTCGGGAAATCAAAGTCCCGAACACAAGCTATGGAGAAGATTATGCCCTTGGATTGAAAATTTCACACGATTATCAGATAGGCAGAATATACGACGTGATTTACCTTTGCCGCCGTTGGGAAGGCAACTCGGATGCTGCACTGCCTGTTGAGAAAATCAACCAGAATAATCTATATAAAGACCGACTTCGTACGTGGGAATTGGAACAGCGCATCCTGCAACAAGAAACGACATTAGAGAAAATTCAGCAAAGAATCGAACAGTTATTCCAAAAGCAAACTCTTTCTTGGGAACTAGCCAAAGAGAATTACCAGGCATTGGAACAGTATCGGTCACGAACAAAAGAAATATCCAAATGGTTTGGTAAGCAATATTTAGATGCGAACCTATTCCTTAATCCGAAACGTATTCTTTCGACTACCGCACAGACAGATACTGCCTCCATTCACTCACGGCCTTGCTTCCTCTGCCAAACAAACCGACCGCAGGAACAAGAATTCATCAGTTATAGGAATTATCAGATACTGGTTAATCCCTATCCCATATTTAAACACCACTTTACAATTGTAGATAAGGAACACAAGTCGCAATCCATAGCCGGGCGTTTTAAAGATATGATAGAATTCACCGACATAATGAGAGAATACTTCCTTTTGTATAATGGACCGGAATGTGGAGCTTCCGCTCCCGATCATGCCCATTTTCAAGCTTGCAGTAAAGAGGAAAGTATGCAGGGATCATATTACGATCACATAGATTTAATAGATAACGACAAGGTGCGAATTAGTTATGAAGATTTCCCGTACAGTTTCATCAGGATTCAGGCGAAAAATAAGGAAACAATGTCGAAAACCTTTCATCTGATTTACGACATTTTAGCTGCCAATAACAACGGAAAAGAACCAATGATGAATATTCTTGCCTGGTATGGTTTGGAACGCACCAAAGAGGATTTTAGAGAGCGCTACGAAGAAGAATTTGAATCAGTGGCCGAACACCCTTACAATTGTATTATCTTCTTACGCAGCAAACATCGTCCCGACTGCTATTACGCAAAAGGAGACGAACAAATTCTCATCAGTCCTGCTATAGCTGAAATGAACGGCATATTCCCTATAGTACGTGAAGAGGATATGGAGAAACTGACTCCTGAAAAGGTATATGATATCTATCGGGAAATATCTATATCCAAAGAAAAACTGCAAAAAATACTAGAACGTATTAAAGCTGTATTATGACTCAACCTCAAATAACAGTCGGTATCCTTTCCGGGAAAGAGATTGAATTCTCTTTCCCGGTGAAATTTAGTTCTTCTGTCGGAACGAAAATTTCCGGAACACAGAAAGTTATTTATCAGGATGGGAAGATTCATTGGCAAGGGAAAGAGTACGACGAATTATCCTTCATTCCTCCACAAAATGCACATGCTTTCTTTGAACTGAAAGATGTGACCATCGGAATCAACTTCCATTGGGAACGCAAAGAAGTCCAGAAATTCAAAGGGGAATTAAAGATTATCATCGAAGGAGAACAACTAACCGCCATCAATGTGATTTCCATTGAAGAATATCTTACCAGTGTAATTTCATCCGAAATGAGCGCAACAGCTTCTTTAGAACTACTAAAGGCTCACGCCGTCATCTCCCGAAGCTGGTTACTTAATAAGTTGAGAGTTGAGAATGGAGAGTTGAGAGTTACTCTGCAGCCGGACAGCGCAGCCCACTCTCAACTCTCCATTCTCAACTCTCAATTTATAAAATGGTATGACCATGAAGCACATAGAAATTTCGATGTATGTGCCGATGATCATTGCCAGCGTTATCAGGGAATTACACGAGCCTCAACACCACAAGCCATCGAAGCAGTCTCCGCCACGCGGGGGGAAGTGCTGATGTATAAAGGAGCGATTTGTGATGCCCGTTTCTCTAAATGTTGTGGCGGAGCTTTTGAAGAGTTCCAAAATTGTTGGGAAAACGTAAAGCATCCTTATCTAATCAGACAACGGGATAGCAAGACTGAAAAACAACTTCCCGATTTGACCATAGAGGCGGAAGCTGATAAATGGATACGTACCTCACCTGTTGCTTTTTGTAATACGCAGGATAAGAAAATTCTAAGCCAAGTACTAAACAACTACGATCAGGAAACAGCAGACTTCTATCGTTGGAAAGTCAGTTATTCGCAACAGGAGCTTTCAACACTGATTCATCAACGTTCGGGAGTTGACTTCGGACAAATTCTGGATTTAATTCCTATAGAACGGGGAACATCCGGACGTCTTGTCCGATTGAAAATTGTAGGAACCTTGCGAACGCTTATTATCGGGAAAGAACTGGAAATACGCCGTACCTTATCTACTTCTCATCTGTATAGTTCCGCCTTCGTAGTAGACAAGGAATATGAGGAAAAAGGACATAAAGAGGATAAAATCCCTTCACGATTCATCCTTACCGGAGCCGGATGGGGGCATGGAGTAGGACTTTGCCAGATTGGTGCTGCCGTAATGGGAGAGCAAGGTTACAAATATGAAGAAATACTGTCTCACTATTACCCCGGCAGTACGCTCGAGAAACAATATCAATAAAAAAGAATAATACCATGACAACCCCCACTATAAAAAGAAATCCCTGGAGCTGGATACCCACCCTCTACTTCGCAGAAGGGCTGCCATACGTAGCGGTAATGACGATTGCTGTTATCATGTACAAGCGTTTGGGATTATCCAATACGGAAATAGCCTTATACACTTCCTGGCTCTATCTTCCCTGGACTATCAAACCGCTATGGAGTCCATTCGTCGACCTGGTGAAAACGAAGCGTGCCTGGATTATTGCCATGCAAGGTTTCATCGCTGCCGGATTTGCGGGGATAGCCTTCTTTATTCCGACTGCCCATTATGTACAGTTGACTCTTGCTTTTTTCTGGCTGCTGGCGTTCAGTTCCGCTACGCATGACATCGCTGCAGACGGTTTCTATATGCTCGGGCTCAATAATAAGGAACAATCTTTCTTTGTTGGTATCCGGAATACTTTCTATCGGCTTGCCAATATTTTCGGGCAGGGAATTCTAGTCATGCTGGCAGGATGGCTGGAAACATCACAGAACAATATTCCCCTGGCATGGAGTATTACATTCTACCTTCTTGCCGGATTATTTCTGGCTCTTACTATCTATCATCGACTTATCCTCCCCCATCCTGATTCGGACATTAAACGCCCCGGACTCACACCGGGTAAGTTGTTGGGAGATTTCCTTTTGACCTTTGTCACATTCTTTCAGAAAAAGAACCTCGGTCTCATGTTCTTTTTCCTCCTTACCTATCGGTTGGGAGAATCACAGTTAGCCAAAATAGCTTCTCCTTTCCTGCTCGACACGACCGATAAAGGTGGACTGGGTTTATCCACAGCAACTGTCGGAATGATCTACGGTACGATAGGTGTCATAGCTTTATTGCTCGGTGGAATCATTAGTGGTTTCCTCGTTTCCCGTGACGGATTCAAGAAATGGATATTACCCATGGCATTAGCCATCAACATTCCCGATCTATTATATGTATGGATGGCTGCCGCCACTCCGGACAATCCTATATTTATAGCCATTTGTGTAGCGATCGAACAGTTGGGGTATGGTTTCGGCTTTACCGCTTATATGCTATATCTGATTTATATAGCAGAAGGTGAACACAAAACGGCGCACTATGCTATCGGAACCGGATTTATGGCACTGGGCATGATGCTTCCGGGAATGCCTGCCGGATGGATACAGGAACATCTCGGATACACAAACTTCTTTATCTGGGTTTGTATTTGTACCCTGCCCGGTATCGTCGCCTCATTAATGATTCGCAACCGACTGGAGGATTCTTTCGGAAAGAAACAATAAAAAGCTCAAAGATATGATACTCATTGCAGATAGTGGTTCTACAAAAACCGACTGGTGCATCGTTTTCAACGGCACCCCAATCAAACGAATGGGAACGAAGGGAATTAATCCCTTCTTCCAATCAGAAGAAGAAATTCAACAAGAGCTGACACATTCCCTTCTACCACAACTACCGGAAGGAACGATCAACTCCGTCTTTTTTTATGGTGCAGGATGCACTCCCGAAAAAGCTCCCGTCCTCCGGCGGGCTATTGCCGACAGCCTGCCCGTCATCGGGAACATCAAAGCCTACTCGGATATGCTTGCCGCTGCCCGCGGACTATGCGGACATGAAGCAGGGATTGCCTGCATCCTCGGCACAGGTTCCAATTCCTGTTTCTACAACGGTGAAGAGATTGTCAACAACATCTCCCCTCTTGGATTCATCCTGGGAGATGAAGGAAGCGGCGCAGTCTTAGGAAAACTACTGGTAGGCGATGTACTGAAAAACCAGCTTCCACCCGCCATCAAAGAAGCTTTCTTAAAACAGTTCGACCTGACGGCCCCCGAAATCATCGACCGTGTTTATCGCCAGCCTTTCCCGAACCGTTTTCTGGCCAGTCTCTCCCCCTTCCTTGCACAACACTTGGAAGAACCGGCTATCCGTTCACTAGTACTCAACAGCTTTATCGCTTTTCTCCGCAGAAACGTGATGCAATATGATTATAAGCAATATCCGGTACATTTTATTGGTTCCGTAGCTCACTGTTACAAGGAGATTTTGCAGGAGGCTGCGCAAACAACAGGTATTCAGATCGGTAAGATTCTTCAAAGTCCGATGGAAGGGCTGATTCAATACCATCAACAATAATTCTTTTACCTATTGTAATTTATAACCAGTAATTATAAAAATGCAAATAACCGAACAACCGTCACTTTACGATCATCTGGAAAAGAAATCTGTGCGAGAGATCTTAGAAGATATCAACCAGGAAGATCAGAAAGTAGCGTTAGCCGTACAAAAGGCTATTCCACAAATTGAAGAGCTTGTCAATCAGATTGTGCCCCGCATGAAACAAGGCGGACGCATCTTTTATATGGGGGCCGGCACAAGCGGTCGCCTGGGAGTATTGGATGCTTCCGAAATTCCTCCTACTTTCGGTATGTCTCCCAACTGGATTATCGGACTGATTGCAGGAGGCGATACAGCCTTGCGCAATCCGGTAGAAGGAGCCGAAGATGATGAAAATCGAGGTTGGGAAGAACTCGTCGAACACCAGATCAACGAAAAAGACACCGTTATCGGCATTGCCGCTTCCGGCACTACCCCGTACGTAATCGGTGCTTTGCGGGAAGCCCGTAAACACGGTGTCCTGACAGGTTGTATCACCAGTAATCCCGATTCTCCAATGGCGGCAGAGGCAGATGTCGCCATCGAAATGATTGTAGGGCCGGAATATGTGACAGGCAGTTCCCGGATGAAATCGGGCACCGGACAGAAAATGATTCTGAATATGATTAGCACCTCCGTCATGATTCAACTAGGACGGGTGAAAGGAAATAAGATGGTAAACATGCAGCTTAGTAATCATAAACTGGTAGAAAGAGGCACCAGGATGATTATGGAGGAACTAGGATTAAATCATGACCATGCACAAAAATTGTTACTGTTACACGGTTCGGTTAAGAATGCAATTGACGCTTACCGATATTCTCAAGATCATTAAAATCTCTACTTACTCTTGTTTAACCAACTTATATTATACGCATCACATACCAATCTTATTAATACGGAATATGACACATTAACCATTATTATTCATCCGACAGCCTCATAGATACAATACAAAAAGATTTTGAAACAAAATCAAAAACATTTATTGAACAAACCGGTTTGTTCACACTTCTTCATTTTATCTCCGAAGCAAAAACTTCAAGAAAAAGTAAATTGGTATCAACAGTATAAATAATTGAAACATACCCAAAGCCCGTTCTTATCAATACCAACTATCTTTGCATCGTGTCACAGTACAGACAAAAATAAACCATTTTTGGGATTTAAGACACAAAGAAGATAATTTCATTAAATATAGTATTTATGAAGAAGGATATTTACATCATTTTGAGCCTGCTGTTATATACTTTTCAATTACCAATTATCTGCAAAATAGAATATCCGGTTACAGTGAAACGTAAGATCAATGATTAACAACAAATTATTAAATATTGAAACCATGAAAAGATTATTTCTATTCTTCTACCTCTCTGTTGTGAGTATAGTGGCATTTGCCGCTGAACAATTTGTAATATTCACACCGGCCGGTAATCATTTTCCGTTGATTGCCAACGGAGTTCCTTGTCCGATATATGTAGATTCTTCCGAAGACAAAGGGGTAATGATAGCTGTCGGCAATCTTCAACAAGATATACTGCAAGTATGCGGAACGAAGCCTGAATTCTTAACAAACGTAAGTTCGAAACACTGTGTCATTGTAGGTACCTATAGTACTCCTTTTGTAAAAAAACTGATAGCTGCAAACAAAATAGATAAAAAGGAGCTGGAAGGGAAAAATGAGAAATATATCCTGCAAGTTGTCACCAATCCCTGTGAAGGAGTAGATGAAGCAGTGGTTATCATCGGCAGCGACAGACGCGGTACGATCTATGGTATCTATGAACTTTCCGAACAAATAGGGGTATCTCCCTGGTATTGGTGGGCAGACGTCCCTATCCGAAAACAACAGAATGTATATGTAAAGCCGGGACAGTATACAGACGGAGAACCTGCGGTGACCTACCGCGGCATCTTCCTCAATGATGAAGCGCCCTGTCTGACCGGTTGGGTAAAACAGACCTACGGCACAAACTATGGTGACCACCGTTTTTATACACAAGTTTGCGAATTGATACTACGCCTAAAAGGTAATTTCCTTTGGCCTGCCATGTGGAGCTGGGCTTTCTATGCAGACGACCCGGAGAATAGTAAGACTGCTGATGAAATGGGAATCATCATCGGTACATCCCACCACGAACCAATGGCACGCAACCATCAGGAGTGGTCACGCAAGCGCAAAGAATATGGTGCATGGGATTATACAACTAACAAAAAAGTGATCGATCAGTTTTTCCGTGAAGGTATCGAACGGATGCAGGGCACAGAAGATATCGTAACCATCGGTATGCGCGGAGACGGTGACGCAGCCATGAGCGAAAACACCAACGTGAAACTGCTGGAAGACATAGTAAAGAACCAACGCAGAATCATTGAAAAGGTGACTAAACGACCTGCCAAAGCAACCCCGCAAGTCTGGGCACTATACAAAGAAGTACTGGATTACTATGATAAAGGTATGCGTGTACCCGATGACGTTATCATGCTATTGTGTGATGACAACTGGGGAAATGTATGCCGCCTGCCAAATGCCAAGGAACGTAAGCATCCGGGCGGTTGGGGCATGTATTACCATGTAGACTACGTAGGTGCTCCGAGAAACTCCAAATGGCTGAACGTAACCCCTATACAAAATATGTGGGAGCAACTTCAACTCACATACGATTACGGAGTAGAAAAGCTGTGGATACTGAATGTAGGCGATTTGAAACCAATGGAATATCCGATCACGCTCTTCATGGATATGGCATGGAATCCCAAGCAATTCAACGTCTCCAACTTGCTGGATCATCCCCGTCGTTTCTGCGCACAGCAGTTTGGCGAAGATCAAGCGGATGAAGCTATGCGAATCTTAAACCTGTACAGCAAATATAACGGTCGCGTAACGGGAGAAATGCTCGACCGGAATACTTATAACCTGGAGACCGGCGAATGGAAACAAGTATCTGATGAATATCTGAAACTGGAAGCGGAAGCTTTGAGACAATACATATCATTGAAACCAGAATATAAAGATGCCTACAAGCAATTAATCCTCTTCCCTGTTCAAGCCATGGCAAACCTGTACGAGATGTATTATGCACAAGCCATGAACCATAAATTGTACAAAGAAAACAATCCGCAAGCTAACGAATGGGCAGATAAAGTGGAACAGGCTTTTGCACGGGATAAAGCGTTGAGTGACGATTATAACAACGTTATGTCCGGCGGCAAATGGAAGAACATGATGATTCAGAAACATATCGGTTATACCTCATGGAATGATAATTTCCCCGCTGATACACTACCACAAACCTACCGAATCGAAAATCCGGAAAAGGCTGTCGGTGAATACGTATTCACCGGACAAGACGGATATATAGCCATAGAAGCCGAACACTATTACAGCACTAAAGCAGCACCAAGTACGGAATGGACAGTGATCCCCTATATGGGGCGTACCCTCAGCGGCATGGCTCTGATGCCTTATACCCAACCGACCAACGGAGCTTCTATCTCCTACAAAATAAAGTTGCCCAAAGGAGTCGACAAAGTGACTGTTCACGTGATAGTGAAATCGACTCTTGCTTTCCACGACCGGAAAGGACATGAGTACAGTATCGGATTCGAAGGAGCGAAGGAACAGACTATCAATTTCAATCATAACTTAAATGAGCTTCCTGAAAATGTATACAGCATATACTATCCGACAGTTGCAAGACGTATCGTCGAGAAAAAGGTCAAACTGAATGTGCCGAATACATCAGACGGCATGCAGACACTAATTTTCAAACCTCTTGATCCGGGCATCGTGCTGGAAAAGTTGGTTGTAGACTACGGAGGCTATAAGAAATCTTATCTGTTTATGAATGAATCGAAAAGCAAGAGAGATAATAGATAAAAAGATCAATGTAGAGACAAGTCAATTACTACACACTGATTCTATTTACATATAAATTTTGCAGTTCTTATTGTCAGCCGTCATTCCTATTCATTAGACGAATGATTTCCAGCACATTAGGCGCTGACAATAAGCCCAGACAATAGGCTGACAATAGCATTTTATAAGTTTTATTGTCAGCCTATTATTTTATGATTTTGCTCTCCCATATCTCCTATCCTTCCAGCTTTACTTACTTTTCAAGAAAAGCATCCATTAAACATCCGTCATACAACCGGCATACTTATATCATTCAATAACTATTGTTCGATCAGGATACCGGTATACTTAATTCTTCACGGCCGTGGTAGCTTCTTCCCACAGCCGTGACGAGTTCCTACCACGGCCGTGGGAAGATCTTGTCACGGCCGTGGGAAATTAATGATACCGGTACTTTCATAGAACAATACCGGTATCCCAACGCAACTATACCAGCTTCCCTTCTTATACCTCCCTACTTAATCAGCTTGCAAACAAGCTACTTGACAAGAGGGCAAGGCTGATAATAAATCAAAAAGAAACCAGCAGTTATTATTTTACCCTGTGGAACATACACCATATATATTAGTAACACAAATATGGAAAGAAGTTACTTCCAAGGTAGATTTCAGAAACAGTTTTTTGCCTTTTGTATTGGGAAATGAGCTACCTTTGCTACAAATCCATACAATATGAACAGAAACACTTTTTTTGTATTATTCCTATTAATAAGCAACCTTGTTTCAGGACAGGACCTGAAACTGTGGTATAGTCAACCTGCACAAAATTGGTCGGAAGCTCTCCCTATTGGCAACTCCCGTCTTGGAGCCATGATATATGGCGGAATCGAACGCGAAGAATTACAACTCAATGAAGAAACATTTTGGGCAGGTTCTCCATACAATAATAATAACCCGAATGCCATACATGTTCTACCGGTTGTACGCAAACTGATTTTTGAAGGGAGAAACAAGGAAGCGCAAAGACTCATTGACGCCAACTTCTTAACCCAGCAACACGGAATGAGCTATCTGACATTAGGTAGTCTTTACCTGGAATTTCCGGAACACCAAAACGCATCCGGCTTTTACCGCGATCTGAATCTGGAGAATGCAACGACAACTACCCGTTATCAAGTGGATGACGTCACTTATACCCGCACCACTTTTGCTTCATTTACTGATAATGTCATTATTATGCATATCAAAGCAAGTAAAGCAAACGCACTGAACTTTACTATTGCATATAACTGCCCTCTAGTACATAAGGTGAATGTTCAGAATGATCAGCTGACCGTCACCTGTCAAGGGAAAGAGCAGGAAGGTTTGAAAGCTGCACTACGGGCAGAATGTCAAATCCAAGTAAAAACGAATGGCACTCTCCGCCCGGCAGGAAATACGCTCCAAATAAATGAAGGAACAGAAGCAACCCTTTATATATCGGCAGCAACCAACTACGTAAACTACCAGGATGTCAGCGCCGATGAATCCCACCGGACCAGCGAATATCTGAAAAAAGCAATGCAAATACCTTACGAAAAAGCTCTCAAAAGCCATATCGCTTATTATAAAAAACAATTTGATCGTGTACGCCTTACATTACCGGCAGCAGGCAAAGCTTCCCAACTGGAGACTCCCAAACGAATTGAAAACTTCGGAAATGGGGAAGATATGGCAATGGCAGCTCTACTTTTCCATTATGGACGTTATTTACTGATTTCTTCTTCGCAACCGGGTGGACAGTCGGCTAATCTGCAAGGTATATGGAACAACAGTACTCATGCACCTTGGGATAGTAAATACACCATCAACATTAATACAGAAATGAACTATTGGCCGGCAGAAGTCACTAATTTAAGTGAAACACATAGTCCGCTATTCTCTATGTTGAAAGATTTATCCGTCACAGGAGCAGAAACAGCCCGAACCATGTATGATTGTAGGGGATGGATGGCGCATCATAATACTGATTTATGGCGAATTTGCGGAGTTGTAGACTTTGCTGCAGCCGGCATGTGGCCTAGTGGCGGTGCCTGGTTAGCTCAACATATCTGGCAACATTACCTCTTTACAGGAAATAAAGAGTTCCTGAAAGAGTACTATCCCATTCTGAAAGGAACAGCGCAGTTCTACATGGATTTTCTGGTAGAACATCCAGTGTATAAATGGTTGGTAGTGTCTCCTTCTGTGTCACCGGAACACGGTCCTATCACGGCAGGTTGCACCATGGATAACCAGATTGCCTTTGATGCACTGCATAATACCTTATTGGCTTCATACATCGCAGGTGAAGCCCCTTCTTTCCAAGACTCCCTCAAACAAACACTAGAGAAATTGCCACCTATGCAAATAGGAAAACATAACCAACTACAAGAATGGCTTGAAGATATTGACAATCCCAAGGACGAGCACCGTCATATTTCACATTTGTACGGGCTATATCCGAGTAATCAAATTTCTCCATACTCGAATCCCGAGTTATTCCAGGCAGCAAGAAACACATTACTGCAACGCGGTGATAAGGCTACCGGTTGGAGTATCGGCTGGAAAGTCAATTTCTGGGCACGTATGCTGGATGGAAACCATGCCTTCCAAATCATCAAAAATATGATTCAACTATTGCCCAGCGATCACTTGGCTAAAGAATATCCGAACGGGCGTACCTATCCCAATATGCTGGATGCCCATCCGCCTTTCCAGATTGACGGTAATTTCGGTTATACAGCCGGAGTAGCGGAAATGTTGCTCCAAAGTCATGACGGTGCCGTGCATTTATTGCCAGCATTGCCTGATGCATGGGAAGAAGGAAGTGTGAAGGGGCTGGTGGCACGTGGAAACTTTACTGTTGATATAGACTGGAAAAACAATATGTTAAATAAAGCGATCATCCGATCGAATATAGGCGGTACGCTCCGCATCCGGTCTTATGTCCCACTGAAAGGGAAAGGCTTAAAACAAGTAAACGGGAAAGAGTGCTCAAATAGATTATTCGCCACCACTCCTATCAAACGACCTCTTGTAGCCAAAGGGGTAAGTGCGCAATCTCCCAAACTGCAGAAGGTTTATGAATACGACATCGAAACAAAGGCGGGTAAAACCTATATTGTAAATACAATCGAAGGAAAACAATAATACAGAAGAAGGGATAAATCTTTTCTCATGTTACATTATTTACAAACGATGTTACAACATCCGATTGTACCCCCGAAGCCTAATGAAAATATTCATTTTTTATTAGGTTATATTTAGGTTTTTAGTTTTCTTTGTACAACAAACAACGATCTATAACTATGAAAAATGTATTCACTTTTCTATTATTATTGTTTTCTTTGTTATGCAACGGACAATCTCCTAAGTTATTCACTACTGACAAAGAACTCTCCAGTAGTCTGATTAATCAAATATATCAAGACCGGAACGGCTTCATTTGGATTGCAACAGAAGATGGTCTGAACCGTTATGACGGTGCTAAATTTACCATATACAAACATGAGCCCAATAACGAACATTCGTTAGCCCACAATTTTGTTCGTACTGTTTTTGAAGACAGCAAAGGTCATTTGCTTATCGGCACATATATAGGAATTCAAATGTATGATCCGGCCACGGACAATTTTACTCCACTTGCCAAATTGGAAGATACCGGAGAAACGCTTGAAAGCAACATCAATTCTTTCATCGAGCGAAAAAACGGAGAGATATGGGTATCCGGGAATGTGTTGTGCAAGCTGGACATCAAAGACCATCTGTTGACTGTCCGGAAAGTCGATATTGCAGTCACTTCACCCGGAAGCCTGTTTGAAGATAAAAAACAAAATGTATGGATGGCAAAAGGGGAAGAAGGAGTATATCAACTCACTCCCGACAATCAGCTTACGTTACACTTGTCTAAAGACAACGGATACGTCAAAAGTATATGTGAGGATCAACGAGGCAACATTTATGTAGGAAGTATACGAAAAGGACTATTCATTTACGATAAAGAACGTAAAACCTTTGTTCCGGTCGATTTGAAAGAGAAAGGAGAACTTCCTGTTTGCTTCCTTTATTCCGGTATACCCAATGAATTGTATATCGGCACTGACGGAAAAGGAGTAGCCATTTATAATATCCGAACACACGAAATCTCCGAATACAAGTTTGACAATAATTATTTCGATTCGGGGAACTCGAAAATACACTCCATCCTAAAGGACAATTCGGGTAACTTATGGTTAGCTGTTTATCAGAAAGGAGTTATATTAATCCCAGCCCGCACCAACAGCTTTAAGTATATCGGACATAAATCAACAGATAAAAATTGCATAGGATCCTGTTGCATTACTTCGTTCTGCAAAGATAATAACGGGACTCTATGGGTGGGAACGGATAACGACGGTATTTATGCCCTTACAGAAAAATTGGAGCCGGCAAAACATTTCTCACACACCACCCATCCTCATTCAGTACCCTCAACTGTTATTAAATTGTATGAAGACTCCGAACACAATATGTGGATTGGTTCCTTTATCAACGGTATGGGAAAGCTGAACAAACAGACAGGATTATGTGATTACCAGTACAAACTGGTAGATAAGAACAACAACTATATACAACGTGTATATGATTTCGCAGAAGATAAAAACAAGCGTCTTTGGATTGCGACAATGGGATTCGGTTTGTTCTACTATGACCTGAAAACGAAAGAATTTACATCCGTACAATCTCAGACATCTCTAATCAACGAATGGATAGGTTGCCTCCACTATTCCGATGATAATAAGCTGTATGTCGGAACTTATGACGGCGTCAACTGTATAGACCTTGACAGTCCTGATTTTCAAAGTCATAAGATACTCTCACAAAATGTTATTTATTCAATCTTTGAAGATGCCGACGGAGTTGTCTGGTTGGGCAGTTCCGAAGGATTATCCGGTTGGAATAAAAAAACGAAAGAACTAACCACTTATACGACTGCAGACGGATTGCCCAGTAATACAATATATGCCATACAAGGAGACGGAAAAGATTTTCTTTGGATAAGCACCAATGCCGGAATTTCCCAATTCCAAAAGAAAAACGACAAATTTATCAATTATTATGTCAGCGACGGATTACAGGGAAATGAGTTCTACAAGAATGCCTCCTTCAAAGATAAACAAGGTATTATCTGGTTTGGCGGAATGAATGGTATCACCTATTTCAATCCGCAAGACATTATCAATCCGGCAAAAACATGGAATATCCGGATTACCGACTTTTTCCTGCATAACAATCCGGTTAGAAAAGGAATGAAATCCGGTATTCACAATATTATCAACTGCCCTGTATTCAACGCTAAAGAGTTTTATCTATCCCATAAAGACAATGTGTTCAGTATCGAGTTTGCCACTCTGGAATTAAATGCCCCCGAACACATCAACTACCTTTATTCTATCAACGATGAAAAATGGATTAGTTTGCCCAAAGGTGTAAACCGTATCTCATTCAGCAATCTGAAACCCGGTACCTATAACTTTAAAATCAGAGCAAAAGACAACACTGTGTATTCAAATATAAAAGAAATTACCATCTTTATATCTCCTGCATGGTATGCTTCATGGTGGGCCAAAGTTATCTACTCCTTATTATTACTGACCATTATATTTATCATTATTCTTCAGATCAGACATCGGTACAGAATGCATCAGGAAATGCTGCAACATATCCATACCGAACAAATCAATGAAGCAAAATTGCAGTTCTTTATCAACATCTCTCATGAGATACGCACTCCGATGTCTCTAATCATCAGCCCTCTACAGAAACTGATTAAGAATGAGGAGAACAATGAACGCCTGAAAATATATCATATTATCTACAGAAATGCGGAACGTATTCTGAATCTTGTCAATCAACTAATGGATATTCGGAAAATTGATAAAGGACAAATGTTCCTGATGTTCCGGGAGACCAATATTATTCCTTTTATTGAGGATTTATGTACAACTTTCGGTCAACAGGCAAATACAAAAAATATCCGGCTACAACTTCACAGTACGCTCCGGGAACTGAATGTATGGATAGACACAGGTAATTTTGATAAGATTATCCTGAATATTCTGTCTAATGCCTTCAAGTTTACTCCTGAAAAAGGAAACATAGATATTACCATCCGTACGGGAGAAGATAATACACTGCCCGATCCCTTGAAACAATATGCCGAAATAATTATCGCGGATACCGGAACAGGCATCGATGAACAGGAAAAAGAACATATCTTCGAACGTTTCTATCAGATCCGTAACAGCCAACAGAATCCGAAAGGCGGAACAGGAATAGGCTTACATCTGACTCGTTCATTAGTGGAATTACATCATGGAATTATCTATGTAGAAAATAATAAAGAACAACCGGGTTGCCGTTTTATTATCCGATTACCGTTGGGTAACAAGCATCTACGACCTGAAGAAGTTGACAACAATGAGCAAAAGGTAACAGTAGCCGTACCAACTGTTCCTGTCATCTCTCCCATTATAGAAAATGAGGAAGAAAAGAAAGTCAGGGTAAAAACTAAATATCACGTATTAATTGTAGAAGACGATGAAGAAATCCGAAATTATATAGCGAAGGAGTTTGGGGACAAATTTCATATCATGGAAAGCCGTAATGGTAAAGAAGCATTAGAGCAAATATTTAAAAAGACTCCGGATTTAGTCATTAGTGACATCATGATGCCCGAAATGGACGGATTCACCTTATGCCGGAAGATCAAGCAGAATGTAAACCTCAACCATATCCCAGTCATTTTGCTTACCGCGAAAACGAGGGAAGAAGACAACCTTGAAGGTCTGAATACAGGAGCCGACGCCTATATCATGAAGCCATTCAATATCGAAATTCTGCAAAAGACGGTAGAAAATCTGATTAATACACGGCAGCAGTTACGCAAAGTATTTACAGGCCAGCAAAATCTGGAGAACAAGGTTCAGAAACTGGAAGTGAAATCACCCGATGAGAAATTGATGGAACGTATTATGAAAGTGATCAATGAAAACATCGGTAACCCTAACTTGACAATAGAGACAATCACCACCGAGGTAGGTATCAGCCGCGTACATCTTCACAGGAAACTCAAAGAGCTCACCAACCAGACAACCCGTGACTTTATACGTAATATACGTTTAAAAGAAGCCGCTCGTCTATTGTCCGAAAAACAGCATACCATATCCGAGATAGCCATGTTAACAGGATTCACTGATCCTAATAATTTCTCGACAACATTCAAAGAATTGTATGGAATGCCGCCTTCAATGTATATGAAAGAGCAGTTGAGTAAAAAAGAAGAGTAACCCAACTGCTCTCTAGCATGTTTATCTGTTAAACTTGTACCAATCAAAATTAAACAGTTTGCAGCCTTTACGTCCTTTGAATACAAAATAAATATCTTGTATTCCTGTGACCGGTTTTACAATATCAGTCTGCAATGTTTTCCAGCATTCCCAACCACCCGTTGAAGGAATAGTCAGTTCCGCAATTAATGGTCCGCTTATGCTGTCTGTACGTACTTCAAGCGTCCCGCCACGAAGGGCACTGGCAACGGTAGCAGTGAACCGTTTGGGAGATTTATTGCCGAAATCCACTTCACGTACCTTTATATAATCTCCATTATGAATTTCAGATATATATATACCGGTTTTCACATTTGGTTCGGACTTCACACCTTCAGAAAAAGCGATTGTTTCAGCTTCCACCCTTTCGTAAGGATTGAGCGTACCTACCGGTGACACCCCTTCCCGGGTAGCATTAATAATCGGGAAAGTGCCGTCAGCGTTATACTTAAACTGCTCCACCGCCGCACTTCGCCCGAAACCTCCACCGCCCGGCAGCTTACCCGTATGATAGAAGAAATAAGAATTGCCTTTATAGTCTATCACTCCACAATGGTTAGTAAACGAGCCCGTATCTTGTAAAGGCATGATTTCTCCCATATACTTCCACGGACCAAGAGGTCCGCCACTCATGGAATAGGCAATATGTTCGGGGACACCTCCAGCAGCATAAAGAAGATAGTATTTTCCTTCCCGTTTATGAAGCCATGGACCTTCTGTATAAGTATCTTTATACTTAACACCTTTGACACGCTTTTCCGGATTAGGTGCACCAAAACTCTCAACAGTCTGTTCCAGTTTGCCCACTCCACCTTTCAAAGAAATCATATCTTCATTCAATTCTGCATAATAGATATTCGGATTTCCCCAATACAGATAAGCACGACCGTCATCATCAATGAAGACCGTAGGATCAATATAGTCCCAGCTTCCGTCATGAAGCGGTTTGCCGATGGCATCTTTAAAAGGACCGACAGGCGAATCGCCTACCGCCACACCGATTGCCATCGTATTGGAAAGTTTGGAATGCAGGCAGACATACCAATAAAACTTACCATTACGTTCGATGCACTGTGCTGCCCAGGCACGGTCGTCCGCCCAGTCGAATGATTCGATGGCAAGAGGAGAGCCGTGATCGGTCCAGTTCACCATATCTTTGGTAGAATACACGCGCCATTCCTGCATCCAGAAAAAATCCGCTTTGTCTTCATCGTGTCCCGTATACACATACAATGTGCCATCATGCACCATAGGAGCAGGGTCTGACGTATAACAGGTTTGCACAAACGGATTTTGCGCTCCTGCCTCATGGGGTAGAGCACCTCCAAGCAGCAATAATGCCGCCACAAGTTTTGCTTTCAGATTCATATCATTTTCAATGTTTAAACAAGTGTGGAACAAACTCTTTCAGACAGCGTCTCCATGTGAGCCATTCGTGGCCGGTGCCTTGCGATTCATAATAAGCCACGTTGATGCCCAGTTTGCGGAGAGACTCCACCAACTGCTTCGTGCCCATCTGTTCGTCCGTGCCGCAGCCGAGGAAGAGATAATGCACTTTCTTGTTGAACTTACCTGCATCGGCAAACACACCGTCGAAGCACGTTTTCACGTCCAGCCCGAAAATCGCCCCGCTGAACCCGCCAATGTAGGAGAACATGTCGAGACGCGGCAACGCTGTTTGGAACGTCTGGTGTCCTCCCCACGACAAGCCTGCCATTGCACGGTGTTCGCGGTCGGTCTTGGTGCGGAATGTACGGTCTATCATCGGAATGAGGTCTTTCAAAATGACATCATAGAAAGAAGCACCGTAAAGCGCACGCTCTTCGTTCACATCTTTCCCCGGACGCGGCACGAAGGGAGTCTCCACATCTCCGCTATCCATCACCACAAGCATGGGCACGCACTTGCCGGTGGCTATCAGGTTGTCCATGATGTAGTGCATATATCCCTGGGTGCTCCAGCCGGTTTCATCTTCTCCCATGCCGTGCTGCAAGTAGAGCACCGGATAGCGTTTTTGGGGGTGAGACTCATACTCTGCCGGTGTGTACACCATGCAACGACGAAACTCTTTCTTCGCTTCCGAATAATAGGTGCAGGAGCGCACTTGCCCATGCGACACTTGCTGCGGGCGATAGTAATCGCCCTCTGCCCCTTCGGGTATCTCGATGCCGCTCGCCATGCGGCAACAACCGAAGAAGGTGCACGAAGAGGGATCTACCACCCTGAATCCGTCTACCAACAGGAAATAATAGTGGAATCCCACCGGCAGCGGGTCGGTCTTCACGCTCCACCAGCCGTGCTCGTCCATGGCCATCTCATACTTCTTGCCGCAGACGTCTGCCTGCAAGCGTTTCACATCGGGAGCGTAGCAACGGAAATAAGCACGGTTGTCCTTGTCGATACGAGGGAAGTCGCTGCCGTGCATATTGGTGGGGGCTGCCACTGTGTGCTTACACACATCATCGGGCGAAGGAAGTTCAATGCCCATCAGGTGGAGTGCCTGTGCCGCATAGCGGCGTCCCAGCACCCGGTAACCGGCAGCATCGAAGTGAAGATGGTCGGGAGCACAGCTCAACCCCTTGGAGGAGACAATAGCGCAGTTCTTTATCACCTGCGGCAACATAGCAATTACCTCGTTCATGCCTGCACAAACACCACCGTGGTCGGCATTCACCACTTCACCGGCAATCAGGGGCACCTCGTCAGCCTGCAGATGAAGGTCAGCAAGCAGGTTGTCGTATACGCTCTTCACCTTTTGGGGCCACTCCTTGTCACCGGTGTTCGACTCGCCCTGATGTAGAAGTATCCCTTTTATCACACCGCTTTTCTGTGCAATGCGTGCCATCTCCACCAAACGGGTATACGGGTCGTTGTCATACTCTTTCAGCGTATTCACCATCCAGTCGGGAGCTGTTTTGATATACTCCTCGCATTTGTCTTTCTGGAAAAGCTCGATCCGGCACCCGCCTATCGCCACGTGCACCACTCCGATGCGCACATGCGGGGGCAAGTTTTCTACCAAGGTCCGTCCGAAATAATCAGCCGGTGTCAGCCCGGTGTTCGGACGGCACAGCGGAGCGCGGGCGGGATACCATTCGCCTTTCACGCGTCCCAACTCTTTATTGTCTACCGCCGCCAACACTTGGAAGCGTGCATCCACCAGCGTATCTTGTGCTTCATAGCGGGCATTGCCTTCCATGTTAGACTGCCCCAGACACAGATAAATGTAAAAGTTTGCATCCTGTGCAACCGCGCAAAGGCTTGCACACAACAAACAACTCAACAATAAAACCTTCTTCATTTACTATCTTTCTATATTATATTTATTCCAACTTCATGCTGCTTATCACAATCGGCTTGCCACCAGTCGACCAGAACCCGACAATGTAGAGGTGCGACGGGTCTACCCTATTGCCGTCAGTATCTTTCATCTGCTGCAAATCTACCACCACTCTGCGTGTCTGTCCGAAATCGTAGGTGGCGGGCTTCGTCCAGTAGTCGTTCTTGTCAAAAAGGCGGAAAGAGACACCGCACTCGTTGTCGTTGCCCAATTCCACGGTCAGCCTCCGGTAGCCCGACAAGTCAAGTCCGCCGGGGTATTTCCATCCGCCAAAGCCATATTTGCCTGTCACCAAGGTGCGGGTCGTTTCGTCAAAGGTGCCTTCTTCCCATATCGAAGGGTCAAACACGTCTTCCGTCAGCACAAAAGGCGAAACCACCGTCACCTGCAATGTCTGTTGCATGCTGTTTCCCGCTGCTGTGCGATAAGTCACCGTTACCGTAGCATTGCCTGGTGCCACTGCCACCAGTTTGCCAGTCGGCTCCACCTTCAGCACTTGTTCGTCCGAACTATTGATAGTCGCCTCGGCAGTCACCATTCGCGAGGTGCCATCTTTATACACCGCCTTCACTTTCAGGTAGTGCACTCCTCCCATCTGCAACGAGCGTGTCGCCTGCTCGCCCATCAGTTCCAGTCTCTCGGGCTCGCCATTGACGGTCACTCCTTCGGCATACTCCTTGAACCAATGATACATTGCCCACGGACAGGCTTCGGGATCGTTGAGGAACGTATAGTTGCCCTCTGTACCCGGCACGTCCTTAAACGCTGCCAGCTCGTGGCTTCTTGTAGTGAAAAAGAGCCACGACACATTTCCCGCATTGTCGGCTATATACTTGAAGTTGGCGCCGAACCCCTTGCCACCGGCTTCGCCTGTGATGCTTTTTCCCCAAGTAGCATCGTATTTCAAAGGTGCCCAATCTATTTCCGTCACCATGATGGGGGCAATCGCCGCCACCGGACCTACTTGCTTATCCCATCCGCGCTGGAAGGACTCGTAGCCGCCACCGGTAGAAGAGCCGATTCCTTCGCCACTGTCTTTTTCGGCATCGCTGCCATACCATCCGGGATAGCAGTGCACGGCAAAGCCGATGTTATCGCCCTCGATGCGGTGGGTGGCATACCCGGCATACTGCGACTGGTAGGCCAAGCCTGGCACCCAAATGATATTACGGCAATGGCTCCTTATCTTGTCTACAATGGACTGGAAGTAAATCTTTGCATTGGCAAAGCAGGCATCGGAGGTGCTGCCATAGGCTCCGTCGGTCCCTTTGATGTTGACCGGCTCATTGGCTAGTTCGAACATGATGTCCGTATTGTTCTTCACTTTGGGGTGTTGCGAAACGATGTCCCACACGTTAAGCAGAAACTGTTGATAGCTATCGCCCACCTCTATTCCCTGATAAGGAGCTTCGTTGGGGCATACCCCGGGCGGGAGCATCACCACATACATTCCCTTAGATACAAAATACTCCGCCATCGGCACAAACAGTTCGTCGAGATACTTGCGGAAACGGGTCTCGGAAAAGCGTTCGTGTCCTTCGTATCGCACAAACGGCTTTGAAGTATCATCGCTCCAATAAGGGTCGAGATGCATCCGCACGAAGTTGAACTTCCATCCGGCAGCCACAATCCCGTCTACCATACGTTTGTTATAGCTAAGACACGACTGCACATCGTAGTTAGTCCATGCGTTGTCGTTAAAAAAGGGACTGTAGGTCTGTGTAAATCCATGAAGATTGACCGTCTCGCCCTTTTCGTTTTTAAGGTAGCGCCCCTCTACGTGCAACACTGGCAACTGATGATAGTCTTTCTCCGGAGCAGGTTCGTCCTTAGGCGTTTCCGGTTCGGCAGGAATCTCCGGTTGTATAGGCAGAGAGCTTTCGTCCGAACAAGATGCCAAAGCCACACCTATCCATGCCAGCAAATAAATTATCTTTTTCATAATGATGTTGATGTTACATAATAGTTGTTGCAAAAATAACAATACTACCAATAGCGATAAAAACTATAGTTGTAAATACCGTCACCACTGATAGTTCCTTCATACAATTTATAGCCTTTTATATCACCATGATAAAAAACTAACGGAGAGCCGTTATAATCCATTTCGTAAGTTCCTTTCGTTTCCCCTTTAGGAATAGTGATTGATGCACTACTCTCATACTTTCCACCATCATTGTATGCTTCGTATGGGATTCTGCAACTTATATCTTTTTTTACGGGATAAGTTGTCGTGGCAGTAAAAATAGGATGATTGGAATACAGTTCTTTCATTGAAATCATTATGCGATTATCAATTCCATTTTGAGTAATACCAACTGTTAATGTTTTATTAGATCCCGGCTGTTTCAATACAATTTTTCCACTTCTGAGAGAGGAAGTATTGTCCTGGGCTACTACCGATAGAACATATATATCATAATACTGAAAACATATAAGATAATCCAACCATGAAGGATCGCTCACTATTTCAGGTTGCAATAATGTTTTTGTTCCATTAACCTCTACATAGGAACATAAAGTTCTACTAAGAGGTTGTGAGTCATCCTTCGGACTAATAACAAAGTCCTCCACTACATCCGAATCTGAAGCCCCAAAACAATATGTACTATCCGAATTTGCAGCCCTTGTAACTATATCTCCTACTTTATCTATATCAAACAGAATTTCATTACTACAGCTACACCAAATAATCAAACTTAAAATAAATAATATGTTTTTCATTATTATCCGACTTTTATTGAAACAATAAAGGCAGCGGATTCATGTTATATGCCCCGCTGCCTTTTCTTATCAATCTCTATTATTTACCAGCCAATCCGTCAGCAAAACCGGCATAAGTATGCTTACGGTTGTAGTTGGAATCCCATAAACCTACAGGTTCACCGCCACGCCAGTTAGAATCACCGGGGGCACCGGGAGCATCGGTAGCACACCACTGCGTGATGCCGTATTGCTGTGCCACAGGAATAATCTCGAAGTATTTCTTCACGATAAACTTATAATATTCAGCCATCGCTTTATGTTGTTCTTCTGTCATATCCTTTGTCAACACCGTAGTGCCGCTTTCATCCACATATCCCATATCCAGCTCAGATACTTTCACGAGTTTGCCACTCTTGGCTAAGATTTCAAACATTTTCACTACATGTTCTTCTTGCTTCTGCTGGTCAGCAGCATTGGCGCGATAAGCCACGTGCATCTGTGTACCGATACCGTCAATCTTTGTCACACCGTCAGATTCCCACTTCTCTATCCAGTGTACCAAGCTCTTGGCTTTCTGATTGTTATCCCAAGTGGATTCCAGATTGTAATCGTTGATGAAAAGTTTGAGAGGTTTAACACCACCGTTTTCTGCATAATATTTACGGGCGGCAGCTACAACAATACGAACATAATCTTCACTACCCAAGTAATCTTGCCAGTAGAAATTATTGGCAGCGTCAGCACCGGCATTAGATGCAGATTGCAAGACATAGAAACCTTCACCGTCGTTGCCACCACCTGAAATAGCTTCGTTCACTACATCCCAAGTAGTCACGTAACCACCAGTAGCTTTCATCATTCCTTCAATCCAATTGTTCATTGCCCGAGTAAGCGCTTCTTTTTTCTCTTCGGGAGTAAGAGGAATAGTGTTACCTTTAGTAACTATTTGCAATTTGATATTATCAAAATAATATTTATTAGCAGGTGCATTGGGCGCGCCTACATCCAAGTTCCATGCAAAAGTCTGCATGTTTCCCTCAGGAGAAAGGGTAGTGTTAATAGTAATAGTTTTTTCAAAGTGTTGCCATTCCGTAGTGAAACTAACAGCACACCCACCATCATAATGAATATAAGCTCCAGGGGCAGCATGAGCCTGAGACTCAGAATTATTGGGTGTATCTGCACGATAATCGAAAGAGATACGTACAACATCATTTTCCACCAACGGACGGTCAGCATACAAAAAGAATTGAGTATCCCAACTGTTTGTTCCTCCACCAGCAGAAGTAACAACGAAAGCACGACTACCGTCTTTACCTACTCCATCAACAATATCGCAAGCAGCATTAGCTCCTCCCACATGAGTAGAAACAAAATTGGTAGTTTCACTGCCTTGCGCATCACCATTAGTAATGATGTCAGTTAAAATCTCTACTGCCGCATCTCCCGGTGTAGGTATAATTGAATAAGAATGCGCATGCCAACTTGGTTTAGACCAATTAGAAGGCAGATTTCCTTCTTCAAAAGTTCCGTTCTTTATCATATTTTGCTCAGAACCTTTTTCAACCAGCACCATGTCATCAAACCAAAGATCTCCTCCAAACTGTCCGAAATTGAATAACAAACGAGAACAATCACTATTAGGTGTAAATTCAATGCTTATTGTGCTCCATGTAGTTCCTGCTGAAATCTGTGGTATGCCATAATGTGTATTACCAGCATTCGGTGTTTCTATCCAAAGCGGAAATGTCACAGCTGATGAAGCCTTGGTTCTCATAGAGAATACATAAGATTTCCCTTGTAAAAGAGGAGATTCCAAATCATAGTAATTTTGCCAATCCCATGGATTCGCCTTCGCTTCAGAAGTATTGATATGCAAACAATTTCCTTCTCCTACAGAGGGCGGCAATTCTTTGTCTTTAATCAAAGAATTCAAATACTTATTATTCTGCTGTGCATGCCAAGCCAATGTATGTCCATATATAGTAATTCCGGCAGCTTGGGCGGCAGTGACAAATTTATCCACAGTTTCGAAATTCATCTCCCCTTTATCGTTCACACACGAAGCATATTTCATCGCATTGCCTGCGGTCACTTCGTCGAAGTTGGCTTCCGCTAAACGAAATACCAATCCTCCTTCGATAAATTCGTTGGCTGCCAACGCTAATCCCAATTTAAAATCGGGATTAGCTGCACGGTCTATGTACGATTTCAGCGGGGCATAATCATTCAGATACTCGTATTGCGCTATCGACTCCGGTTTTGTCACCGTGACATCGGCAATCTCGGTATCCACGCAAGAAGCCAGCAAAGCTGCTACCAGCGTGCCCCATACCATATTATTTTTTCTATTCATCTTCATGTAGTTTTCTTAAATTGTTTAGATTGCGGTTCACTTCAACTTCACGTTAAAAGTTTCAAATTTGCTCTGTCTGTCGCGTGACACCAGCGCGTCCGTGCTGCTACATTTGGCAGTGCCCGTTTCACCGGTCACAGCATTCAACACATAAGGCGCATAAGTCACTTCATAGGTCAGTTCGAACAGGTCGCGGTCTTTGTCGCCCCACGCTTTCTTGGCACCATGATAGGTCCACTTGCCCGAACCGCTTGCCTGAGCCCCCGGTGTGTCGGTAGTGATGGAGCAATTGCCGTTGTCGTCAACCGTTATCACCAAGTCCATTGTCAACGTTTGCTTGGAAGATTCGCCTTTCTCATTCACCACATCCACCGAAAGCGAAAGAGGATAACGCACTTTGTTGAGGGCAATAGTTCCCAATGTACGTTGGTCTGCTTTCTCTATATTCTGCGGGTTACGGTTGAGCGTAGAAGTGTTGCCATTGATGTCGAGCTGGTCTGTGCCACGACTCAACCAAACGCCCTCATACTTGTTTTTGTAGGTCACCCCATAAAGCGCATAGTCTTTGGGAAGCACGTCCCAGTCTGCCACATTCAAGCGATTGGGAGACTCAACTTTAGGTTTGCCCGCCAAGATAGAGTCTGAAGCCTGTGCTAACCGTACCGGAATGACATAGGTGAGTTCGGGCGTGAGAGGATCATTGAAGAAAGCATCGGTCAACTGTATGTCCATACGTCCATAAATGTCTCCTTTGGGAAATACCACCTGTTCCGAAGAATAAGTATAATATTCCTTAGGCATAGGAAGTATCGGCTTGCCATTGTCGAAATAAGCATTGGTACACAAACTTTCATCGATAACAATCTGTGCTGTGCGCTCTTTGCGGTTTGACCACACACCGCCCAATGTAGCGATGATCTGCATCCGATATTCATTGTCTTGTTCGGTAGGATATACATCTTCGCCCAATGTGATGGTGCGTATAGGAGTCTGAGTAGCAAAACTGATGGTCTGATATTCGTAATCGTCGAATTCTTTGTCTCCGTTTTCACAGCCGGCAAACAACAAGCCAAGGACCATGCATTTCATTATTGTCTTATTCATAATCATTGTATGCTTTAGCATTTTATTAAATTTACACTATCGGTTTACCAACCCTGATTCTGTTTCAGTTCGTCATACTTAAGAACTTCCGAATAAGGAATAGGACCGTAATACATATACTCACTGAACGAGCGTTTGTCTACCTCCATCGGAGTATAACGGGTTCCACTGATATTCATCCCTTTAGCGGTTTCGGTCAGATTGCTCTTCCAGCGGCGCAAATCCCAGAAACGGAAACCTTCGAAACAAAGTTCGATGCGACGTTCGTTGCGGATGAGTTCCGCCATCTTTGCCTGATCGTTCTTGATGGATTCCAAGTAAGCATCACCATTGTCGCGACCGATGCCGGCACGGTGGCGCAACTTTTTCACCACATCATAAGCAGAATAGCCGTTGCCTCCTTTATCTTGCGGACCGTACGCCTGATTTGCCGCCTCGGCATACGCCAAGAATATCTCGGTATAGCGGATGCGCGGTGTGTAATGATACTGGTCAGCTTTCGCATTCGGGTCGAGGCTGATGTCCTGACGCAACAGTTTGCGCAGATAGTATCCGGTACGGGTAGAACGTCCTACCACCTTGTTCAGTGCATCATTGGTAGTTCCGTCGGCTGCCGTAAAGATTTCCTTATTCGTATTGCCTGCCTTACAACCATTATAAAGAATGTATGCTTCCAAGCGCGGGTCACGGTTGGCGTACGGAAGATTTTCATCATATTCGCCGGACAGATGAGACACCGGATAACCGTTCAGCATCGGGAATGCATCCACCAGATTTTGAGTTGGGTTGATACGTCCGTTACCGTAGAGTGTGGGCGGGAAGTTATCTTCTTCGAGCGAGAGGGATTTGGCACGTTCACCACGCCACAGAATTTCAGCAGGTGATTCGGTTGGGCTAAGTTTTTCAATATCATCTACATTGCAATACCATGTCCATCCGGTAGGATCCATACCGTCTACCCCTCCGATATGATTCAGCACCTTTGCAGCACTAGCAGCAGCCGTTTTCCAATCAACGCCTGACTGGTCACTATATGCCGGACTGGCAGCGAGCAAATCCGCTTTTGCCACAAACGCTTCCACCACCTTTCCGGACATACGTCCGATAAAGTTTGCGCCAAACACACGGGTGACTTTGCCTTGGTCTGCTCCTGCATATTTAGCAGACAAGCGTTGCATTTCCGCTGCGTCACCATATTCCCAAGGCAATCCTTCGAGTGCCAACCGGGCGTCTTCTTTCAACGCCTTCATGCAATCTACAAATGTGCTGCGGGGCACATTGAAATTGGATCCGGCTGCTTCCGGTTCGGTCAGGATGGGCACCCCCATCAACACACCGTCTTCGGTATAGCCCGCATGGGCTTCGAGGAGGTAATACATATACATGGCACGCAAGCCATAGGCTTCCGCTTTCTCACGGTCGCAGAACATCTGCGCCACCACTTCGTCTTTCGCCCATTTCACCTTGTCGGCATTGGCAAGGAAAAGATTGATGTACTGTATGGCGGAACGGCAGGAAGTCCAACGGTCGGCAGGATTGTTGTTTGCCGTCCACATGCCGGAGGCTATTTTACGCCAGCTGTTTTCCGCATCATTGCTCACAGCGTCATCGGTAGCCACGTCGTTGAAAGAATAGCCTGCGCAGGGTATGCGTGTATAGGCATTTGCCAGTATTCCTTCGGCATATTGCGAATTCTCGTACATATATTCCAGTCCGAGGTTGTTCTCGATAGCCGGTTCGAACAAGTCATCGCATCCGGTCAGACAAGCGGCAAAGGCACATATTGTTATAATTTTCTTCATGACTTATTTATTCTATATTTTTATATTCTACAACGAGAGACCCATCAAAAGTCTACCTTTACACCCAGTGCGTACGAACGGCATTGGGGAGAAGTCCCTACATTCATCTCCATATATTTACGCTCCTTCGCCAAGGTCAACAGACTTGTTCCGTTGGCATAGATTTGTAAACCTTTCACAAGTTTGCCTTTCAGCATAGCAGCCGGGAAGTCGTAAGACAATTGAACACGGTTCAAATCGAAACGTGAAGTGTCGTACAACCAGAAGTCGGAAGCCACAAAGTTCAGGTCGCCACCTTGTGTGGTAAGACGCGGGTATGTGGCGATATCTGCCGTCTCTTCCGTCCAGCGTCCGCGAACCACTTCAGAATATTTGCGATCGCCATACACGTGCATATAACTATTATTCTTCAGTCCTTTGCCACCAAACGATCCGGTGCCTGCCACAAACAATGTGAAGCCTTTGTACTTGGCAGTCAGGTTGAGACCCATCACCCAGGAAGCACCCCACTTGCCCAATACC
The DNA here is from genome assembly GCF_000163675.1 of Bacteroides sp. D22. NCBI lineage: Bacteria > Pseudomonadati > Bacteroidota > Bacteroidia > Bacteroidales > Bacteroidaceae > Bacteroides > Bacteroides sp. D22. The sequence goes on along the minus strand of NZ_GG774804.1, from coordinate 125,411 downwards.
ACCTGGTCTTGCTCATTGATGACACCGTCGTTGTTTTGGTCTACATACTTCAAATCACCGGGTTTGGTATTAGCATTCACCTTTGCCGAGCTTTCCACATCGGCAGCGTCTTTGAAGAATCCGATGCATTGATATCCGCGCAAAGCATCAATCGCCTCACCTTCGGCTTTCAGCCAGTCATATTTCACATTCTCGTCCCATTTGGTGTTCTTGGAGGTGTAGTACATACCCACAAGCCCCACATTCCATTCAAAGTCGCCGTGCTTTTTGCCCACGTTTACACTCAAGTCCACACCCGTACGACGTTGGTTGTTCATGTTGATATAAGGACGCATATCGGACTTCGGATAATAAGTCTGGAAATAAGACGGATAATTTTGGGGCTGCGCCAGCAATCCTTCGGTATTGGTTACGAAGTAATTGGCATTAAGTCTCACCAATCCCTTCCAAAGAGAAGCGTCCAATCCTACCGTAAATTCCTTACGCTTGATGTAGCCGAGGTCGGGGTTTCCACCTTGCAGGAAGTCGGTGGTCTGCATCGAGTTGTTTACCTCGCTCCATCCCCACCACGTACCTGCCTGTGTAAACTTGGTAGCATACATGTAGTAATCACTGATATCCAAATCCTGATTGAGCACACTATAGCCTGCCATCAGTTTCAGGTTATCGAGCCAATCGGCATCTTTGAGGAAACCCTCTTCGGAAAGACGCCATCCCAACGTAAACGAAGGCGAAAGCCCTATCCGGTTGCCTTCGGGCAATTTAGCGGAATGAACCGCTGCCATGCTGAAATCGGCGTAATACTTACCGGCATAGTTATAATCGAGTTGCAAACCCAAGTTGGAATTGCTAGTGCGATGGTAGGTACCCGAATAGGTCTGCTGGCTGCCTTGAGCCAACAACAATGCATTCACATGATGATTGTCGGCAAAAGTGTTCTGATAGCCGAACTGTGCAGAGAAATAAATGGTCTGATACGCCGTACTGCCCGATACGTTTTGCGTACCGGTATGCTTGTCCATATTGTACTTGGTCAATGAAGTAATACGGTCGCCTCCGAAAGCATTGTTCCAAGAGGCTTCATACACTGCATAGTCGTCGTCGATAGAAGTGATGTAAGAAGTTCCGTAGTCTACGGAGAACTGTGTACGGAATGACAATCCTTTCAGTACTTTATACAAATCGAGGTTGATTCCCGCATCAAACTGGAAACGACGTGAAGTAGCTTTCTGATAACCGGACGCATACATGGCAGCAAAAGGATTAGTCATGTTCAACTGCGTACCTCCCAATAGATATTTGCCGTCAATAAGGTAATTGCTATTATTGATCAACGTCCACGAAGCAGCATCGTTTTTATCGACAAACTCAATGGGAATGAAAGGTACAAGAGGCGCCGAACCGGGAGCAGTCGGACGTAACGTAGCCGAGTTAGCCCAGTAGTCTGCCTTATCGTGACGGGAATCGTAGAAGATAGCATTTGCATTTACCCAACCGCTGATCCAGTCGTTCATACGCAAATCCACATTACCGCGGATATTCAGGCGCGAGTTGCGGTTGTTCTTACTTTCACCGAAGTTGAGCAAGTCGTTGGAACTCTCGTAACCGATGTTCGTATAGAAGTTGGCGTAGCGTCCGCCGCCCGAAAACTCGGCCACTCCGTTATAGTCCTGACTTGTCTTCCGAATATAGTCGTCGGAAAAGAAGTTGATGTTCGGATAACGGTAAGGGTTACTTCCGCTTGCATAGTTGTAAATCTGCTCATCCGAGAAAGCGGGATCCAACCCGTCGTTACGCAACGCCTCGTTATACAACGTCATGTATTCGGCAGAAGCCAGATATTTAGGATAACTTTTAGCCACATTGATACCGGCATTGGCACGCGCACTCACCCGCAAGTCTTTATCGCATCCGCGCTTCGTGGTGATAAGAATGACTCCCTTCGCACCACGGCTGCCGTAAAGCACCACGGCTTGCGCTGCTTTGAGGAATGTGATTTGGGCTATTTCGGTAGGACGAATGTTGTTTGCCTCACGAGGAACTCCGTCTACCAATACCAACGCTTCGCCCATGTTCCATAATTGTCCGTTGTAACCTCCCACTAAAGATTGCATATTGTCGAGACTGTACAGCGAATAACTTTTATTAGTCAGTTCCTCTACATTGACGGACGAGACACCACCCATCAAATCCGCCCGGTCCACTGTGCGGAAAGCCACATTCACTTTCTGAGCCAATGTATCAGTCTTCTCCACATCCGTCTGAGCCATCAGCCCGGCAGAAGCAAACAATAGTCCGGCGCTAAGAATTATATTTTTATGAATTTGTTTCATGATATTCTATTTCGTTTAATAAGTCACTTGTTTACCATCCCGGATTCTGATAGAACTCCGGATACAAGGTCACGTCAGACAATTTCAGAGGCAACCAGTAATGCTTCTCCGTGAAATTACGCGTCACGATTACCCGATATGTATAGCCGCTTACAGCTGTTTCCTGAGGGTTCTCGGCAAGGTCGCCTACCCGTTGGAAATCGACAGCAGTCTTTTCGGTATAAGGTTTCTTGTCGATAAGCAACCAGCGACGCAAGTCAGTGAAACGGTGTCCTTCGTATGCAAGTTCTACCGCACGTTCGCGGCGAATCTCACTGTTGAACAGATCGATTGAACCGGTATATTTGGCATTGACACCTTCTACTCTCGCACGTTTGCGGATGGTGTTGACTGCGGCCAGTGCCGTAAGTGTACAGTTGGTTGACTTTCCTGTAGACGAGCCGGTAGCATTTGCCGCAGCTTCAGCATACATCAGATAAATGTCTGCCAGACGCATATAGCTGCAATAGATATGCATCTGCGGACTCCATCCCCAGCCATCATCCCATTTATTGGCTGTCACCGGAATAAACTTGCCAAGCAGGAATCCGGTACGGCTTCCGAACTGGTCGTCACGGGCGTTTCCGCCTGTGTAGAGGGATGCAACGGCTAAGTCACCGACCTCCTCCGAATCTTTTTTTGCATCAGATACCATAGGCGAACCGTCGAAGCGAATATCATGATAGAAACGTGGGTCGCGTCCTTTCCAAGGATGAGTCTTGTCCCACTTGGATTCCTGGTCGTCGAGCGGCAATCCATTTGCCATACCGTAATAGTGTACATAGTTGGCTGTGGGCGAGAGTTGCGGATTGTTATCTTTCTTATAGCTGGCAGGCACAAACTGAAGAGCTAAACCAAAAGTTGAGTTTTGCCAGCCATCTGCCACCAATCCTCTGAACAATGCTTCTGTAGAACCCGGCATTTGGGCATTCTTTCCGTATGTGTAGAAGAGGTCGGAATAGTCCTCAAAGTCCACCAAGCTATATTGCGTCTGTCGGTTCTCTACCAGCGTAAGCAACTCCCCGAACGCTTCGGCAGCCTTCCGGCAATATTCCTGATTGTAGGATTCGCTTCCTGTGGACACCTTGTTCATCAACGGACTTCCTGCCCACAGGTAGTTTTTACCTAAATAGCCCAGTGCCATGATTTTGTTGATGCGCAGTTGGTTGTATCCTTTCGTGCTCGGGCTGATAGATGTCTTGTCCCAATCAATAGGCAGCAGATCGGCAGCCATCCGGAAATCATCGGCAGCCTTGTCGGCACATTCGTGATAGCTGAGTCGCGGCTCGTTGAATGTTTCGTTGGGAGGCAACACCTTATCTATATAAGGCAATCCGCCGAAATATTGTATCAGCATGAAATGAAACCACCCGCGGAAGAAATAAAGCTGTCCGGCAATGGCGTTCTTCTGTTCCTGCGTTGCATCGGTAAGCAGGTCCAGATTTGCTAATCCCGTATTACATTTACGGATTCCGTACCAAGAAGCGGGCCACAAGTCGCGGTTCCATCTGAATCCGTCGTTCGGAGTAGTAAAGTCCAGATTCAGAGTTTTGCAATCCATAAATCCGGCCCCCCAGCCGTCGTGTTCAGCCTGCCACCCCCAAAAGTCGCCTTGGTCCACTTTATAGCCCATGTGATAATTGCAGTCTACACCAATCACTTCGTCTTCACCCCAGTTCCAAGAGTTTGACCAGTATTGTTTGGCCATGTCGGGAATACAAGCATAAAGCTCTTCTACAAATCCCTGAAAATTGTGGAAGTCCTTAAAGGCATTTTCCGGAGTGACATCCGATTCGGGTGCCTTGTCCAGATAGTCGGTACACGAAGCAGTCGTACCCGTCAATCCGAGACTCAAACAAGCCATTACAGCATATTTTATAATGTATTTTTTCATAATTCGATGATGTTTTAAAGGTCAAATTTAATACCTAGATTGAAACGACGTACAGTAGGATAAGCACCTTGCGAAGCCAATCCCGTACCTGCAAAGTTCGATTCGCGGTCATCCGGCATACGCGACCATACCCAAAGGTTGTTTCCGTTCAGGAATATTTTAAATCTGTTCAATCCAATTTTCTTTACCCAAGGTTGTGTAAAAGTGTAAGCCACTTCAGCATTCTTCAGACGAATAAACGAACCGTCGTAATGGAAGCGAGTACCTTCATAATAACTCGGAGTAGAATTGATACGAGGCATGGGAGCATCTGCATCAAAACGATCTTTCGACCAGAATACTCCTTCGTCGAATACAGTATTCACGTTATTGTGCAAGGAAGTAAAACCCACATAACGGTTGACGTTGGTCACTCCATAGAACTGTACAAAGCAGCTGAATCCCTTGTAATCGAATCCGATAGTAGCGTTGTACGTATTTTCGGGAGTACCCGTATAGCCGTAAGGAGCGCTGTCGTTGGCATCTATCACGCCATCACCATTATAGTCCATAGTGATATACTGTCCGGGCAATTTCTGATCGTTCATCGTATTGTGTGTAGGCATGGCGAATACTTCGTCCCACGTGTTGGCAAATCCTGCCGTAAGATGAGCGTGGTCTTGTCCGATGGCAAATCCTTCCGACTTCTGGTATGCGGGACGCAACACAGGGTCATCGTATTTGAGAATCTTGTTTTCAGCATGAGTCATATTGAAGTTACCCCACAGACGAAGACCGTTGTTCAATGTTTTATTTACACGAAGTTCCAATTCGTATCCTTTCGTACGCACGCGTCCTAAGTTGGCAGCTGGGGCGGAAATTCCTAAATAACCGGGAGTGGCACGTTTGTCGCCGGCTACAAGAATGTCCGAACGCTTGTCATAGAAAAATTCCAAACTACCGGCAAGCAAACCATCGAAGAAAGCGTAATCAACACCGATATTCTGCTTCAAAGCTGTTTCCCAATGTACATCGGGATTACCTACCGTAGCTTCCTTGTACCAAGTATAAGGAGACTCGGTTCGATTGTTCAAACCGTGGAAAGACTTACCTCCGTAAGCCCACTGTGTAGCATATAGAAAACGAATACCAAGATTATCGTCACCTACCTCACCGATAGAATAACGTACTTTCAACATATCTACCCACTTACGGAGAGGCTTGAAGAATTTTTCTTCGCTTATCATCCAGCCCAACGCACCTGAGTTAAACAACTCGAAACGATAGTCGGGACTAAACTTCTCGGAACCGTTGTATGCACCGTTGTATTCCAAGAAATAACGGTTGCCATAACTATAAGTGGCGCGGAACGCCCAGTCTTCACGATAGTGAGGGAATTCGCTACCAGTGCTTCGTTCGGTACGGTTGAACACTCCCATGGCGCTGACATCGTGGTCACCGAACTTGCCACTCCATGACAATTGTCCTTGATAAAAAAGATTGCGTTGAGTAGACCAGTCCCGCACAGCACCACCTGCTGTAGACCACAAGATACCTTCCTGAAAATCGAGTCCGGTTTTAGAGTCGGTTTGCGCGTTGCTATAATGCACCTCGCCTGTTTCCGGATCTATCCATTTGGTCTGCGTCCCGTGATTCAAGTCATTGACACCACGACCGGCTTCCACAAACACGTTGTCCCACGAAATCATGGCACTTGCACGTAATCCTTTTACGAGGAAACTCAAATCCTGTTCCAATACAAAGTCAGTATTGACGCGGGTAGTAGTAAGCATTTCATAGCCTGCATTGGCGAGATTCAACACAGAGTTCGGCGCACCTTGCGAATTGGGCTTGTAGTATCCCCACGTACCGTCGGAATAACGGGGCAAGAAAGCGTCTGACGGAGAACTGTAGGCAGCCTGCCACAACTGCGAGGCACCAAATGAATCGTCGGCAACTCCCCACGGTGATTTCTTCACACCGTAAGAACCGAAAATATTGGCTTTCAATACGGTAGTTTTGGTAATCTTGAAGTCCAAATTACTACGTGCATTAATACGGTTGAATCCGTAACCTGCCTGATAACCACGGTTATTGTCCCATTCGCGGAACAAGTCACCTTCATGCAGAAAGTCTACCGCAGCGAAATATTTGACGTGGCGTGTACCACCCGACAGGTTGATGCTCGGATTGTATGACATGGCATAATCTTTGAAAAGCTCTTTCTGCCAGTCAACGTTCGGATAACGTTCGGCCTCTTCCAAATTAGCAGGATGGCGATATTTGTCAATCGTCTCCATCGGCAATATTTTATTCCAAGAAGCAGGATTCAAGCCTAACTCATATTCGGCAGCCTGATTACGCACATACAACGCATCCGCCGACTCCATTCTTCCCGGCAGAGCAGAAACCACTTTAGCCGTCATGTTCATACTTACGTCAATCTTGGCCCGACCTTCGTTACCGCGCTTAGTGGTTACAAGAATGACACCATTGGCACCCTTCACACCATAAACAGCAGTTGCCGACGCATCCTTCAATACAGATATAGACTGTACAGAACTCATGTCCACACTGCTCATCGGACGTTCGATACCGTCCACAAGGATAAGCGGTTCGCTATTATTCCACGAGCTAACGCTACGAATTACAATTTTCGGGTCTTCGTCACCCGGCATACCAGTAGAGGCAGAAGTCACCACACCCGGCAAATTACCCGTCAATGCCGCACCCACATTCGACACACCACCTGCACGCTGTAATGTCTCACCAGTGGTTTGTGCAATAGCACCTACCACAGACGCTTTCTTTTGTTGTCCGTAACCCACCACAACCACTTCTTCCAGTTGCTTGGTGTCATCTTCCAATGTTACTTTAATAAGACCTTTAGAAACCACTTTTACTTCCTGCGGTTTCATTCCTACATACGAAACAATAAGGACAGACTTCTCACCGGGCACAGTCAATACAAAATTGCCATCTATATCTGTGATTGTACCTATTGAACTATTACCTTTTAAAGTTACTGAGGCTCCAATGATTGTCTCACCATTACTGTCAAGAACCGTTCCCCTCACCGTTATCCCTTTCTGTGCTGATGCTGTTACAAAACTAAACAACATAAGGAGAAACAGGTAAGGAATTTTTTGAATTTTCTTCGTTACATTTTTCATTACCATTAGTTTAAGATGTTAATTAACTACATTGTTTTCTAATCATCATTCTTTTTTAATTGCATTAGCTATCATTATAAATATCACCCATAGTTGCTAGTATTAGATTTATATAAAAAAAATAATTATTTGCAAGTAGCGTATAATCCAATTGTAGTACCGGTAAATCCACCAGCCGTTGTAGTAGAGAGATAACTGGGATCTACATCTTTACAAAGCAGTTTCCAGTTTTTTTTCACCATCAATAGAATAATAGAAGTCGTAACCAATTCCTTGAGATACTAATTTCAAATATACCTCATTTGTATCTGCGTCTATTTCATCTGAAGCCAATGTCTGTTCCTTTTCACCGATTTGTTTCAGAGAAATATTTTTATTCTCACCCACTTTATTCAAGCAGAAGAAATATTGATGCGCCTCATCTTTAAACAACAGCATTCCGGCTGTTTCCTTATCGTCAGAAGGATTGAACAACATACGGGTAGCACATTCAAATTTATGATGTTGTAACCGACGGCAGACAAATGCCGGAGTTTTCTTTTCCGTAGCGCTAATATCTGCACACTTCAAGGTCAGGTATCCGGGTGTTTCCGTCAATGAATATAAATCGGAAGCAGAAGCTCTCAAAGTCATCCAAGTCATATCAAGTACAGGAGAATCAAAGTTCTCTATTAACTCGAAGTTACCATAAGTAACTATCGTATCGCGTTTCGCACCTTCACGTTTTACAATCATAGGTACTAAATCATCTCCTTGTGTCATGTACGGGAATCCATCTTCACTCCATTTCACCGGCATCATAAATGTTTCACGTCCCAAATTCTCAAACTGATTATTAATAGGGCGACAAGCCAGAAAAACAGCCCACCAATCTCCCTCTTTTGTTTGAATCAAGTCTGCATGACCAGCACAGGTTACCGAATTAGGACGGTCAGAATTCAAATGTCTTTGCGTCAGAATCGGATTGTTTTTCCATGGAAGAAATTTACCCATCGGAGAATCACCACGGAAAATCACTTCCGAATGCCAGTTACCCGTTCCACCTTCGGCGGACATCAAGAAATACTTTCCATTTATTTTATATAAATGAGGACCTTCTATCCAAATTGGTTTGTCTGCCGGTTGAGCTCCTTTGTTTACAAGAATCTTACGAGGACCGATCGTCTTATCTGTTTTCACATCAAACTCTTGTATGCGTATAGTACGGTGGCCGCTATATTCAGGTTTATTATCCGGAGCCTCATCATTATTAACAATATATGCCTTACCATCTTCATCAAAAAAGAAAGAAGGATCAATACCTCCGACCTCCGGCAACATGACGGGTTCCGACCATTCACCAAACGGGTCTTGCGTCTTAACAAAGAAATTTCCGGCTCCGACATTGGTTGTTACCATATAATATGTCTTGTTATACGGATTATAAGAAATAGCCGGAGCAAAAATACCGCCACTCACTTTCTGTCCTTCCATATTCACTAATTGCGAAGCACGGTTCAACACATGCCCTATCTGTTTCCAATTCACCAAGTCTTTGCTGTGAAAAATAGGAACACCGGGGAAATAAGTGAATGTAGATGTTACTAGGAAATAATCACCTTCTCCATTTGTACAAACACTAGGATCAGAATACCATCCCGGCAAAATAGGATTATAGAAATAGTCTTCACCTGACAGAGGATTGGAAATATAAAAATCATCATTTCCTTTATAAGAAAAATAATCAAAGAGAGCCACAGATTTTCCAATAGCCGGTAATTGTTGTTCTTTCTTTGAGTTACATGACATCATTGTTATCCCCAACATAAATATGGAGAGCCGGACGATTGACATTAATTGTATTACCTGTGTATTCTTCATAATACCTCTTATTTTCTTTATAATCAAATATGAATTACTGATCTTTTTCTGCAAAGATATGCCAGCTTATAAAACTACAAACATAATTATGTTACGGGCTTCTTTTCCTAAATAACATCTTCATTTTCAATGTTACATCTATCTTTCCCCTTGTAGCATACCCAAATAATTACACTGATTATAAGCACATTACAATCTCATTTTTTTGAATAAAAGCTATTCAAATTCCCAATAATCCAGATTGAAAAGTTTGTTTCCTTTCTCTCCTTTAAAGCAGAAATAAAGATCATGTACACCCTTTGCATTCTTTATCCGGCATGACATCTGTTTATATATATCCAGTCCTCCTGTTGGTGATATACTGACACAGCCTATTACCGGACCTTCCGTGCTGTCCAGACGAATTTCTATCATTCCGCCTTTTTCAACACAAGCTGCGCTTACACTGAATTTCTTTGCTCCCTTCTTGCCAAAGTCGACACCACGCACACACAGATATTCATTATCATCAATATCGGTTATATACAAACCACCATTCTTATGATTTTCAGCTTTCAGACCATATCCCCAAGCCATCGTTTCGGCTTCCACTCTACGGTAAGGATTAAAGTTTTCAATCTGTTCCAGTTTCGTCTCCTGCCAATAAGGAACTTCCTTAATGGTTCCATCCGGATTATAATGCATTTTTGCAACAGATACCGAACGACGTTCTTTATGGTCGAAAGTCTCCAGATGAAGCAAATCATAATTTAGGCCGAACACATAAGAACTGCCTTTATAATCAATAATTCCGGGATGATTTCCTCTGGTTCTTTCCGTTGGACGCATAATATATCCTTTTGTACTCCATGGTCCGGTAGCTTTGTCGCTCATAGCATAGCCAATCCCTTCCGGACAACAAGTAGAAGCAAAAGCCATATAATAATGACCGTTACGTTTATATACCCACGGACCTTCCTGATAATGTTCCGGTTTATCAGCCAATTTGGCTATTTCCCCCGAATATGAAATCATATCTTCATTCAGTTTCACATAATCCTTAATTCCGCAACACTATAATTTAACTTTATTTATAAGTTCCTGAGCAACAAAAAGTTGCTCAGGATTTTGCCATGTCAGATTTTTCACTTATCTTAGTGTTGCAATTCAAAACAAGCGTAAATCGTAACAAGACATGGCAAAGGTACAAATAAAATCTGAAAAACTCACACCTTTTGGAGGAATTTTTTCAATCATGGAGCAATTTGACTCCATGCTTTCACCTATTATCGACCAGACACTTGGTCAGAGATGCAGCAGTATCATCGGATA
>NZ_GG774804.1:107027-114586 GCF_000163675.1 Bacteroides sp. D22 | reverse complement strand
CAATACGTGCCTGAATATCTATACAGAAAACCGGGCTTATGCAAGACCTTTCAAAACAGAATTCGGATAAGAATCCTTTCTTTCCGGTTAGAATCTGCGTATTACCTCAAGTCGCATCGTGGGGTAAGGGGATGGTGGCTACATATTGATGTTGTGCTGTTGCTTTTTACTGAAAGCTGCTACTAACGACTCATAAATCTACCCTTAATCGTGTATTGGATGATAGTTGCGGATTTTAGGATAATAAACATTCGGATTGCCCCAATACATATACGCTTGTCCGTCATCATCAATAAATACGGTAGGGTCAATATCATCCCAATGCTCTTTTTGCCAAACTAATGGTTTATTCAAAGGGTCTTTAAAAGGACCGTAAGGAGAGTCGGATACCAATACGCCAATACCATTACCGTGAATCGGGCAATACATGTAAAACTTGCCATTACGTTCGATGACCTGTTCTGCCCAGGCACCATTATCACGTTTCACCCAATCAAAACTCTTCAGAGAAGCGACCGCTCCGTGATCGGTCCAATTCACCATATCAGTGGAGGTATAAAGCAACCAGTCCAACATTTTGAATCCTTCGGCATCATCCTCATCATGGGTTGTATAAAGGAAAACGGTATCGTTATATACCATCGGAGCCGGATCGGCAGTATATTTTGTTTGTATAATAGGATTTTGTGCAGTTCCTGAAGTAGCGGCAGTGATTGCCAACAAAAACGACACGCCTAAAAATTTAAAGTTTCTCATATTCTTTTATTTAAAATGGTTATTTGGTTATTAATACTCCACCATTGCAAGGAATAGCCAATTGTAATTCTTGTTTCTTCCCTATTTCTATTTGTTTCACACCACCCTGCAATGCCTTATCATCACTAAATAGTCTCACCTTTTCTCCATTGGAGAACATCGGCAAATTAACTTTAAGTTTCAGTGTTTCCTTCTGCGCATTTACTCCGGCAATATACCATTTGTCACCATGACGACGGGCAAGAATAACGTATTTACCAGGATAACCGTCAATGAAACGTACTTCGTCCCAAGTCGTTGGAACCTCTTTCATAAAATCAATTGCCCACGACGGAGCATCGGTCAGGTTATTCGGTGCCAAAGCGAAATGCTGTACCGGACTCTGAAATAGCACCGCCGTAGCCAGTGCGTAGACATCTGATGTCACCCGCCGGCTTCCCCGTGGGGCATTATCCGCATTATAATATTTGTTCAATGCACTACCTCCAAAATCCATGCTACCTACCGTGTTACGGATAAACGGATGTAAGGTAGCATTAAAGGCCTCATTATCACAGCTGCCTTGAGAGAAATGAAGATTTTCACTAGCCAATACAGCCTCACTCGATGCGAAGTTAGGATACATACGTTCCCAGCCACGAGGCAAAGTGCATCCATGAAAAATAACCAGAAGGCCGTACTCGTTTGCATCCGACAAGATATCCTCATACAACTGCATAGTCATTTGCTTGTCACCTCCGAAAAAGTCAACTTTTATTCCACGAATGCCAATGCTTTGCATCCATTTCATCTCCTTACGTCTGGCTATCGCATTATCCATGATACTTCTCGGAGTTTGCGGAGCATCATTCCAATACCCATTCGAATTATACCACAAATAAAGAGCTACCCCTTTGTCCTTCCCATATTTAGCCAATTCTTCAATTTTATCACGTCCTATTTGTTTATCCCACAAGGCATCCACCAACACGGACTGATACCCCATTGCTGCCGAAAAATCAATATACCGGAGTTGCTCTTTATAATTAGTACTTCCATCCATACCGATAATCCAGCTCCATGAACCCCGTCCATACGTATACTCTCCTTTTGCCGGATAAAGCGGTTTTACAACATCAAAAGGAACCGTTGTCTCCACTATTGGAGCCAAAGTCTTGCCCACAGTAATAGTACGCCAAGGCGTCTCGCCCGGTAATGCTATCCCCGGAGAAACCGTACCATTCCCATTTGCTTCACCTTCTTGCGGAAATCCAATGGTATACACTCCTCCTTTGTGTCCCAACAGACGGCTCGCACAATATCCACCATTTACTCCCGTTTCGGAAACAAGTACCCAACCATTATCTCCATTACGGAATAGGCAGGGAAATGTATACCCTTCTCCCCAGCCATTTTTGCCTGCGACATCATCTGCCGTATAAGACGTCTCATAACTTGGAGAAGTACGGGCAAATCCTCCCATCGGTTTACTTTGCGGACAAAGGAAAGTGGTGGTTCCGTCAGGGAATGCAAATCCTGTGACTTCTTGCTTAACCACGCAACTTAGTGTCTCACCTTGCGGATACATCTTATATTTAAAAGCAACATCGTTATTACTTATGCGGAATATAACATCATAAATTGTTTTCCCTTGTTGCGTAAACGAAAATACAGCTTCATTGGCCACATAACGAACCTTGCTCTGCTTAATAGAAGCCAACTCGTATGTTTCATCTATTTTATTGGTTGAAACATTCTTCTCCAGCGACATCCCCGATGAGAAATCTCCTATATTTGCAATAATCCCCAATGGAGATGGCTTCAAAAAAAGAACATTGTCATAACTAACAGAATAAGAAGGTCTTCCATCCATATCTGCGACTGTTACTACCAACTTTCCATCAGGACTTGTTATCTGTTTATTTTCTGCACTTGCAACGCTACTACCCAATAGCATAGCCATCACTATAAAAAACTTCATCATATTTCTACTTTTTAGATTCTTTTCTACTGACATAATCACACATTCTATTACAATCAAAACTTTACAGAAATCGCTTTCCCATTATAATCGACGTTTTTTTGAGTCCCGTCCTGAAGAGTTACAGTAAACTTACGGTTCTTCAACATTCCCTCATACGCACCTTTTCTTGCCCCTATCGTCAATTTACGAGATGCATTATTCCAAGAGATTGGAATTTCCGTATAAGCTCCTTTTTCATAATTGTAATTATCAAATTCATCTTCATATAAAATGAAGTTTCCATTCGCACCCGCATACACCTTCAATTCAAGATGATCCCACGGTTTTTCAGTTGCATACTGAACTTGTGGACCGACAGGAATAATACTACCCGCTTTTACATACAATGGAATAACATCCAGTGTAGTCTCTTTGGTAATTTCCTTTCCGCCTTCATGTTTCTCGTTCGTCCAGAAGTCATACCATAGCGTTCCTGCCGGTAAGTATATGTTAGTAGATTTCGTTTCCATGAAATCCACAGCAGCGTCAGTTTTTGTTTTTTTCGCTCCATCTCTGTTCCATCCTTCTTCTTCGGAGACTTTTACCACAGCTTCCGGTGTATATTGTGCATGAGCAATCGGAGCTACAAGGATTGATTTTCCAAACATATATTCGTCATTGATATCCCACACCTTTCTGTCATCTACAAAATCCATCATCAAAGCGCGCATAAAACTCGATTGGCGATTGCTCACCTCCCAAGAAGTAGAATAAATATAAGGCAACAGAGAGTAACGCAAACCTATCATCTTCTCGATAGCATCATATACAGGCTCACCCTTCTTTCCGAACTTATAGATTTCCCTATAAACATCCGTCCCGTGCGAACGCATCATCGGATTGAACGTTCCAAACTGCAACCAACGCACATAAAGCTCCTGATACAATGGATTTTTTGAAGCACTATCATCATTCCAGCTTTTATTATAGTGTCCTGCAAAAAAGCCACCAATATCACTATTCCAGTGAGGCATACCACACAAAGAAAAGTTTAATCCGGCAGGAATCTGATTTCTAAAACTCTCCCATGTGGAAGCGACATCACCACTCCATACATTTGCACCATAACGTTGTTGCCCCAAAAATCCCGAACGGGTTAAAATAAACACACGTTTGTCCGAAGTCACTTCACGCTGATGGTCGTAAACCCCTCCGACAGTCATCAACGGATAAGCATTGCGCACCTTACGGAACGAGCCCAGATAGGTTTTGGTATCCATATCCTCCGGCTTCCAGTCCAAATGGTCGGGTTCGGTAGAGTCCATCCACCAGGCATCCATTCCCAGCTTGAAAATTCCGCCATTCAGATATTTCCAATAAATATCACGCGCTTCGGGATTGTAAGCATCATACACTCTTACACCGGAAGGATATTCCATGTTGGGGGGCCATGACTCCAATCCCGATTGCGGCCAGGTAGTGAAGTTAAACAACATCCCTTTTTTATCCAATTCTCTATAAGGCTTGGTCATCGGTCCGAATGACGACCAGATAGATATAGCCATGTGTGCGTTCATCGCATGGACATCCTCAATCATCTTTTGAGGATTATTGAAAGTCGGATTCTGAAAATCCATCGCATTCCACAAATAGTTATGCCCCCAATATTGCCAATCCTGAATAATGCCATCCAAGGGAATACCCAATTCACGATATTTACGAACAACGTCTACCACTTCCTCCTGGCTCTTATATCTTTCTTTACTTTGCCAGTAACCATAAGTCCATAAAGGAAACATCGGTGCTTGCCCGGTCAAGCTGCGTACTTGTGCTATTACACCATCGGCATCCTTCCCATACATGAAATAATAGTCTACACAATCACCTACTTCAGAACGAAAAGATGTTTCAACTTCGTTGTCCGTAAAAAGAGTCGGCGAATAGTTATCCCAAAACACACCATATCCTTTAGTGGACTGGAAGAAAGGTGACACATCTTCAACATTTCCCTGTATCAGATTTTTAGTCATGTTCCGCTGAATCATCTTTCCATTTTGCAATTGTCCCAAACCATAAATGGCTTCCTCCTTATCTAATATAAAAGGTTGATAAACCTGATAAGTTTTTGTCCCGGCATCATCGAAATCGATAAACTGCATACCGGATTTCTCTGCCAATAATGATTTGCCATCCTTTGAGAAATAAGAAACAATTCCCGTCCCGGTGTCCACACTGACACTTAGTTCACTGGTATTCAATACAATCTTATTATCTTTTATATCAGCTTTGAAACTTACCTTTTCAGGTTTTGCAATTACAGAAAGACTCTCTTTTTCATAGGCAACACCTTCCGGAGACTTTATTATCCTCGCCACAGCAGGCGCAAAAAATTGTACTTCTATATCCACTGCATTCACTGTGGTCTTGATACCCGACGATGTTTTCTGATAATTTTGTGCGAATAAAACATTTGTACTGAAGCATAAACATATACCCCAAAATAGATGATGTATTTTCATAATTATAGAATGATAAGGTTTCTAATTAATTACCAACAGATGTTGCATACAGCCCAATCATTGCTCCTGTAAAGCCACCAGCCTCATTAGTAGAAAGAATATCGCCGGAAACGGTTCCTCCTAAATTTAGGAAACTCTTGCCATCAATCGAATAATTAAAACGATAACCATCTCCATTGGCTGTTACTTGCAGTGTCACAGGTTTCTCTGTTTCTATTTTCATCTCACCCAGGACACTCGCTTGTCCTTTTTCGGTTCTTTGCAGCATCAGGTAATAGTCTTTTCCCTTTTTAGTGATACCGAAAACATAGTGATATCTTTCATTCTGATAACATGTTATACCGGCAAAATCTTTCTCATTTTTTGGTTTGTACTCCATGGTTGCTGCCGCGGTAAATTGATTATGCTGCTGACGGTAGAACAAAGTAGAAGTAGGTTTCACTTCATTGATATTTGAGGTAAAGGGGACGATCCGCAATCCTTTATCGGTCATATCAACGAATTCTTCACGAGGACCTCTAAGACCGATCCATCTAAAATCTAATGTCTTATCGGAGAAATCATCCTTAAAGACAAAGTTGCCACTAGGCAAATAACCGTTTTTCCCTGTTTGGTTCTCAACTCCCGAAGGCATCTTCAATGTAGGTTTCATAGGGATAAGCCCATTCTCGAAAACGGGAAATATTCCGCTCCAGTCCACCGGAAGAATAAAAGTTTCGCGTCCGGTATTCACTCTGTTCTTCTCATTGGGGCGTATTCCTAAAAATACACCATAATATTTTCCGTCGGGTCCCTCCACTAAGTCTGCATGACCAGCCCAGTCTACTTTATCCGCCCGGTTTGCAGGAAAATAACGTTGAGTTAAAATAGGATTATTATTTGCCGGAAGATAAGGTCCTTTCGGATGATCACTTACAAAAATAACTTCGCTATGCCAGCCTCCGGTTCCTCCTTCCGCACACATTAAGTAATAACGTCCATCTTTCTTATAGATATGAGGAGCCTCAATCCATATCGGTTTTTCTTCTATATTGACGCCACCGTTTACAATGATCCGGTCCGTTCCCGGAACCACTTTATCATTTTCCACATCATAATCCCATATTTTTATGACACGGTGTCCCGAGTAACGCTCGTTTGCTTTAGCAGGAGCATCATTATGTACCACGTATGCCTTGCCATTATCATCAAAGAAAAGAGAAGGATCAATGCCTTCAAATTGAAGTTTGACCGGATCGCTCCAGCCATTCTCCGGATTCTTTGTCTTTACCACCATATTTCCAAAGCCACCGGAAAATTGAGTCGTTATCATATAAAACGTATCATTATTGGGATTATATCTTATAGCAGGAGCATATACACCAGCACTAATACCGCAATCTTCAACCTTTAATTGTGACGTTCTGTCCAGCACATGACCGATTTGTTTCCAGTTGACCAGATCATTAGAATGGAAAATAGGCACCCCGGGAAACATAGCAAAAGATGAGCACACTAAATAATAATCATTCCCTTTCCGCGTTATACTCGGATCGGGATAGCAACCCTGCAAAATAGGATTATAGAACTCACCCGGCTTTAAAGGATTGTTTTGATAAATAGCATCCTCCCCCTGATAAATAAATTGCGTAAAGACAGGAGCATTTTTTGTTATTTTACCCTTGCCACTCACCTCCATATTAAAAAACAGCATAATAAATACGACAAGCCCCAAGGATTGCCAGCCCGACAAAATCAAATTTAATGTTCTCATATTATCACTTTTTATTTTCTATAATTTTCTGTTCCATAGTAGTGTTTGCAAATGTATCGATTCGGTTTTATCATATATGTACAATCATGATACAGGCATCTATATACAGGTTACATTTATCACAGACATGTAACATGATTCTTTTCTGATGTAACAAAAAGCCCCAAAACAGAAAAATGGTAAGATAAATGACTACATTACCTATTATTTCAACACTTTTATCCCCATCATGTAAAAGACTGAATATCAAGCATTAGCAAATATTCATTTTCCTTTAAAAGAAAGCCCCCGTTGGTTTAAAAGAAACTCTAAGTTTGCAGTTAATAGATAAGAGGTCGGAAATTTATTTTAAAAAAGTCAAGCGAGACGAATAATTACCTCCGCATCTTATCAGGAAAATATCAGTCTTATTATCTTTGTTGTATTAAGATAAAGACTGATAGGCGGGAAGAGGACACCATAAAAGAGAAAGCACTTGAGGCTAGCCCACGTAACGGCCTCTCTCCGCCAAGCTGCAAAGCTCCGATAGAATATCAAGGTTGCGAGCCTATTTAGAGTTTAGAGTTCAAACAGCTTTTACCAGTCTTAG
>NZ_GG774804.1:34485-106045 GCF_000163675.1 Bacteroides sp. D22 | reverse complement strand
AGCTCATATAGCCAAAATATATAATCCCGAAATTAGAGATTACTATCAAAGACTGATTAGTAAGGGAAAGAAGCCTCAAGTGGCTTTAAATAATGTCAAGAACAAACTCATAAGAATCATAGTGGCATTAGTCAGGAAGAAAGTACCATATGATCAAAATACATACAAATATTATGAAGAACGAGAAGTTATAGAAAGGAAAAAGAACGAGAAGTTAATTTATTGTTAAACGGAATAAGAGATTAGGATATTAGCATAGAATACGGGGGCTTGGTTTAAAAGAAACGACCCGTTCCTTTTAAAGGAACAAGGTCGTTCTTTCTTTATTCATTCAATAAATAAATCCGGATTGTCTATCTGTAAAAATAAACAAAATTCCAAAGAGGTATTACTGTACGTTCATTACAATCGTTTTCAACTTATTTCTATCAGAAGTTCCTCCATACAGTAATTCATAAGTACCTTCCAACGGACGCATCGTATTCGACTCTACATCAAACCATTCAAAGTTCTCACCGGTAAGAGGAATAGCTACTGATTCAGTTTTCCCTGCCGGAATATGAACGCGTTTGAAAGCACGCAAGGTATAACGGGGACCTTCCTTATCACCCGGACGTCTCAAATAAACCTGAACCACCTCTTCTCCATCACATTGTCCGACATTACTTACCGGAATAGTCAATACTACATTTTCACCTTTGGCGATTGTATTCTTGCTCAATTTAGCTTCTCCATAAGTAAAGTCAGTATAACTCAACCCGTGACCGAATGGGAAAAGTGGTTGCTGTTGCATATATCGATAGGTACGCCCTTTCATGGAATAGTCTTCAAAGTCCGGCAATTGATTCACATCCTTATAGAAAGTGACCGGCAAGCGTCCACCGGGATTATACTCTCCCCAAAGAGCATCAACGATAGCCGTACCGCCCGCCTGTCCCGGATACCATGCTTGCAGAATCGCTTCACAAGTAGTCGTTTCGGGCACTAGTCCGATAGCTGAACCGGAATAATTGATAAAGACAACCTTTTTACCAGCCTTCTTCAAAGCTTTCAACAGATTACGCTGAACGTCCGGAAGTTCAATATCCGTACGGTCACCACCCTTAAATCCGGGAACTTCTACCGGCATTTCCTCACCTTCCAGACTTGGAGAAATTCCACCAGCAAAAAGAATCACATCAGCATCCATTACTCTCTTCACTGCGAGGTTCAAGTCGATCCCGACCTCTTTGCCCAAATCAAAATCAAGTGTAGCCCTTTCATTCCGTTGTTTGAATAAAATCTCGATATGATACTCTTTTCCAGCCTTCGCCTGTAACGTATAGAGGTTCGTCGGATTCTTAACATATATTTTCCGAGCCACTTGCTCACCATTTATAATAAGAGTCACTTCACCATCCAGTTGGAAACGGAAAGCAACATCACCCGACTGCGAAGGACGAAAGACAGATTCATAACGAGCCGAGAAATTAGTTATTTCCACACCGGGCGCAAATGTAGTAGCCCCTGTCGTTGCAAAATGGAACGGAGTTGAAATCTGATCGGTGGCAACGACCTCCCCTTCACGATTACGATTATTCCAGTATTCTGCCAAGAAACCGGGTTTACCATTTATGCTACATTCATCAAACAGGCTTTGGAGTGTCTTTCCGTCCACACGGTCACAACCCGGTTCGTATATGATTTGTCCTTCCGGTAGTTTGGCACGGACAGCTTCCAATAAGGTAACCGTATGTGCCGGAATACCGTTATAATTTCCCCACTGCATCACGGAGTCATTGGCATTAGGTCCCATAACAGCTACTTTCAGATGGGTATTCAGAGGCAGGATGTTGTTTTTATTCTGCAAGAGCACCAATGATTCACGGGCCATACGCAAAGCCAATGCCTGATGTTCCTTACTATTCAACACAGAGGTTGGAATTTCCGACCAAGCCGGTTGTTCGTCCATTTCTCCCAGTTCAAAACGTGCCGTCAACAAACGTTTCAATGAAATATCTATTTCTTTTTCGTCAATCAAACCGGCTTTTACAGCATCCGCCAGTGATGCATATTCACTTCCACATTCAAGGTCTGTGCCTGCCCGCACAGCATCGGCCGAAGCGTGTTCCTTGTCCGGGTGAGTCCCATGCGTTCCCGGTCTATAGAAATCGGAGATCGCTCCACAGTCAGAGACTACAATGCCTTTGTATCCCCATTCATCCCGCAATATTTGCATCAACAGGCGATTACTGCCACAACAAGGCTCTCCCTCAAAACGATTATAGGCACACATCACTTCCTTTACATGCGCTTTCTGTACCAAATCTTTAAAAGCAGGCAGATAGGTTTCCCATAAATCCCGGGGATCTATATTCTCCGCATCAAAACTATGCCGGTTCCACTCCGGTCCTGAATGAACGGCAAAGTGCTTGGCACATGCGTGCAGCTTATCATACCTGGCATCTTCCGGTCCTTGCAAACCACGGACTACAGCCATTCCCATTTGTCCTGTCAGATAAGGGTCTTCACCATAAGTTTCCTGACCGCGTCCCCAACGAGGGTCACGGAATATATTGACATTCGGTGTCCAGAATGTTAATCCCTGATAGCGTTTCAGCACGCCGCTTTCACCGAAAATACGCGATTTTACGCGAGCCTCATCGGAAGTGGCATTGAACACTTCATATAATAATGAATCATTAAAAGAAGCTCCCATACCGATAGACTGGGGAAAAACAGTAGCCAATCCGGCACGTCCCACACCGTGCAACGCCTCATTCCACCACTCATATTCTTTAATTCCCAGTCGAGGGATAGCAGGTGACGCATTTTGCATTAATGATACTTTTTCTTCCAAAGTCAACCGGGGCAACAAATCCTCCGCCCGTTGTTCCGCCGTTAAAGAAGTGTCCTGGTAAGGCAGCAATTGCTTACATGCCGAAAACGATAACACCAAACAAACACCCATAATCGGTATCCAACCTCTTTTCATAATATTATACTTATTAGTTATGATTAATTTGGAAACAAAAATAGCCTATTTTCCAATAAAACAATGTTTCATTGGTTACAAATACATATTTGTTTGTTACATTGACGCATCACAGAACGAATAATCAAAAGAGTCCACATCTACATAACCGCCTACAGAACGTGTAGCATAGTTAAATATGGCAAACTTACTGCCCATAAACATACGGGTGTAGTCAAATTTCATCTTAATAGGCAGACCGACAGGTATCCATGCTTTCCCATCAAGACTATAAGAAAAACGAGCCTCATCCCGTCCATTGGTAAAGTCACCTTCCACACGCAAGTAGACAAGCTCTTTGTTAAGAGGTATACGGGCTTGTTCGGTCATATCCACACGGCTAATGGCACGCTTCGTTTTCTCAAACACGCTTTTCTGTTCACTCATCACAAGAGACAGTTTATTTCCGTTCTTTTCAATCGTAAGCACACCGCTGTCACCATTAAAAGCCGATAATCCTGCACGGTCACCATCTTTCATCCCCCCCAGAGAGAGACTGACAGTGCCCATACATTTCGGTCCTACCATACGTTGGGTCAACGTATTGGGAGCAACAAACAGGTTATCTACCACACGGGAGGTTTTCAAACGCAGAAATCCGGGACGGTCGGTAAGACTCCATGCCTGATCGACGGGGTTATGATTCCACTGCCAATAGAGGGAAAGCCCGGAAGCGGAAAAATCATCCGAACCGCAGATACCATCCATTGACATATACGATAAAGTGGTATCATTCGGAATGTGCCCATCCTTGTCTCCCAGCATAGGCCAACCATCTTCCGTCCATGTACAAGGCATAAGACACGGCACACGCCCTACGCCACCACGATCCTGAAAAATCAGTCCGTACCATTCACCGTTTTTCCCGTCTACGATGCATCCCTGACCAACACCGCCATGCCCGTCAAACTCCGTTTCAAGAATGACACGTTTTTCGTAAGGTCCGGTAATCTTATCGGCACGATAGCATACTTCACGACGCAGACGGCCGGGAATACTCCAATCCATAGAAATCATCAGCAAGTAATATTTCCCATTATGCTTGATGACGGAACTACCTTCCAACAGACCTTGTTCGTCAGCATCCCGTTCAAATATTTGCTGATTGATGCCACCAGGAAGTACATCAGTCAAATCGGGTTTTAACTCCGTAAGCTGTCCCGTACTGTGAAAGAGATACACCCGCCCGTCATCATCAAACAGAAGCGAACCGTCATGAAAATGCGGGGGACGCGAAAGAAGTTTCCAGGGACCGGCCGGATCTGTCGCAGTATAGACAAACCCACGTCCGGGCGCGCCATTGGCTGTAAACCATACATAGAATTTACCGTCATGATAGCGGATAGATGATGCCCATTGTCCTTGCCCGTAAGCAGTGCCTTCGAGCAGATCATAACGGGGGCCATCGTCAATGCGGGGAAATACGTAGCTAATAGTTTCCCAATGTTTCATGTCCGGCGAACGCATGATAGGCGCTCCCGGCATCAGATGCATAGTAGTGGAAACCATGTAAAAGTAATCACCTGCACGACATACCGACATATCAGGCACGTCAGCATAAAGAATAGGATTACGGTATTGTGCTCCGGCTGATAGCGGGAAGAACAATGTAAAAAGAGTACACAGCAGAATAGTGTTGATTTTTGTTTTCAGCATAATCATCGTTTTTTTATTAACTGGCTACATTATCTATTATTTGAAAGCTAATTATTTAAAATGTTCCTTGTTATCTTCTACATCACAAAAATAGGAAATGAAAACAGAACTAGTGCTAAAAGCATGCTACATGATTTCTTTGTGATGCTACATATCGAATGAAGAATGTTACATCTATATTTACTCATGTTACATCACCCTATCTCCCAAAGAAAGGAGACTGTATTCAGCCTCCTCTCACTTATTACATACCCGAACAACAGGTATCAACAACTATTCTTATTACAAGAACTTATCAGAACTCAACCAGTATACGGAACACCTTTCCCGGATTCGCCGTCCATTCCTGCATAGCTTCCAAAGCCCCTTCCGGTTTTGCTATCTTCGAAATCAGTTCTTCTATCGGACAATTCCCTTCTTTCATATAATTGATTACGGCACGGAAATCGGCAGGTAACGCATTTCTGGAACCACGGATATCCAGTTCTTTCTGAACGAAATATTTCGTTTGGAAAGCTACTTCACTCTTGGCATAACCGATGCAAACGACCCGTCCTGTAAAACCGACTTCATCCACTGCCATTACATAAGTGATCGGACTGCCGACAGCTTCAATCACGACATCGGCACCGAAGCCCTCCGTTATCTGTTGCATCCTTTCGTGTACATTTTCTGTTTTGGAGTTAATCACATAAGAAGCACCTACCTTTTTCGCCAGTTCCAGTTTCTCGTCATCCAAGTCGACAGCAATGACCGTTGCCCCTCTCAAAGCAGCACGTACAATGGCACCGATACCAATCATACCGCAGCCAATAACCATCACATATTCATTATCGATCACCTGCGCACGAGATACCGCATGGAATCCGACACTCATCGGCTCAATCAACGCACAATCGCGAGGAGAGATATTGCCTGCCGGAATAATCTTTGTCCAAGGCAATACGGCATATTCGCACATCACTCCATTGCGTTGCACTCCTAACGTTTCATTATGCTCACAAGCATTGACACGACCATTACGACAAGAAGCACATTTACCACAATTGGTGTATGGATTCAATGTCACGTTCATCCCTTTTTCGAAGCCAGCCGGAACATTCGGACCAACCTCCTCAATCACCGCTCCTACCTCATGTCCCGGGATTACCGGTAACTTCACCATTGGATTACGCCCCAAAAAGGTATTCAGATCAGAGCCACAGAAACCAACATACTTGATTCTTACTAATACTTCACCGGCACCAACGGTCGGTTTTTCCAGTTCAACCACCTTCATTTCGGAGGGATTGACAATTTGAACTGCTTTCATTGGATATGTTTGATAAATAAATTTATTAATCGATTACTTTATAACCTTTCCAGCCGTAATATGCACAGAAGACAAAACAAATCATCGGTACACAATAGGCCATATAATAGATATGCTCATTGGCATGCATGAAATAAGCCGTCAACTGTGGCAGGCAGGCATTGCCGACAATAGCCATTACCAGAAATGCCGGACCGCTCTTTGTCTGATTCCCCAGTCCTTTTAGCGCCAATGAGAACTGCGTGGGATACATTATAGACATAAAGAAAGAGATAGCCAACATTGCGTATAACCCGATCATACCTCCCCATATCATCACTGTCCCGCACAAAAGAATATTCATCAAGGCGTAAACCAGTAGCATATCCTGTGGACGGAATTTCACCATCAATCCGGTACCGATCCAACGCCCCAAAAGAAATGCGAGCATATACAATCCGAAGAAGGTAGTCGCCGTATCTTCCGGCAATCCGGCATAAGTGCAACAGTAAACCAGGAACAGACTGTTTATCGCCGTCTGTCCGCCGTTATAGAAGAATTGCGCAATCACTCCCCACCGCAAGTGTGAGTGCTTCAATACACCGAAGTCTATCAGTTTTTCTTTCTGGCTGCCCTCTTTCGTTTTACCCGAAGAAGTCGTTTTATCGGAAGAAGCCGTTTCTCCTTCGTCCCCAATCTTCGGCAATTTTGAAAAGATGAAGACGACAGCTATGGCAATCAACAGTATAGCCAATATCAGATAAGGAAGTTTCATGGCATCCGTTTCCAATTGGATATAGGCCTGCCAGCCTCCCGGATAATCTACAGGAAGGGTCTCTCGCGTGTAATGAGTTCCGCTAAGGATGAGCTTACTCAAAAACATGGCAGCGATAAAAGCTCCGAGTCCATTGAAAGACTGCGCCAGGTTCAATCGGCGGGGAGCTGTTTCGGGTGCTCCTAAAACCGTCACATACGGATTGGCAGCTGTCTCCAGAAAGCACATTCCCGTAGCGATAATAAAGAAGATACAGAGGTAAGCCCAATATTCTTTTAAGATGGCGGCAGGAAAGAAAAGCAGACCTCCGATTGCAGCTAATACCAGTCCGAAAATAATTCCCGCCTTATAGCTGTAACGTTTCATAAACATCGCTATGGGATGGGGAAAATAAAATAAGCCAGCCAGTAGGCAGTCTCGGTAAAGGAGGCTTCAAAGGTATTCAGTTCACATGTCTTCATCAATTGCCGGATCATTGTGGGAAGCAGATTGCTGCTTATCGCCCACAGAAAGAAAAGGCAGAAAACTAACGCTAAAGGTATTGTATATGTATTCTTTTTCATGGTATAAATCTAGTTTTACGATAAGGATGTTTTCTCTATCATTCGGACATGTTCTTGATGTAAGGAAGTACGGGGAGATCCGTGAATCCATAGAAGTTCCGGGCATTTTCTCCCAAAAAGAGTCTTTTGTCCTCTTCCGTCAACTCGGAAGACTTCACCACAAAATCGTATGACATCTTGTAGGTGATTGCTGTAATGGTGCGCGGATAGTCCGATCCCCACATCAGTTTCTCCATGCCAACTAAATCCGCCGCTTCCCGAATGGCTTTCACTGCTCCTTTGAAAGGATAAAATTCATCATTGAAAAGCCAGGTGATTCCGCCGGATTCAATCATCACATTGGGATGACGTGCCAGGCGGATTTGTTCTTTCCAGTCCGGACGTGTCACCATTCCGAAGTGTCCGACAGCTATTTTTAGGCGGGGACATTCCTGAATAATCTCTTCCATTTCAAAAACCTGTGTTGCTCCGTCAGCCAAATCGATGGAGAGCATGACATTCCGTTCTTCCATAGAATGAAACATCTGCATCATTTCCTCATTATTCAGCATTACCCGTCCCTCTTTTAACAACAAGCGCTGGGCAGGGATTTTTATAGCCTTAAAACCTTTGGCTATAAGCTCTTTCGCCTGCTCCAAAAATCCAGGTTTACGAAACTCACACATTCCGCAAACAAAGAAACGGTTGGGATAATGGGAAACGACTTCCGACAAATAATCATTCTGAATACCGTCAATAAACTCTTGGGTAATGACAGCCGCAGCCACTTGCGCATAGTCCATATTCGAAAGAAAAACTTCCGCGCTATTCACTCCGTCTATCATAAAGGGCGGAACCATTTGCCGGATTTCTCCCATAAATTCCGAACGGCCATTTTCTAAAGTCCGGATAGGCAATCCGTCCACAACAGTATCCTGTCGTAACCACAGATGGGCGTGCGCATCAATAATTGTATAGTCCATACGAATAACGCAGTTTTATGAGTTTGCCCAACTTACACGTTTCTGCTCTCCGATAATCTCCTGCACTTCCCGAACGAGTTCCCAGTCAATAGGTTCTTCGATGAAAGCGATGTTCTTTTTCACATTCTCCGGATTAGTTGTACTAAATAAAGTCGTTGCTATACGGGGATTGCTGACGGAGAACTGCATAGCCAGTTTCTCAATCGGATAATTCTTAGCTTTGCAATGTTCCATTGCTTTACGGCAAGCCTCTACCAAGGGTTTGGGAGCCGGATGCCAAGCAGGCACGCCACGTTCACTCAACAGTCCCATTGAAAGCGGAGAAGCATTAATCACGCCGATTTCTTTGGATTCGAAGTAGTCCAGGAAGTCTGCTAATTTATCATCACACAGGCAATAATGGCAGAAGCTAAGCACAGATTCAATCGTACCGCTTGGTGAATGGTCAATTACCCATTTCAGGTTCTCGAGTTGCAAGTCGGTAATTCCAACGTGTCCTACCACTCCTTTTTCACGCAACTCAACCAAAGCAGGCAGAGTCTCATTAACTACCTGATTCAAATCGGCAAATTCAACATCGTGTACATTTATCAGATCGATAAAATCTATATTCAAACGTTCCATGCTCTCATACACACTTTCTGTCGCACGTTTTGCAGAGTAATCCCACAGATTTACTCCATCTTTTCCATAACGTCCCACTTTGGTAGAAAGGTAATAACGGTCGCGAGGAAGATCTTTTAGCGCCTTTCCTAAAACAGTTTCCGCTTTATAATGTCCGTAATAAGGAGACACATCGATAAAGTTCATTCCTGCCTCAACAGCGGTAAACACAGCCTGAATGCCTTCTTTTTCTTTCAAATCATGGAAAACTCCTCCTAAAGAAGAAGCTCCAAAACTAAGAGATGATACTTTCATCCCTGTCTTTCCGATTTCATGGTATTGCATACTTTTAGGTTTTAAATCATTTTGTATGCGACAAAAATAGGTCAGTAATAGTTTCAGTGCAGCAGAGAGCGGTCGAAAAACCAACGTAACGGTTTACGTAAAAAATATTGCTTCAGATGCTTTTAATTTTCCGGGAATGTGCTTTCTTTGTAAAAAGAATCTAAGTTGCAGTCTTTCAAATGGAAAACCGGAAACATACTTCACTCAAAGATCTCGCCCAAGCATTGGGGGTATCGATTCCTACTGTATCCAGGGCACTAAAAGATAGTCCGGAAATCAGCCGTGAACTTTGCGCCAAAGCAAAGGCACTGGCTAAAGAGATGAACTACCGCCCCAATCCTTTTGCCATGAGCCTGCGGAAAAATGCACCACGTATCATCGGAGTGATCGTTCCGGATATTGTCACTCATTTCTTTGCATCAATTCTGAATGGGATAGAGAATATGGCTATTGCCAACGGATATTTTGTGATTATCACGACCTCGCATGAGTCTTACGAGCACGAAAAAAGAAATATTGAGAATCTGGTCAATATGCGCGTGGAAGGTATCATTGCCTGTCTGTCTCAAGAAACAACCGATTTCTCCCACATCTCCGCCTTGAAAGACATTAATATGCCACTTATCCTGTTCGACCGTGTTTGCCTGACCGACCAATTTTCATCGGTGATAGCAGATGGGGCCCAATCCGCACAGATGGCTACACAACATCTTCTGGATAATGGAAGCAAGCGGGTAGCCTTTATCGGTGGAGCCAATCATTTGGATATTGTAAAGAGAAGAAAACATGGCTATCTGGAAGCCTTGCGTGAGAATCGTATTCCAATCGAAAAAGAGCTGGTAGTCTGCCGGAAAATTGATTATGAGGAAGGCAAGATTGCCACAGAAACCTTACTGTCACTTCCACAGCCTCCGGATGCTATTCTTGCCATGAATGACACATTGGCTTTCGCAGCAATGGAAGTTATCAAAAATCACGGCCTCCGGATTCCGAATGATGTGGCAATCATCGGGTATACAGACGAGCAGCATGCTAATTATGTGGAACCGAAATTATCTGCTGTATCACATCAGACCTATAAAATGGGAGAAACTGCCTGCCAACTACTTATCGATCAGATAAAAGGAGATAAGACTATCAAGCAGGTGACGATTCCGACACATTTGCAGATTAGGGAGAGTAGTATAAAAAATCAAAAATGTAATCTTCTGTAATATAAGCAAGAAGGAACAAAACATAAGGAGTAGTCAAACGACATCATGACAATGAGGATTATGGATTGATGATGAAAATGAAAAGAATGCAAATCAAGCTATTGTATGGGATAAATGGAACAATCCTATAGGATATGACTTACCTGCAGATAAGAATTTCCATGGTATTACTCCTGGTAGAAATACAATATATGAAATACTTCAGTTTTAGAAATAATTCATAGAATAAAAATCATATCTAAACCAATGCTATATTAATAATAAGCTCCCTTATTCTATCCTTTGCCATAGATGAAATAGGATTAGAATAAGGGAACTTTATTTTAATAAATTCCAAATGATAATAAGTGATTATTTTTCGCACTTTAACATTTGAATATCAAATACTAAAGTTGAATAACCTAAAATAGTAATCGAAGAACCTTTTGGAGTATAATCACTACTACCATAACCATATTTCCATGGAACATACACTTCCAAACGTTCACCAATTTTTCTTCGTTGCAATACCTCTGACAAACCAGTCACAAGCCCATTAATTGTTAAGTTCGCAGTTCTTGAAAAATCAATGCTAGGATTCGCTTCAGTAAAAGAGCCATCAAACGCTTCCCCTATAAAGTTATCTTGTTTATCAACATAACCACCAGTATTACCCCAAATGATATAAGAACCTTTATAATATACAGTAACCTCATCTGTTGCCCGCGGGATAATATTTTGAATCACCCCATCTCCCACAGGAGTTTTCTTTTTAAAATAGATAGGAACTCCAGGATATGCAATCATATGAATAGAATCCAACTGACCACGTGTAGCGGTATTTGCATGAGCATTGGCTATTGAATCTATAAAAGCTTCATTACGTGCCTGCCAGTTATCATATTTGCCCGTCTCTTCCGTTTCACTGCAAGCAGTGAATGCAAGAGCCAGCAATACTAAGGAGAATAAATAGATCTTTTTACTCATTCGTCAAAGGTTTATTGTAAAGTTTTCAATAGAGAAGTGATGCTTACTCTGTCTGCGATGATGTTATTCAGTTCAGAGATAGCTACACGCTCTTGTTGCATGGTATCGCGGTTACGCAATGTCACGCAGTTATCTTCTAATGTCTGATGATCGACTGTTACACAGTACGGAGTACCAATAGCATCCTGACGGCGATAACGCTTACCGATACTATCCTTTTCGTCATATTGGCAATGGAAGTGGAACTTCAGGCTGTCAATAACCTCACGGGCTTTTTCAGGCAGACCGTCTTTCTTTACCAACGGCATAACTGCCAGTTTCACCGGAGCCAAAGCAGCAGGCAATTTCAGAACCACACGGCTTTCACCATTCTCCAATTGCTCTTCGCAATAAGATGCGCTCATGATGCTAAGGAACATACGGTCAACACCGATAGAAGTTTCGATTACGTACGGAGTATAAGACTCGTTCAGTTCCGGATCGAAGTATTTGATGCTCTTGCCGGAGAACTTCTCATGTTGAGACAAGTCGAAGTTAGTACGAGAGTGAATACCTTCCACTTCTTTGAATCCGAACGGCATCAGGAATTCGATATCAGTAGCGGCATTTGCGTAGTGAGCCAGTTTATCGTGATCGTGATAACGATAGCTTGCATCGCCGAATCCAAGAGCTTTATGCCATTTCAGACGGATTTCTTTCCATTTCTTGAACCAGTCAAGTTCAGTTCCCGGTTTTACAAAGAACTGCATTTCCATCTGTTCGAACTCACGCATACGGAAGATGAACTGACGGGCAACGATCTCGTTACGGAAAGCCTTACCAATCTGTGCGATACCGAAAGGAACTTTCATACGACCCGTCTTCTGTACATTGAGGTAGTTTACAAAAATACCTTGTGCAGTTTCCGGACGAAGATAAATCTTCATTGCTCCTTCGGAAGTAGAACCCATTTCAGTAGAGAACATCAGATTGAACTGACGAACTTCTGTCCAGTTCTTTGTACCGGAGATCGGGCATACGATTTCTTCATCAATAATGATCTGACGCAATTCTTCCAGATTACCGTCGTTCAGAGCTTTAGCAAAGCGAGTGTGAAGTGCGTCGCGTTTTGCCTGATGCTCCAATACACGTCCGTTGGTAGAACGGAATTGAGCCTCATCAAAAGATTCGCCGAATCTCTTGGCAGCTTTCGCTACTTCTTTATTGATTTTATCGTCATACTTAGCCAGCTGATCTTCGATCAACACGTCAGCACGATAACGTTTCTTAGAGTCTTTATTGTCAATCAAAGGGTCATTGAATGCGTCTACGTGTCCGGAAGCCTTCCAGATAGTAGGATGCATAAAGATGGCAGAGTCGATACCGACAATGTTCTCGTGCAACAGCACCATGCTGTCCCACCAGTATTTCTTGATGTTATTTTTCAATTCAACGCCCATCTGACCGTAGTCATACACAGCGCCTAGTCCGTCGTAGATATCGCTCGAAGGGAATACGAAACCATACTCTTTGCAATGCGATACAAGCTTCTTAAAAACGTCTTCTTGTGCCATTTTCTTTTCTATATCTATTAATTTGAATTTGCTTTTTTCGTAAAAAGTGCCACAAAGATAGGGATTTATCTCATAAATAAGACAGGGAGGGTATTAATTTATCTTATTCCTGAACTTCTTCCTCGATTTCCGGTGCCACCATACGGTCATATTCTTCCCGCTCCTGCTCCCGGTCCGCTTTCTTCATTTCTTTGGTCAGCATCTCTTCGGGCATATACAGATTAAAAGGAATACGCATGCATTTCATCTTTTTCACTTCCCGGCTAAATTCAGGACAAGCCACGAAATAGACACGTGAAACGGACACCTTTCCCGGAGTTACCTGTTCGGGGCGTTCAAATCCCGGACTGGTCAGTGACGTATGAAATGTGCCAAGTCCTTCGATAGTAACCGGCTGTCCGATAGACAACAGACTACGGATAGCATCAACCATTTCCGTCAATATACCATCTATCTGCCCGCGATGAAATCCACTCCGTTTTTCCATGTACTCGGCAAATTCTCTATTCCGAATCGGATCTATCAGTTTTTTGGGTACACCATACCATAATTCTTTTCTTTCTCCCGATGTTAAATCGGCTTTTTTTCTCACTACATAAGGCACTGCCATCGTTTATACTCCTTTCTTTTTTCGTTTATACTCGCGTTCTATTTGACACCCGGGTGTCAACACCATTGAGACCCGGGTGTCAAGCATACCAACACCCGGGTGTCAGTGCTCATGAGACCCGGGTGTCAGATAAGTGTTGGCTGCAACAAAATTAAGTCTTTATTATAGGAAAACAAAGGAATTCTTCTATATTTGTGCATCCCTACATTATACTAAAGAAAAACATAGAACTATGATTAAGATTCTTCTATTGATAGACTATTCAAGCGAATTTGACAGGAAACTGCTACGGGGACTTGTCCAATACTCCAAAGAAAACGGCCCCTGGCTCTTTTACCGACTACCTTCTTATTATAGCGCAATGTATGGAGAACAAGGTATTTTAAGATGGGCGAAAGAATGGAAAGCCGACGCCATTATCGGTCAGTGGAACAACGATACGATCGATTTGCAGAAGGAGCTGAATATTCCGGTAGTACTACAAAACTATCATCACCGGAGCGTCACTTACTCTAATCTGACAGGTGATTATAAAGGTACGGGAAGAATGGCAGCCCAGTTTTTTGCCAAACGGATGTTTCGAAACTTTGCTTATTTCGGCGTTAAAGGGGTGGTTTGGTCTGACGAACGCTGCGAAGGGTATCGGCAGGAAGTGAAACGTATCGGAGGCGAATTTTTCAGTTTCGAATCGGATAAGCAGGAAGACGAGATAAGAATGGAGGCGAGCCAGTGGTTGCAGCAACTCCCCAAGCCAGTCGCCCTATTTTGCTGTGATGATGCGCACGCCCTATTCATTTCTGAAACTTGCAAAATGACGAATATTCCTATTCCGGAAGAAATTGCTTTATTAGGCGTGGACAATGACGAACTGATGTGTAATATTTCCGACCCTCCCATTTCATCCATAGAGCTCGAAGTAGAAAGAGGCGGATATTCTATCGGCAGACTTATTCATCAACAAATAAAAAAGGAACACGAAGGTACTTTCAATATTGTTATCAATCCTATCCGCATCGAATTACGGCAATCTACGGAGAAACACAATATCAAAGACCCTTATATTCTGGAAGTAGTGAAGTATATAGAGTCTCATTACAGTTCCGATTTGACCATAGAGTCTCTGCTTGCAAACATTCCGCTATCCCGCAGAAACTTCGAAGTGAAATTCAAAAACGCACTGAATACCTCTATATACCAATATATTCTGAATTGCCGGTGTAATCATCTTGCAGATCTACTGCTCACAACCGACCGTCCATTGGCCGATTTAGCAATGGAAGTAGGCTTTACAGACTATAATAACATTGCCCGGATTTTCAAAAAATTCAAAGGATGTTCACCTATTGAATACCGGCAGAAAAAGACTAGACAAAGATAAAATAAACGCTTTCTGAAGACTGTTTTTCGTTTTGACATTAAGATCATTCATGAGAATGACCTACCTTTGTTTTCATACCTTTCGAAATACATTTTAGATATTAATACTATGCAAAGACATACCATAAGAGGAAAAACAAGAACGATTATCTATCCTATTATTATTTATTTGGGGGTCACCTCAATAATGGGGTGCAAAAGATTAGAGATTAACCAGACAAAAAGAAACTGGGAGAAGCTATCCGCCTACTTTACCCCACCACCACTGTATCAGGAGAAATTTGGAACTTACCGCAATCCTCTTTTATTTTACAATGGAGATACAGTCAAAAACGCAGACGATTGGCTAAAACGAAGAAAAGAAATAAAAGACAAATGGTTGAACCTGATCGGTCATTGGCCGGCTATCATCACCAATCAAAAACTGGAGATTATAAAAACCACAGAACGCGAAGATTTCAAACAACATTTAGTGCGTTTTTATTGGACTCCTCTGGAACAGACTTACGGCTATTTACTGGAACCAAATAAGAAAGGGAAACATCCTGCCGTTATCACAGTATTCTACGAACCGGAAACAGCTATCGGATGGGGAGGAAAAGCTAATAGAGATTTCGCCTACCAATTAACCAAAAGAGGATTCGTTACTCTCTCATTAGGAACTAGACAGACCACCAAAGATAAGACTTACTCTCTCTATTACCCGACTATTAACAACTCCACTATGCAACCTCTTTCAGTACTTGCTTATGCGGCAGCCAATGCATGGGAAGTATTAGCCAGAGTCGAAAGTGTCGACTCTACCCGAATTGGTATCATGGGACACTCTTACGGTGCTAAATGGGCTATGTTTGCTTCTTGTTTATATGAAAAGTTTGCCTGCACCGCCTGGAGTGATCCGGGTATCGTCTTTGATGAAACCAAAGATAATTATATCAATTATTGGGAACCTTGGTACTTGGGGTATTATCCCCCACCCTGGAAAAAGATCTGGAGCAACAACGGCAATAACTCTTCAACAAGTGTCTATGCCAGACTATGTAAAGAGGGGCATGATTTACATGAACTCCATTCTTTATTGGCTCCTCGCCCATTTCTCGTATCAGGAGGTTATTCTGATAATGTAGACAGATGGATTCCATTAAATCACTCTGTTGCAGTCAACCGACTTTTGGGTTATCATCATCGAGTGGCAATGACGAACAGGCCCAAACATGATCCTACTCCCGAATCAAACGAAACTATATATAAGTTCTTCGAATGGTTCTTAAAAAGAAAAACGCCAAAAGAAGATTAACGATGCATTATTCTTCGTTTTTTGAAGATAGTTTTTCGTTTTTGCCACCGCACATATCTTTGAAACAGAATACTTTTGTATCATTAACTAGTTAACCGGTCTAAAGAGACTATTGTTAGAAATTAAAATTTCAAATCGACGATCTAATATTTAAAAACTTATCATGCAATGAAGAAAATCAGATGGAATCCAAGGTTAGTAACCTCGTTGTTTATTACTCTTTTAATGTGCACTCTCGATTGTCTTGCACAAGAAGTAATAAAAGGGTTTGTGAAAGATGGTAATGATGAACCATTACCTGGCGTATCTGTAGCTGTCAAGGGTGCAACGAATGTCGGTACCATTACAAATGTTGACGGCAAATATAGCATTAATGCCCATAAGAATGACGTATTGGTATTCTCCTATATCGGAATGGTCAGCCAGGAAGTCAAAGTAGGTAATAAGACGAATATCAATATCACTCTTAAAGAAGATGTTTCCTCGCTGGATGAAATCGTAGTGGTAGGCTATGGAACTCAAAAGCGCGGTAGTCTGACCGCCGCCATATCTACTGTCTCCGATAAAGAAATCCTTAAAGCCCCAACCATGGGAATCAGTAATATCATCGGTGCACGTGTTGCCGGTATTTCCGCCGTACAAGCCAGTGGACAACCCGGTGCGGATAATGCCTCCTTGTCTATACGCGGGCAAAGTGGTATTATCTATGTTATTGACGGCATCAGAAGAAGCGCAAGTGACTTCAACGGACTCGATCCGAATGAAATAGAATCTGTGTCTGTATTAAAGGATGCATCAGCCGTAGCCGTTTATGGTCTGGACGCAAATGGAGCATTCATTGTCACAACCAAAAAGGGACAAACAGATAAAGTCACCATTAGCTATACAGGTACTGTGGGTATCAGCCAGAATGCAGAAGAACAAGAATGGCTCGACGGACCGGGATATGCTTATTGGTACAATAAAGCCCGTCTTCTACAAGGTGATACGGAAGTGTTTACTGTCGACATGGTGCGCAAAATGCGCGAGGGTGTCGACGGATGGGGAAATACCAATTGGTACGATAAAGTATATGGAACCGGTGTTCGCCAACATCATAATATTTCAGCATCAGGAGGAAGTGAAAAGATTCGTTTCTTCACATCTATCGGTTATCTGGAAGAAAAAGGAAATATAGATAAGTTCAAATACCGTCGAATGAATCTTCGTTCTAATATCGATGCACAGTTGGCTAAAGGACTTAGTCTGTCATTAGGTGTTTCGGGGCGTATAGAAAAACGGGATGCTCCCAAATTTTCTGCCGATCCGGATGATTGGATGAATATTCCCCAACAGGTATGCTATGCTTTGCCATACGTACAGGACACTTATGAATATAATGGGAAAATATACGATGTTTCAACCCCGACTTCCGGTTCTCCGGTAGCTCCTATCGCATCCATATACGATTCAGGATATAACAGGTCCAACCAATCATATATGCAGTCTAATTTCAGTCTGAAATACGACACACCTTGGCTTAAAGGATTAAGTTTAAAATTCCAGGGAGCGTACGACTTAGTTCATGGGATGACTAAACAGTTGACCAAGCCGAATGAAGTCATGATTATGGATTTACCTAATGCAGCCACTACCACACTCACCTACCATAAGGACTACAGTGTTTTGAAAGATACACCTATATTATCCGAATCGGCATCACGCGCCCAAGAGTTCACAACGCAAACCAGTATCACGTATGATAACAAATTTGGAGATCACTCGATCGGAGTATTATTACTGGCCGAAACACGGGAACGTAATAGCAACAATCTCGGTGTAACGGGAACCGGATTAGATTTCATTCAGTTGGATGAGTTGAACCAAATCACAGGATTCACCAAAGAGGGGAAAGAGCAACCTGCTATACCTTCGGGTAGCAGCAGCCAGACACGTGTAGCCGGTTTTGTAGGTCGTTTGAACTACAATTACGCTGACAAATATTATTTGGAGGCTTCACTACGCCACGATGGTAGTTATCTGTTTGGTGGTATGAACAAACGCTGGGTCACCCTGCCCGGTCTCTCTCTTGCCTGGAGAATCAATAATGAAAAATGGTTTCATGCTACTTGGGTAGACAATCTGAAATTAAGAGCAGGTATTGGAAAAACTGCAACCAGCGGTATCCAGCCTTTCCAATGGAAAAATACGATGAGCACATCCCCCAATTCTGTAGTAATAGGCGGAGCCAGTCAAACTGCTATCTATCCGTCCGTATTGGGAAATCCCAATTTGACATGGGCGCAATGCCTCAACTATAATATCGGAGTAGATGTAACTTTATGGAATGGATTATTAGGAATGGAACTGGATGCTTTTTATAAATATGAATATGACAAATTATCTTCTGTAACCGGTTCGCACACTCCTTCCATGGGAGGCTATTATTTTTCAACTGCCAACGTTAATAAAGCAGATTATAAGGGTTTTGATGTCACCTTTACACATCAGAACAGAATCGGAAGTTTCAGCTATGGAGCCAAATTAATCTGGTCATACGCATACGGAAGGTGGCTCAAATATGCAGGTGACTCTGAAAACACACCGGAATACAGACGACTGACCGGAAAGCAAATCGGTTCGAAAATGGGATTCATTGCCCAAGGATTGTTCCAGAGTGAGGAAGAGATAGCCAACTCCGCTACCATGCCCGACCGACCGGCTTATCCCGGATATATCAAGTATATGGATAGAAATGGAGACGGTATTATAACCGTCAATCAAGATCAGGGGTATGTAGGTAAAAGTTCAAGGCCGACCCACACAGGTTCTTTCAATTTATTTGGTAACTGGAAAGGATTCGATTTTGATATTTTAGCATCATGGGGGCTTGGCAGCGATGTCGCATTAACCGGAGTATATACGGCAACCGGTTCATCCGGAATCCAAAGCGCTACGGCCTTCACGCGTCCATTCTATCAGAATGGCAATGCACCAGTCTATCTGGTGGCAAACTCCTGGACACCCGAAAATACAAATGCAGAGTTCCCTTGTCTGGAAATCAATCCGAGAAGTTTGAATAACGGGCTGGCCTCCACATTCTGGTATCGTAACGGAAACTATTTGAGAATAAAAACAGCACAAATAGGATACAATTTCCCTAAAAAATGGTTGAGCCCATTGGGAGTGGAAGCTCTTCGCCTCTATGTTGAGGGATACAACCTTCTGACTTTCAGCGCTGTGTCCAAGTACAACATCGACCCGGAATCTCCAGCTGTAAACAATGGATATTATCCGCAACAAAGGACTTATACACTTGGAGCTAAAATCACATTCTAAAATATACGCTATATGAAAAAGTTATGTATTAATATATCACTCTTCTTTATGTTGCTGACTTTAAGTTCGTGCAACGACTGGCTGGATGAAGTAAAACAAACGACTACCGTTAGTGATGAAATCATCTGGCAAGATGAAACCCAGGTTGACAAATATGTGAATAGTTTCTATCCCCTCCTGCATGATTACGGTCAATTCGGGGAGGCCCAATTCTACGGAAGTTTTACAGAAAGTCTGACTGACGCATTTAAGTATGGTTCATATACGCTGGGACACAGAGCCGGCCATCCTAATCTTTATGTACTTACACCGGATGCTATCTCTCCGGATAACTGTCTATACAGTATCTGGCTACGTTCAACAGCATACAAACAGATCCGAGAAACAAACCAATTTCTATCTCTACAAAGAAAATATTCCGAATTTTCAGCAGACAGAAATAAGCTTTGGGAAGCTCAAGTACGCTTTTTCCGTGCATTTGTATATTTCCAGTTAGCCAAAAGACATGGAGGTGTCATCTTGTATGACGATCTGCCGGTATCAACTAATAAAGCCCGCAGCAGTGCTGAAGAAACCTGGCAATTCATAGCTGACGATCTTGATTTTGCAGCCAATAATTTACCCAAGGAATGGGATGCGGCAAATAAAGGGCGTATCACCAAAGGAGCAGCCTATGCACTGAAATCAAGAGCTATGTTATATGCCAAACGTTGGCAGGATGCCTATGATGCTGCTAATAATGTAATTGCACTCAAACTATATGGTCTGACGGACAAATATGAAGATGCATGGAAAGGGAATAATAAAGAAGCGATTCTGGAGTTTGATTATGATGCTGCCAACGGGCCTAATCATCTTTTCGACCGGTATTATGTACCACAATGTGATGGTTATGACAATGGTTCAACAGGAACTCCTACCCAGGAAATGGTAGAATGTTATGAAAGCAAAAATGGAGAAAAGATAGACTGGACACCCTGGCATGGCATTACTGATGAAACTCCTCCATACGACCAACTGGAACCTCGCTTCGCCGCAACTGTAATCTATAGAGGATGTACCTGGAAAGGGAAAAAGATGGATTGCAGCCTTGACGGAAAGAATGGTGTGTTTATGCCTTACCGGGAACAGGGTACTTCATACGGCAAAACCACAACCGGTTATTTTTTAAGGAAATTGTTAGATGAAACGCTAACAGACGTCAAAAATGGGAAAAGCGCCCAACCGTGGGTTGAAATTCGCTATGCAGAAGTTTTATTGAACAAAGCAGAAGCAGCTTATCGACTCAATAAGATCGGGGAAGCCCAAAGTGCAATGAATGAGGTACGCGCCAGAGTAAAAGTGAATTTACCGGGTAAATCCTCTACAGGCGAGGCTTGGTTCAAAGATTACAGAAATGAAAGAAAGGTTGAACTAGCCTATGAAGGTCATTTATTCTGGGATATGCGTCGTTGGGAATTAGCCCATATTGAATACAACAACTATCGCACACATGGCTTCAAAATCATTGGCGCTACCAATACATACGAATATGTTGATTGCGACGGGCAGGACCGCAAGTTTATAAAGAAATTATATGTCCTTCCTGTACCGTCTGAAGAATTGAAGAATAACTCATTGATTGAGCAATATGATGAATGGAAATAACAATAAAACTCTTAGAACAATGAAAAACAAAATTATATCAATCATCCAGGCATTAGTTCTTCTATGGGGAGTAACTAGTTGTCACAGTCCTGAAGAGTTGGGTTCTGACATTCAACGCGAAGGTATCAACAGCATCACTGCATCGTTTCCGAACGATGACAGCAGCGAAAATAGTTTCAAAGGTGAGATAGATTATACCAATCATTCAATCACATTTGTTTTCCCATACAATTATCCCAAATTGTCGGATAATGTATTGCCGACCTCTGCACTAAAACGGGTAAGATTGAGTGCCAGTTTAGCGAATAATGTCAGTGTAACTCCACCATTACTTTATATGGATCTTACCCAAGACAACTATATCACAGTGAAAGATCAGACCTCCGGGACTAGTACCGAATTCAAAGTAATAGGTGAAATCCGTAAGAGCAACGAATGTAGTATCACCAAATTCGATATTCCTGCCATAGGGCTATTGGGAGTCATTAATGAAAACGAAAAAACAATTTCATTAGTAACCATAGATAATGTAGGGGAGCAGATAGCTAACATTGATATCTCACATGGAGCAACATGCAGTCCCAACCCCGAAACAGAAGCACTAGACTATGAACAAGAACAGACCATTGTTGTCACAGCACAGAATGGTATAGATAAAGCAACATATACGGTAAAAAAAGATATTCCGCAAAAAACTGTTGCAGGTATTCGCCAAGGAAGCGGTAAGCTATTATGGTCTAAAAGACTATCTGAAATAAGCGGTATTCTGCTACCGGGTAAAGTAACCGGACTTGCAGTAGTCGACAAATATGTTGTCATCAACGAACGTGCCAATGATCGTGCCATTTACTTAAATAGCCAGACCGGAGAAATAGCAGGTTCTATGGATATCAGCCAATTTGCCGGTGATAATTCAAACTTCCATGCAACAGCAGATCGGGGAAATAATATTTTATTCTGCAGCTATACTCCATCAGGAGGTACTTTCACTGTATGGAAAGCTAATGGAGTGAATGAGAAACCACAGAAATATATTGAATATAAAACTGGCACTAACATAAGATTTGGTTGGAAGATCTCTATCCAAGGAGATTTGGATGCCAATGCCCTTATCACAACTCCGGTATTCCAAAAGGATAGTAAAGTGCAATTCGCCCGTTGGCGTGTCATAAATGGTACTTTACAATCACAAAGTCCGGAATTTGTCATTATGAGTTCCTCTCTACTGACTTCAAACTGGATTAAATGGGCGGATGTGATTTATGCTGATGACACTGATACTCAAAGTGACTATTTCTTGGCCAGCCATGTCACAGATACTTCTGCCAAACGCTATTTCTACTGGTTTAAAGGAACAGACAATAGCATAAAAGCGGCAAATACGGGTGCTCCGGGTAACACAATTATCAATGCCGTAGACTATGCCGTGTTCAACAAAGTACCTTATATCATTTACAATCATGTAAATAGTTTCAACTATGCCGTAACTGGTTCTGATGCTGTCCGTATGTATGATCTTAGTAGCGGCTCGTTCGACAACCAAATAATAGTATGTCCGGACAAGATATATGGAGGTCTCGAGAATTCCGGTCAAAACACCGAAGGAACCGGAGATGTCGTATTTAAAGTTGCCAAAAATGGTTATTATCTATACGTTTATCTCGTATTCTCTAATGGAGGCATCGCCTGCTACCAATATGACTGTATTGATATGTAATACAAACAACCAGTAATCAACCTTATAATATACCACTAAATATGAAATTAAAAAATTTATGGTTAATAGCAGTTGCAATACTCATATACGCTTGCAATGCAGAAGAAACGAGATCATGGGAAGTTACTTTTGATCCAAATAAGCCCAAAGATCCAAATGAACAAAGCATTATTAATGTGGCGGCAGGCAAATTCTATAAAATGAATGTTGTAGCCAACAGTGCCTATGCTGATAAAGCCCCTCTCGATCCCTGGACATCCGGCACCAAACTGACGGATGAGGAGACCGGTACCCTCTCGACTAAAAACAGAGGAGTCGGTTGGGATGCACAAACTGTAGAAGTAATAATTGATTTGGGATCATTACGCAATATCAC
This sequence comes from Bacteroides sp. D22, assembly GCF_000163675.1. NCBI lineage: Bacteria > Pseudomonadati > Bacteroidota > Bacteroidia > Bacteroidales > Bacteroidaceae > Bacteroides > Bacteroides sp. D22. The sequence continues at coordinate 82,762 of NZ_GG774804.1, read as the reverse complement.
AGAAGTATCAGTACATGCTATTTCCGATCCGACATCACAAATTGTATTCCCTACTCAAATAGAAGTATCAACCAGCAAGGACAAAAGCCAATGGGAAAAAGCAGCCTCACCAATTACCTATTCCGACAGCAACGGAAAGTCGGACGCTTGGGGAAAAACAGACTTTAGTAATGTAGCATGCAGATATGTGAAAGCGACTCTCAAATCTTCAGCTTCCACCAGTACGATGATGCTCATCGACGAAATCAAGGTAATGGGAGAATTTCATAATGACATGAAGTACGTCCCCGAAAAAGGGTGTTATCATGGAGCATTCCCACCATTATACGGATTCGATCCGGAAGACCGCGAAGGAAGTACTGACCAGTGTGCCGTTGCCTTATTTGAAAAATTGGTGGGAAAGCAACTATCTATGATCTTATGGTATCAGAATATGGAACCGGGACGAAATTTCAGCGAAATGCAAACAGTACGTGAGAAATACTGGGGAAAAAACTATCAGGGCAAATACCGATTCTTCCTTTACGGATGGCTGCCCGTCATTCCCACCCAACAAATGGCAAATGGCGAACTCGACGATTTTCACAAATCATACTTCGCCGAAGTAGCTGCCCAAGAAGTACGTGACATGGGACCTATCTGGTTCAGACCAGCCAACGAAATGAATGGAAGCTGGACTCCGTATTACGGAGATCCCACAAACTATGTCAAGGCTTGGAGACGTATGTATAACATTGCAGAACAGTTGGGTGTCACTGCCTACAATGTCTTCGTATGGTCACCCAACAGTGTAAGCATGCCAGGTACAGAAGCAAACGCAATGAAAAACTATTATCCAGGAGATATGTATGTAGATTGGCTGGGAGTAAGCTGTTATCCACCATCGCTTAGTGCTACTTATCCGGAAGAAAGAAGATATCCGCTCACACTGATGCAAGGAATCAAGCAGGTATCGGCAGACAAGCCTATCATGATTAGTGAAGGAGGATACTCCAGCACATGCGACCACCAGAGATGGGTAAGAGAATGGTTTAAGCTGAAGGATGAAGAGCCACGTGTCAAGGCCGTCGTATGGGAGAATCACGAAAATGCAGAGAATGGTGACCGCCGTCTGCAAAGTGACCCTCTGGCACTTGAACTGTACAAGGAACTCGTCCAGGATCCTTACTGGCTTGATTTGATCCCGGATGCTGTGTACAGTGAAATTGAAACAAGAAAGAATAATTCAAAATAATCAAAGACAACAAGTATTCTAGTATGAAAAGACTGACTCCATATAGCTGGCTGATTCTGATTATATTCTCCTCCTGTCTGACTGGTAATAAAGTAGCAAGTACTGATAAACAGATAGAAAGTTTATTATCACAAATGACTTTGGAAGAGAAAATTGGAATGTTGCACAGTAACACGATGTTTTCAAGTACCGGTGTTCCAAGGCTTGGCATCCCCGACCTGCACTACTCCGACGGACCTCACGGAGTAAGATTTGAGGGAGTAGCCAATGGGTGGGAATCCGCCCGATGGGATAACGACGCATGTAGCTATCTACCTGCATTAAGCGCCTTAGCATCTACTTGGAACCGTGATCTGGCACAGCTATATGGAGAAGTTCTTGGAGCTGAATGTAAAGCACGCGGTAAGCATGTGAGCCTGGCTCCGGGAGTCAACATTCACCGTTCCTTACTCAATGGACGTAATTGGGAATATTTCAGCGAGGATCCTTTCTTCTCCGGTGAACTGGCTGTTCCATATATACAAGGAGTACAGTCACAGGGAGTAGCCTCTTGTGTGAAGCATTTTGCTCTGAATAGCCAGGCATACAACCAGTACAAAGTGAGTGTAGAAGTAGACGAACGCACCTTACACGAAATTTATCTTCCGGCTTTTGAAGCTGCCATACAACGAGGTGGAGCCATGGCAGCCATGGCGGCATATAACAAGGTTCGAGGGTTGTGGTGTACGGAAAGTCCTTATCTTCTTGATACTTTACTTCGTGATGAACTAGGATTTGACGGATTAGTCGTATCGGACTGGAATGCAGTCCATAACACAGAGCGAACAGCTCTGTGCGGTATGGATGTCGAAATGGGAACAAGCATCAAAGAAAATGGGAAATATGCTTTCAATAAATATTATTTGGCCGATCCTTTATTGAAGAAAGTACGTAATGGAGAGATTCCGGAAGAAGCCGTCAACAAAAAAGTACGTAATATTCTGAAATTGATGATTCGACTTGATTTAATAGGACAAGTTCCTTATGACACTACAGGTATGGCAGCCAAACTTGCAATACCTGCCCATACTAAGGCTGCCAGAGAAATAGCGGAGGAATCATTGGTATTATTGAAGAATTCCAAAGATATGCTACCACTAGACCCGGCACAATACAAGAATGTCGCAGTGATTGGCGCAAATGCAACCGAAGTATTTGCAGCAGGAGGTGGCAGTACAAAACTTAAAGCTAAATATGAAGTTACTCCTTTGGAAGGGCTACAAAATCTTTTAGATGGAAAAGCCCGGATCGAATATGCACCCGGTTATCAATTGAGTAAAAAGGCGTATAAGGTTGGTCATTGGTTCACGAACGAATTTGATAAATCCGATGAAGAGCTATATAAGAAAGCAATCAATACAGCTGCCCAAGCAGAATTGGTTATCTATATAGGTGGAACCTCCCACGAACATGGTTCTGACTGTGAAGGGTACGATAAGCCGAATTTAAAGCTTCCTTACCAACAGGACAGATTATTAAAAGGTATCCTGGAGGTTAATCCCAACACTGTAGTGGTACTAATCTCCGGTGGCCCCGTCGAAATAGGAGAATGGTATAATGATGCTACGGCATTACTGCACGGCAGTTTTCTAGGGATGGAAGGAGGAAATGCACTGGCACGTACATTGTTTGGAGAAGTCAATCCTTCGGGAAAACTGACTACTACCTGGTGTAAGCGTCTGGAAGATATGCCTGATCACGTATTTGGAGAATATCCGGGTATAAACGACACCGTCCGTTTCAAGGAAGGGCTTATGGTCGGCTACCGCTACTTCGATACTTACCGTGTAGTCCCCCAATTTGAATTCGGTTATGGATTATCCTATACCACTTTTACTTATTCAAACATAAAGATGAAACCTGTATGGAAAGACTCGGACACAGAGTTTGCCGTATCATTCACCATTACTAACACAGGAAAACGATATGGCCAGGAAATCGCACAGTTATATTTGCATCAAAACAAATGTTCTGTAGAACGCCCGTTTAAAGAATTAAAAGGGTTCACTAAGGTTGGCTTAAAACCGGGTGAATCCAAACAAGTCACAATCAAGTTACCGCGCCGCGCCTTACAATACTACGATACCGAAAGTAAACACTGGAAAGACGAACCGGGTATGTTTACTGTATTAATAGGCGCATCGTCACGGGACATCAAATTACAGAAAAATTTCGAACTGAAAAAATAAAAACACATGGGAAACAATAACCTTATAAGCAGCAAAAAGACATACTACATATCAATTGCAATTCTGGCAGGGATGTTCTTTATCTTCGGATTTGTGTCGTGGGTCAATGCCATACTGATTCCATACTTCCGCATATCCTGTGAACTGACACATTTCGAATCCTACTTTGTCGCCTTTGCATTTTATATCGCCTACTTTGTAATGGCTATCCCCTCGGGAGTACTTCTCAAGAAAGTGGGATTCAAGCGAGGTATTATGTATGGTTTTATGCTTACCGCCTTAGGAGCTTTCTTATTTGTTCCGGCAGCATTAGCCCGTCAATTCGAGATATTCCTGGCCGGTCTATTTTCCATCGGCACCGGATTAGCCATATTGCAAACTGCCGCTAATCCTTATGTCACTATTATCGGTCCTATTGATAGTGCCGCCAAACGAATCAGTATTATGGGAATATGCAATAAATTCGCAGGTATCGTCTCACCACTCATATTTGCTGCATTGATATTAAATGTTACCGACAAGGAGCTTTTTGCCACTATAGAATCGGGGACTTTAGACATAGTCACAAAGAACGCTATGCTTGACGAATTAATACAACGCGTCATTGTGCCTTATGCTGTTCTAGGCGTTATTTTACTGCTTACCGGTATCGGTATCCGTTACTCCATTCTGCCTGAAATCAATACAGACGAAGAAAACAGCACGGAAGATACAGGTAGCCACCATCACACCAGAAAAAGTATTTTCGACTTTCCTTACCTTATCTTAGGAGCAGTGGCTATATTTCTTCATGTAGGAACACAGGTTATCGCAATTGATACAATCATCAATTATGCCAATTCGATGGGTATGGACCTGCTTGAAGCTAAAACTTTTCCCTCATATACATTGGCCTGTACTATGATTGGTTACCTCCTAGGAATCCTGTTAATACCCAAATATGTTTCACAAAAAAATGCACTTATAGGTTGTACCATCATCGGATTACTCCTTTCATTCGGAGTTGTATTTGCAGATTTTGAAGTAACTCTGTTCGGTCATCATGCCAATGCCTCCATTTTCTTTCTGAATGCATTGGGTTTCCCAAATGCTTTAATCTACGCAGGTATCTGGCCACTTTCCATTCATGGACTGGGGAAATTCACCAAAACCGGTTCCTCTCTTCTTATCATGGGATTATGTGGCAATGCCATTCTGCCTCTGATATATGGTCATCTGGCAGATATGTATAGTCTGCGTTTCGGTTATTGGGTATTGATTCCCTGTTTTTTATATTTGGTTTTCTTTGCAGTTAAAGGTCATAAAATAGACTCCTGGAAATAAATTAAAAACGAAATAATATGGAAAGACTCATCATAACAAATGGAAAACTCATTCTACCAACAGGCATAGAAATGGGCCAAACATTGATATGCGAAAATGGAAAAATTGAGCAGATTATTCCCAATGAAAGCTATCAACCGCTCGTTGGTGACAAGGTAATAGACGCCCGTCAGAATTATGTTTCACCAGGATTCATCGACATGCATATCCACGGAGGAGGAGGACATGACTTCATGGATGGTACTATCGAAGCTTTTCTCGGAGTGGCCGAGACACATGCCAAGTATGGTACTACCGCAATGGTTCCCACCACACTTACTAGCACTAACGAGGAGTTAATGACGACGTTTACCGTATATCGGAAAGCCAAAGAAATGAATATCAATGGTTCGCAGTTTATCGGTTTACATTTGGAAGGACCTTACTTTTCACCGAAACAATGTGGTGCGCAAGACCCGAACTTCCTGAAAAAGCCGCAAGCAGAAGAATATAATGCCATTCTGGAAGCCTCAAAAGATATTATCCGTTGGAGCGTAGCTCCAGAGTTGGAGGGTGCTCTAGCACTAGGGCAAACTCTGCAACAACATCATATTCTGCCCTCCATCGCTCATACCGACGCGATTTATGAAGAAGTTGAGAAAGCCTTTACAGCAGGTTATACACATGTGACCCACCTTTATTCGGCCATGTCATCAGTGACCCGCAAAAATGCTTTCCGCTATGCCGGAGTAGTAGAAGCCGCCTACTTGATTGAAGATATGACAGTGGAGATTATTGCCGATGGCATACATCTTCCGAAACCCCTGCTCCAATTCGTATACAAGTTCAAAGGAGTTGATAAAACAGCCCTCTGCACTGATGCCATGAGAGGAGCGGGTATGCCGGACGGTGAATCGATATTAGGTAGCCTCAACAACGGTCAGAAAGTCATTATCGAAGACGGAGTGGCCAAAATGCCGGATCGGAAAGCTTTTGCCGGTAGTGTTGCAACAACCGACCGACTGGTTCGAACCATGATATATTTAGCCGGTGTTCCTCTCATTGACGCCGTCCGTATGATGACCCTGACGCCCGCCCGTATTCTTCATATTGACAAAGAAAAAGGTTCTTTAGAAATCGGTAAGGATGCCGACATAGTCATTTTTGATAATCAAATAAATATAAATAATACAATATTAAAAGGCCATGTTATCTATACTAAATGAAACTAAGACCAAAGTTTTTCAGCAGGAACAATTAACAGTTCGAATTTTCCCGTCCATTCAAGAGATGGGCAGTGTAGCCGCAAAAGAAGTCGGCGACCAAATTTGTCGCTTATTGGAAAGCAAACCGGAAATAAATATGATTTTCGCCGCTGCCCCCTCACAAAATGAGTTTTTGAGTCATCTGATTCATGACAAACGCATCGACTGGACCAGAATAAACGCTTTTCATATGGATGAATACATCGGTATACATCCGGAAGCCCCACAAAGTTTTGGACATTTCCTTAGAATTCGTATCTTTGACAAAGTTCCTTTCAAGAAAGTCAACTATCTGAATGGTCTGGCGGAAAACCTTGAAGAGGAATGTCAGCGATATGCAGACTTGCTGACTAAGCATCCGGTTGACATCGTTTGTTTGGGAATTGGAGAAAATGGGCATATTGCTTTCAATGATCCGGATGTAGCAGACTTTAATGATCCCAAACTTGTGAAAGTAGTTGAACTGGACCCAATATGTCGCCAACAGCAAGTCAATGAAAAATGCTTCAAGACACTAGACTTAGTACCCAAAGAAGCTTTAACACTCACGATACCGGCTTTGCTAAAAGCTGAATGGATGTTTTGTATCGTCCCGTTCAAAAATAAAGCTCAAGCAGTCTATCAGACTGTTTATGGTGAAGTTTCAGAAAAATGTCCGGCCAGCATATTGCGAAGAAAAGAAAATTCTTCGTTATATTTGGACCCGGAAAGTGCAGAAAGAATTAATTTATAAAGGATTATGAAAAACAGAATCTCACTTCTTATACTACTGGCTATCAGCTTCAGTATACACGCACAAAAAGTTATGCGGATCGGAATTATTGGTCTGGACACATCCCATTCCACCGCTTTCACCGAATTGATTAATAGTGGTTCGGATGAGACCTTTTCCAAAGGTTTTAGGGTAGTAGCAGCGTATCCGTACGGTTCAAAGACTATTCAATCCAGTTACGAACGAATCCCCGGATACATTGAAAAGGTCAAAGCAAATGGCGTGGAAATCACCTCATCAATAGCAGATTTACTGGAAAAAGTAGACTGTGTCCTTTTGGAAACCAATGACGGCAGACTACATTTGGAACAAGCCGTCGAGGTATTCAAATCAGGTAAGATATGCTATATTGACAAACCTGTCGGAGCTACTTTAGGAGATGCAATCGCTATTTATGAAATGGCAGAAAAATACAATGCACCTGTTTTTTCCTCTTCTGCTCTTAGATTTACTCCTCAAAACCAGAAATTAAGAAATGGAGAATTTGGCAAAATCCTTGGAGCCGATTGTTATTCTCCTCACAAAGTGGAGCCAACGCATCCGGATTTCGGTTTCTATGGCATTCATGGAGTAGAAACATTATACACAATTATGGGAACAGGATGCGAATCAGTCAACCGGATGTCTTCAGATAGAGGGGATGTAGTAGTAGGACGATGGAAAGATGGTAGAATCGGAACTTTCAGAGCGATTATAAAAGGACCGCAAATTTATGGTGGAACTGCCTATACTTCAAAAGGAGCAGTAGCCGCAGGAGGTTACCAAGGTTATAAAGCGCTTCTTGAACAGATTCTTAAATACTTTCAAACAGGAATCTCTCCTATCTCCAGAGAAGAAACAATTGAAATATTCACTTTCATGAAAGCATCCAATATGAGTAAAGAAGAGAATGGAAGAATTGTCACATTGGAAGAAGCTTACCAAAAAGGATGGAAAGACGCCCGGAAATTAATCAAAACCTATAATAAATAAGAAAATGAAATTTATATATAAAGGAATCGGGCTTATATCAATCTTATTTATAGTTTCTTCATGTTCTTTCTCCAAGAAACAGATTATGAATAAGGCGGAAGCCAATGATTCATGTAAAATAGAAGTAGTGGTTCTCGATCCCGGACATTTCCATGCCAGCCTACTTCAAAAAGAGACATTGACAGATGTCAGTGACACCATCCGGATATATGCCCCCGAAGGAATAGCCGTCAACCAATATCTGGAAAGCATTGATTCTTATAATCAGCGGGCGGAATCTCCTACGACATGGAAAAAACAAGTATATACCGGAGATGATTATCTCCAGAAAATGCTTGCCGATCATAAAGGTAATATAGCAGTATTGGCCGGAAACAATCAGAAAAAGACGCGCTATATCATGGAGTCTATCAAAGCCGGATATCATGTCCTTGCCGATAAGCCACTGGCTATCAATCCACAGGATTTCAAGTTATTGACAGAAGCCTATCAACTCGCCAAAGAAAAGAATCTTCTTTTATACGATCTGATGACGGAACGTTATGATATCCTCAATATCATAGAAAAAGAGCTTTTGCATCAGACGGAATTATTCGGAGATTTACAAAAAGGTTCACCGGACAATCCATCTGTCATAATGGAAAGCGTGCATCATTTTTTCAAGACAGTTTCTGGCAAGCCATTAATTCGCCCGGCATGGTATTACGATGTAGAGCAACAAGGAGAAGGCATTGCAGATGTTACAACACATCTGATCGACCTCATCAACTGGCAATGTTTTCCTGATGAAACGATTCATTATCAATCGGATGTCACCGTGAATGCCGCCAAACACTGGCCAACTCCAATTACATTAGCAGAGTTCAGTCAATCGACACAAATCGATTCTTTTCCCGCTTATCTTAACCGATACATAAAAAACGATGTATTGGAGGTGATGGCAAACGGAAGTCTCAACTATACCGTTAAAGGGATTTGTATAGGAATGAAAGTCACATGGAATTATACTCCACCCACTAACGGAGGAGATACATTTACTTCCATAAAGAAAGGAAGTAAAGCCACTTTAAAAATCGTTCAGGATGAAAAAAATGGATTTGTAAAAGAGCTATATATACAGAAAGAACCGGACATTGACAATCGGACATTTGAAGCTCAATTGCAAAAAACAGTGGAACAGCTTCAAATAACTTATCCGTTCTTATCTGTCAAAAACAAAAAGAATGGAACTTATCTGATTGACATACCACAGGAAAAACGATTAGGACACGAAGAACATTTCAGCAAAGTGGCAAAGGCTTTCCTGCATTATGTACACAATCAGGATATGCCGGAATGGGAAAATGAAAATACACTAGCTAAATATTACATTACTACTACTGCTGTAGAAATGGCAAAGAAAGGAAACAAATAAACAAAACAATAGGTGTTAGAAACAAGATGCAAATATTATGAAAATGAAGCCATGTTTCATGGCTTCATTCCTCATATCATGGGGACCCGATTCGATATCCTGCTCATTCATTCCGATATCGACCGATTGAATACACTTTGGGCAGATATCGCCTATGAGCTGGAGCGATTGGATAAAATATTAAATCGTTTTGATCCTCATAGTGAAGTTTCCAAGATTAATAATCATGCTTCTCAAAGCAAGATTCAAATCAGTAAAGAGATGAAATCAATCTTACAGCTTTGCTCATACTATTATGAGACCACTTCACACTTATTCGACATTACATTAAAAGATTTCTCCCAAATACAACTTCATGAACATTCATATATCTCCTTTACATCTCCTGATATTTCACTTGATTTTGGAGGTTTTGCCAAAGGATATGCTTTGAAGAAAATAAGAAAATTCATTGAACAGGAGAATATTAGTGATGCATTTGCTAATTTTGGAAACAGTTCGATCCTGGGTATAGGACATCATCCTTATGGAGATTGTTGGAAAGTCAGTTTTCTGAACCCGTACAATCAGTCTCTTCTAAAAGAATTCGATCTGCAGGATACAGCATTATCCACTTCCGGCAATACGTTACAATATACCGGACACATTATGAATCCGCTTACAGGCATATTTAATAAACAACGAAAAGCAAGTTCTATCCTGTCCCCCGACCCGTTGGAAGCCGAAATTCTTAGTACGGTCTGGATGATTGCCAATGAACAGGAACAAAAAAAGATTTCAGAAAAGTTCAATAATATACAAGCAACCCTATACAATTTATGATATGAAAGAACATAAAGAAAAAGGAGTAGACTTAGGACTCAGACAATTCATCAAAAGCCTGGGATATGTTGCCGGAGGAACCGCATTATTGGCGACCACTCCTTGGCTGACTTCCTGTACTCCGGAGAAACTACAAGAGATCAAGCATGAGAAAGCACGAATCGCTTTGATTGGTACCGGGTCCAGAGGACAATACCACATCCATAACCTCAAAGAAATACCTCATGCACAAATTGTTGCCGTATGTGATAATTATGCCCCCAATCTTCAACAAGCATTGGAACTTTGTCCGGATGCAAAGCCATATACGGATTACCGCAAACTACTGGAATCGAAGGACATCGATGGAGTCATCATATCCACACCACTAAACTGGCATGCACCTATTGTATTGGACGCATTAGCTGCCGGCAAACATGTCTTTTGCGAGAAAGCAATGGCACGTACCCTTGACGAGTGCAAGGCTATCTATGACACTTACAACCAGTCAGACAAAGTCCTCTACTTTTGTATGCAGCGAATGTATGACGAGAAGTACATCAAGGGAATGCAGATGATCCATTCCGGTCTCATCGGAGATGTAGTAGGTCTTCGCTGTCACTGGTTCCGTAATGCAGACTGGCGTCGTCCGGTTCCTTCACCAGAGCTGGAACGCAAAATTAATTGGAGATTATACAAAGAGAGCTCCGGAGGATTAATGACGGAATTAGCATGCCATCAGTTGGAAGTTTGTAACTGGGCAGCCCAAAAAATGCCGGAATCCATTATGGGAATGGGTGACATTGTATACTGGAAAGACGGACGAGAAGTTTATGATAGCGTCAATGTCACTTACAGATACTCGGATGGAGTTAAGATCGCATACGAATCATTGATTTCCAACAAGTTCAACGGAATGGAAGACCAGATTCTGGGAAGTAAAGGAACCATGGAAATGGCAAAAGGTATTTATTATCTGGAAGAAGATCATTCAACTTCGGGTATCCGGCAACTGATTGACCAGGTAAAAGACAAGGTCTTTGCCACCATCCCGACAGCAGGTCCTAGTTGGAGACCAGAAACAAAAATGGAGTACACACCACACTTTATCATTGATGGAGATATCCACGTAAACAGTGGATTGAGTATGATCGGAGCAGACAAAGACGGTTCGGACATTATCCTGTCTTCTTTCTGCCAGTCATGTATCACCGGAGAGAAAGCACAGAATATAGTTGAAGAAGCATATTGTTCAACGGTTCTTTGTTTACTTGGAAATCAGGCCATGGAAGAACAACGCCACATATTCTTTCCTGACGAATATAAAATACCTTATATGAAATTCTAAACCATGAAAGATATTATCATCACATCCCAAAAGCTGAAACGAGAAAGAAATATCTATCTTCTAAGTTTCATACTTGCGTTTATCGTCAATGTTATTGCAATCATTGTCTATTCCCGACCATGGATCGAAGTAATTTCTCAAATCGGATATGTGATTGTCATCAGCATTTTCATTTATTTCATCCTATGGATTCCCCGGGGAATTCTTAGCGTCCTGATCCGTCTTTTCCGAAGAAAAAAATAAGAAATTTACGTTTTTTGAGGGAGAATTGGCGGAAATACTCATTCACATATCCTAATAACAACCTAATTTTGGAGAAAAATAGATACTATGACAACAAGAAGAGATTTCATCAAAAAAACAGTAGCAGGTACAGCTGCACTTTCTTTAGGAAGCATACTTCCAGGGTTTGGTTCCAGCCGATATCAAGATATTCTGGGAGCTAATGAGAAAATACGTATCGGAGTTATTGGCGTAAATTCCAGAGGCAGTGCTCTCGCGCAAGGATTTGCCAAACAACCCGATTGTGAAGTAACTTACATTTGCGATGTAGACTCAAGAGCACTTGAAAAATGCCAGGCTGTGATTCACAAACTGACCGGACGGACTCCTAAAGGAGAAAAAGACATACGCAAAATGTTAGAATCCAATGAGTTTGAGGCAGTAGTAATCGCCACTCCGGACCATTGGCATGCCAAAGCAGCCATTATGGCTATGCAAGCCGGCAAACACGTTTATCTGGAAAAACCAACTAGCCACAATCCGGCAGAAAATGAAATGTTGGTTAGAGCCACTTTAAAATACAATCGAATCGTTCAGGTTGGCAATCAACGCAGATCATTCCCGAATGTAATCAAAGCGATGGAGGAAATCAAGTCCGGCACCATCGGAAAAGTGAGATATGCCAAATCATGGTATGTCAACAACCGTCCTTCTATCGGAACAGGTAAAGTCATTCCCGTACCGGATTATCTGGACTGGGATTTGTGGCAAGGCCCTGCCCCTCGTGTACCCGATTTCAAGGATAACTTCATTCATTACAACTGGCACTGGTTCTGGAACTGGGGAACTGGAGAAGCTTTAAATAACGGTACTCACTTTGTCGACATGCTTCGCTGGGGACTAGGTGTGGATTATCCAACCAAAGTAGATTCAATCGGAGGACGTTATCGTTTTCAGGATGATTGGCAGACGCCGGATACACAGCTTATCACTTTCCAGTTTGGCGACGAAGCATCTTTCTCCTGGGAGGGACGTAGTTGCAATACGATGCCGGTAGACGGATATGGAGTCGGTACTGCATTCTATGGAGATACGGGCACTCTTTTTATTGGTGGTGGTAACGAATATAAGATAGCAGATATCAAAGGCAAAACGATCAAGGAGGTAAAGAGTGATTTGAAGTTTGAAACCGGAAATCTCCTGAATCCTTCAGAAAAGCTGGACTCTTTCCACTTCCGGAACTGGTTTGATGCTATCCGCAAAGGTACTAAGTTAAACTCCGGAATTGTAGATGCCTGTATCAGTACCCAGCTAGTACAATTGGGTAATATCGCTCAGCGCGTCGGTCATTCATTACAAATCGATCCGGGAAGCGGCCGTATTCTCAACGATTTGGAGGCTAATAAGCTCTGGGGAAGAGAGTATGAAAAAGGATGGGAAATACGAGTTTAATTCAGCTTATTCCTCTCACTTTTAATAAGTTATTTAGAGATATGGTGTTCAAATACCATATCTCTTTCTGTTATACAAGTAGCCCCCCTGCAGTCGCTACAGCCTCATTCAAAGGAACCACCCCACAAAAAGAGCAAAGAAACTCCCCAACTGTTCTTTAAAAGTGCGAAGAGCCAATTCTATATGCTTCTCAACGGTACGAATAGAAATACCGAGTTTATCAGCAATCTCTTGGTTAGTCAGGGATTTGAAACGGCTAAGACAAAACACACTCCTACGTTTAGGCGGCATCGTATCAATCACACTTTGTACTGCTTCACGCAATTCACGATAGTCTGTAGTTGGCTCATCCGTACTTGAAGATTGCTCCAATGTCATCATGTCTTCCGTTAACACAACATGGGTATTGTATTTGGCCCGAAGATAATTGAAAACCTCCCGTTTGGAAAGTACATAAATATAGTTCTTGATTGACATCGTTTCATCCAAAGCTTCACGATGTATCCAGATCTTCATAAATACATTCTGGATAATATCTTCTGCTGCCCCTGCATCCTTCAGCATACCTCTGGCAAAAGCAAAAAAGGTGGGATAATAACGATGAAAAAGGGTCTCATAGCTCCCCATATCCCCTTCTCTCAACTGCCGTAACAACAGTTGTTCTTCAGTAACAGAAGATAAATCAGTTTTATTCATCGTTTATTCCGAAAAAGATTTCTAGGCAACAAAGCTATAAATAATATAGAAGATATACCAAACCCTATTTAAAATCACATCATATTGTAATATGTAAGGGAGGAGTAAACAGGAAATAGTATGCTTCTGATGACAAAACTATGAAATTAATATGAAAAATTCAAGTCTTATTGAAAATAGTGATGATTAAAAAAAAAAGTTCAAATCCGATTACGTACCCCCTCCAAGTGATGTGTTCTTCATTATAGAAACGAGTTATAAATAGCGCGCTATTAACCATTGAATCAAATTATTTAAAAAACATGAGAAATTTTCTACTTTTATTCTTGCTACTCATGCCTGTGATTGGCAGTTGCACCGATGACTATGATGACTCGGCTGCCTGGAAGGACATTGATGGAATCTACAAAGATCTCAATCAACTGAAAGAGAAGCTAAACAGTTTGCAACTACAAGCGAATGCGTTGAGCCAAATTGTGAAAGGAGGAGCAATCACCTCTGTCACAGAAGCTGCTAATGGCGGTTATGTCATTTCTTATAAAGGAAGTGACAATGTAGAGCATAGCTTCACCATCGCTACCACCGATCAAATGGTTTCCAGTCCGATTATCGGAATACAAGAAGAAGCCGGAACTTATTACTGGACTACTACCACCAAAGGACAAACAACTTTCCTGTTGGATACCAACAAACAAAAAATCCCAGTATCGGGTAGCGCTCCTCAAATACGAGTGGATGAGAATGGATATTGGGTTATCAATGGCCAGCAGATTCTCGACAGTAACCAAAAGCCGATTAAGGCCGAAGGTAAAACGGCTTCACTGATTACTAAAGTGGAAATGAACGATAACGGAACTGCCTCAATAACACTAGGCAACGGAGAAATTCTATCGGTCAGTACCTTTACGCTATTTAATGTAGAATTTAAAAATGCAGGTCAACCTGCCATTTCTCCTATTATTATAGAGGAAGGAACGAAAAGCCTTACCTTAAATTATAATATTATCGGGAAAAAGGCAGCACAAACACTGGTGCTCATCACACGTAGCGACGATGGAGTAGAAGTCAAGTTGAATAGCAGCAATAAAACACTGGCTATTACCTTTACCGATGATTTTGAAGAGGGAGTAACCATGATTATGCTCTATGATACTGAAGATAATGTATTAATCAAGCCGGTACGCTTTACTCTACCAATCGTCGAAAACGGAGGCATTGCTACTGCAACAGACTTTAAAGCATTTATAGATGCGGTCACGAATGGAGGTAGTTTACGTAAATTCAAAGACACAGAAGGAAACGTAATCCTACTGAATGATATCGATATGAAAGATATTACACTGACGAGCGGTGTAGGAAGTAAAGTTACAAGTAATACTACCAGTGCTAATACAAAAGTAGTTTATACAATCGGCGAGCAAACCTTCAACGGGGTATTTGACGGTAAAGGACATTCAATTAGCAACCTAACTTGTACGTATAATCTTGAAGACGGCAATATCGCCCACGGATTATTTAATTCACTCGGCAGTTCGGGAATTATCAGAAATTTAGTGGTTTCCGGTAATGCCACCATTACAGGTAAAGCTCCGCAAGGGGCAGCTATTGGCGGATTGATAGGCTATTGTGAAGGAAGCATACTGGCATGCACCAATAAAATAAACTTATCCTTTGAAGGAACAAACGCCGCTAATATCGGTGTTCGAATGGGAGGTTTGGCTGGTGTACTGTATGGAAATAAAATAGGCGACACAACACAAACAAATGGCTGTATAAATGAAGGCAACCTGACTTGCGGCAATATTGTCAACACGGGCTCCGGGGCCTATTCCGCTTTCAACCAAGGAGGAATTGCGGGATATATAGAAATTGATGAAGCCTATATCGGATATGCAATCAACAAAGGAAATATCAGTGCACCTTCCGGACGTGGCGGAGGAATCGTAGGAACTTTACAGGAAGGAACGATTGAAAACAGCACTAACGAAGGACTTATTCAGGATGACGTGAACGATGTATTTGCCTCAAACTCCAAACGATATAATGTGAAACGTATCGGAGGACTTGCAGGGGGAATCAACACAGATAAATACCTCAAGAATTGTATTAACAACGGAAACGTCTACTCTCAAAATGGAAGTCGTGCAGGCGGATTCGTCGGACACAACGCCGGATTTGTTCAATCATGTACAAACAACGGAATCATTCTGTCGGATGCAACCGCAGACGGAGCCAACAAACATGGAGCCGGATGGGCTTGTGGCTATAGCGGTACAAAAACTGGCACAGACTATATCACAGACTGCCACATCGGAGGCAAAATCGGAGATTACAGTGTTTACAAGAACAATCCGGAAGATGCTCCGGTTGCCACTTACAGCAATGCCGTCCGCCACGGAGCTTTCTCCAAAGAAGCTAATAACTTCTCTAATCAGGATGAAGCATACTATGACTGGCAGGTGACCGAAGACCGCGAATTGGCATCGGGTATCGTATACAAACACTATTCTTTCACCAATTTCAATCAGAATATCTATGCTATCGAGATTGATATGAACAATCCGAAAGTGACGTTCGAAACAGTCATGGCAGATGAGATCTGCCCGAATCCTAATGGTAACAACAACTCTAATAATGGTAAAATTCTTCGCGAAACATTGTCAGAGACTTGTGTCAGACGAAGAGGAGAAGGAAGAAATATCGTCGTAGGTATCAATACCGGCTTTTTCAATTCTCACGACGGTTTCCCCAGAGGAATGCATATTGAAGAAGGAGAACCTGTATTCGTCAATAATCCGTATGTGCGTTCCACTTTGACCAATCATGTCTGGGGATTCACCTTCTTTGATAACCGTTCCATCAGTTTCGAAAAGAGAGACTTTACTGGTAAATTGAAAGTCGGAACCAAAGAATATGAATATTATTCAGTCAATGACACCATTGTCCGCTTGAATGGCAAGCCATCATACGATGCAAATTTATATACTTTCAGATATGTGAAAGAGCCTCATCCGGGGTTGACCAACCCAATAGGAACCAAAGCTTTGTTTATCATAGGCAAAAATAACCAACCATTGAAGGTTAATTCCGGTGATTTTGAAGCTACAATTACCCAAATCATTGACGGGCGAAGCACTACTGTAGAAGCTCCATACGTAATAGATAAAAATGAATGGGTGTTGCAAGTGACAGGTGACAAAGCCAATGAACTGGCTCAAAGTCTGAAAACAGGAGATAAAGTACAAATTAGTGCCGAACTTAAAATAGGTAGTTCTACCGATCCGATTAAAGTACATAATTCCAGCATGTATCGCTACGTATACAATGGTATATACTCCGCTCCTCCCAAGAAAGAAGATGCAGAGACAATCAACCCGACTACTAATCTTGGAATGACACAAGATAAATCGAAGGTAATTATATTCTGTGTAGACGGAAGAACAGATAACGACAGAGGACTTGATTTTTATGAAGCTTATCGTGTCTGCAAAAAGTTGGGGTTATATGATGTAATCCGTTTCGATGGAGGAGGTTCTACGGTAATGTGGACTTATGAAAATGGTATCGGAAATGTAATCAATCATGTGTCGGATGCGAATGGTGAAAGAAGCTGCATGAACTATCTGCATGTCAGAGTACTTGAATAATGAATCAAACGAATGTTAATCACTGAATATATGAAAAAGTTTATAAGTATATCATTATTTATATCTGCCTGCTTTCTAGGAAGTTGTAGTTCTTACGACGACGAACGAATTTGGCAGGACCTCAACGAAATAGAAAAAACGATTGGAGATTATGAAGCTCAAACCGAAACATTGACTGCACAAATGGCCTCACTGTCCAAAGTGCTCGGAAGTTCGTTTATCACTTTAATCAGTCAGGATGCTGATGGTAACTACATAATATCTTACAGCGACGGTGGTGGGGAAACCCACACCGTTACCATCGCCACCCAAGGAGATGTTATCAAATTCCCAATCATCACAGCAAAGCAAGATAGTGACGGTAAATTCTACTGGGCACAGACTACTGATAAGGGGAAGACTTACACATTCATCCTTGACGGTGACGGAAAGAAATTCCCGATTGGCGGAACGATGCCTGACGTTAAAATAAACGAGAATGGTTACTGGAGTGTGAACGGTAGTAGTACCGGTGTATTGGCTAATGATTTAAGTAATATGTTATTCAAATCAGCCTATATCGATGATAAAACAGGAGAAGCCGTATTTATTCTGGCAGACGGTCAGGAATTGCGGATGAGTTTGCAGGAAGCACTCAGCATCCGCTTCAACAGTCCGGTATACAACGCAGTAACAGACTATACCACTCCCGTAAGTATCCCATACGAAATATATGGTACACAGTCGGAAAATGCATATGTAGACTTGTTTACTGCCTACAATATGGAAGTCAAAATAGACAAGATCTCTTCCACCCTTATCGCCACCATGAAAGAAGGGGCAACTGAAGGGAATATCCTGTTACTGGCAAGTGCTGGTAATAATACCGTATTGAAACCGATATACTTCACATATGGTACTGCTATTCTGGACGAACCAATATATCAAGGTCATGTAGGACCTATCCAACTTAAAGGTACACAAATGAATATTGAGATGCAAATATCTGCGAACATATCCTATCAAGTCAATACAGAAAATGAGTGGATCACCTACAACGGGACCCGCGCACTGGTTACAACCACACACGCTTTCACCATTCTGGCCAATGAAACAGGCGACGAACGTACCGGAAAAATAACATTCTCCAACTCGCTGTATAATATTTCTTCAAGCATTGATGTGATACAGGAAGCAAAAGAAGTGGAAGCTAAGGGAGGAATCAGTACGGCCACTGATTTGGTTAACTTTGCGAAAGCCGTTAATAATGGAACAAATACTTCCCGTTGGCAGAATGATGCCGGAGAAGTAGTTTTGCTGAATGACATTGATATGTCATCCGTGACCAGCTGGACACCGATAGGCGACATAGATGCTTCCAACTATACAACTGCCGAACCTTACGTTTCCGTACATCCGTTTACCGGAACCTTCAACGGACAAGGTTACGCCATCAAGAATCTGAATTGCAGTGCAGATATAACGAACGGAGGGCTGGCATACGGCCTGTTCGGTTCAATAGAAAACGCAACGGTCAAGAATTTGGCTTTAGGAGATGCTGGTACCACTACTATTTGGATCATGAGCGGAACAGCACCTAAATATACTGTTATCGCTCCTCTTGTTTGCTTCGCCAAAAATTCAGTAATAGAGGGCTGTACTAACTATTATAATATCGACTTCACAGCCGATAATAAATCTGGAGAATTTAACGCACTTTCCGGTCTGGTAGGTGCTATTATAAATACGACGATCGGAGGAGAATCCAAAGCACAAGGTTGTGCCAACAGAGGATTTGTCCGCACAGGACACATCAGTAATACAGGCAATGGAGGTACGGGCATGCAGACTGCCGGAATCTGCGCCTTCATGGCTAAAGCAGAAGGTGGCAAACTGAATTACTGTACTAACTATGGTGATATTAGTTGTCCGAGTGGAAGAACAGGCGGAATTGTAGCAACACTGATGTATGGCAACATTTACAACTGCGACAATAGAGGAACCATCGAAGATGATAAGGTAGGACAATTCGAAGGTAAAGAAGCGAGCATAACCTACAATTACAAACGTATGGGTGGAATTGTGGGAGGTACGGATGACCTGAAAACGAAACCAGAATGTACAGTAGAGTCCTGCACAAATTATGGAAATGTCATGACTCACCTAAGTGTCCGCACCGGAGGTATCATCGGTCACTCCAACATACAGGTTATCGGCTGTGTAAACAAAGGGGCTGTTCTGGGAGATGTATTTACCGAAGGAAATGGAACCAACAGACATGGTCCGGGGTGGTTATGTGGTTATTCGGGTGCTTCTACTGCAACCTGGACTAATTGCAAAGCTTGTGTATGCGGAGGTTATGTCGGTGATTACAGCAAGTATAAGGACGATCCCACTTCTGCACCGGATGCCACCAACGAGAATGCATTCTGCCATGCAAACCAGAATTTCGATCCCAGTATTAATTTCTAAAAGACACAAGATATGAAAAGAATATATTTTTTCTGTTCGTTGCTTCTTTCCCTCCTGCTAACCAGTTGTGGGGATTATGACGACTCCGCGATTCAGAATAAGCTCAATGATTTCAAAGAGCGAATAACTGCTCTTCAAACAAAAGCGAATAAACTCAACGAAGATATTTCAAAGCTGAGCTATCTGACGGAAGGAAATGTTATCACCTCCGTTACCCGGAACTCGGATGGACAATATGTCATTACCTACAAAGATAGCAATAATGAAGAAAAAGCAGTCGTCGTAGCAACCCAGGAAGATGTAATAGAAGCTCCGATACTAGGTGTACGCCTCAGCGATGATGACCAATTGTATTATTGGACTACAACCATTGACAATGAAACAAACTGGCTCACTGATGATGCCGGGAAAAAAGTCCCAGTCTGCGGCTATACCCCCGAAATGGGGGTAAACGCCGACGGTTACTGGACAGTCAACGGTGAAGTCCTTAAAGATAGCAAAGGCACTCCTATTACAGCTACCACCGACGCGACTGCCATTTTTAAGAATATATCCAAAACTGACGATGGATATCTCAATATCACATTGGGTAACGGAGAAACCCTTACATTGGAAGTATTCAATTCACTGAATCTCAAGTTGAAAGCTGAAGCGGTTACCAAGGTGACTGACCTTGCCAGTCCTCTGAAAATTGAATATGAAGTGACGGGAACATCAGCAGGAGACGCGATAATTACTATTGCTCAGGCAGTAAACGTTAAAGCAACACTCGACAAAGAGACTCATACTCTTACAGTGACATTCGAGAATGATTTTGACGAAGGCCATGTCATCATCACAGCCTACGATCTTCAACATCTTGTGCTTCGCCCTCTTTTATTCAAAAAGAATTAATCCTTAAAATGATATGAATATGAAAAAAAGAATTTTATTCGCCGGACTTCTGCTCT
The DNA here is from genome assembly GCF_000163675.1 of Bacteroides sp. D22. NCBI lineage: Bacteria > Pseudomonadati > Bacteroidota > Bacteroidia > Bacteroidales > Bacteroidaceae > Bacteroides > Bacteroides sp. D22. The sequence goes on along the minus strand of NZ_GG774804.1, from coordinate 62,008 downwards.
TGCTGACTCTAAGCACTTTTGCAGCCACTCCTGTCACTTCGGGCAAGACAAATGCGCAAAAGATAGTAGAAGCCATCCACAACCCGAAAACAGACTATGTAGTAGTAGTGTCTCACCGGGGAGACTGGAGAGATTACCCGGAAAACTCGATCCCCGCCATTGAATCAATTATCCGAATGGGAGTTGATGTTATGGAACTGGATCTGAAGCTAACAGCCGACAGTGTACTTGTCCTCTGCCACGACGGTACCATTGACCGGACTACTACAGGAAAAGGCAGAGTCAGCGACGTAACTTACGATTATATCAAAAACTGTTTCCTGAAAACTGGACATAACTGCCCTACCAAATACAAGATGCCGACTTTAAAAGAAGCATTGGCTGTTTGCAAAGACCGTATAGTGGTTAATATAGACCAAGGGTATCAATATTATGATTTAGTGATGGCTATTACAGAAGAACTGGGAGTCACAGAACAAATCCTGATTAAAGGCAAAAAACCGGTAGATTTTGTAGATGCACAGGCAAAGAAGTATAAGCACGCTATGATGTACATGCCCATTATTGATATTAACAAACCAAGCGGACAGGAATTATTCCGCCAATATATGGACAAAAAAATCGTCCCTTTGGCTTATGAAGTATGCTGGCAACAAGAAACTCCGGAAGTAAGAAAATGTATGAAGGATATCCTTGCCCAAGGTTCCAAAATCTGGGTAAACACCCTTTGGGCCTCGCTCTGCGGAGGTGAAGAAGCTGGTATATACGATGACTACGCTTTTGAACACGGGGCAGAAGTTTACCAAAAGGTGCTAGATTTCGGTACATCCATCATACAAACGGACCGACCAGAGTTATTAATCAGCTACCTGAAGAAAATCGGACGCCACGATTAGCCTCTCGAAGTTATTACTCTATTTATCAGATAAAGAAACATGAGAAATTTTATATTGCTCCTTCTGACTTCACTATATTAAATAAAAACAAGTGCTTATGAATATGAGATCAGATTAAGAATACGAATCTATCCCCAATAGAATATCTTATTCAGAAATAATCAACATAATATACTCACAGATAAAGAAAAAAAATGCATTTTTGTACTTTAAACAAATACGCTATGAAGATAACTAACGACATATTAAAAGATTATTTCTACGATAAGTGTTCTCACGAGGAAGAAATAGAAATCCAAAAGTGGTTGACAGAAAATGACAATAACCTGATGGACCAGAGTTTCCGTGAGATTATCTCTGAAATTCAAATAGAGGACCATGAGTTATCTCAAAAAGCCTTTCAGAAATTTCAAAAAGCTATTCAACCCAAACAGGTTCGCATACTACGCCCAAGGCTTCAGCACTCAATCCGCTGGATGCAGCGTGTAGCAGCCGTCCTTTTTATACCACTTTTGTTTTTAGCCGGATATTTACTTCTTGACAAGAAGGCAAATACACACTGGAATGATATCACCGTACCACACGGTATGCATCAAACACTCACTCTTTCGGATGGAACGAAGCTCCACGTCAATTCAGGCACGCGGGTTATTTATCCTTCCGACTTCACAGAAGATAAAAGAGAAATCTTTGTCAGTGGAGAGCTCTTTGCCGATGTGGCAAAGGACCCGGACAAGGCTTTTATCATTTCTGCCGGTGACGTCCATGTGCAGGTACTGGGTACAAAGTTCAATCTCCGTGCCTACGAGAATATTGAGACGGTAGAAGTCGCACTCGTAGAAGGTTCGGTACTGTTCAAAACTCCGACTCATCCTAATGAGATTCTGAAAAAAGGAGAAATGATCCAGTACAACCGTGCCTCACAGAAAATTGTTCGTGAAACATTCCTTGCCAATCTGTACAAGTGTCCGTCAAAAAGCGAAGGATTCTATTTCAGTAATCTTCCCCTTAGTGATATTGTGAAGGAACTGGAATATTATTTCGATACCAGAATCATCATATTAGATCAAAAGTTAAGCGACAACACGTACATTGCTTATTTCACTAACGGGGAAACTCTTGACGAGATTTTATCCAATCTCAATACAGACGGACAAATGTCCATAACCCGGAGTCAGGAAGTAATCATGATTACTTCTGCAACTCCATAAATTTAGCAGTAGTATAACCTGATATGAAGCAAACTAATATTTATAAAAAATATATATCGACAATCTGGTTTGCTTGTGTGATGATATTTTTCTCTCAACCTATTCTAGCACAAGACATAACCTTACAATTAAAGAATGTTACTGTAAAAGAAGCGATAGAAGCTTTACATAAGACCAAGAATTATTCAGTTGTAATCAAATCTTCCGAGATCAACATGAGTAAGAAGGTGTCAATCAATGCCAATAATGCGCCTATCAAGGTCGTTTTGGATCAGATATTCGTGGGACAGAATGTTAGCTATACCATCAACAGACATAGCATCATCATCAGTAAAAAGTCCGATACCAGCCAGCAAAAGTCCGATGAGAAAAAGAAGCAGACAATCACCGGGGTTGTCTATGACGAAGAAGGAAATCCCGTTATCGGTGCTTCGGTGATGAACAAAGAAACCGCACAGGGAGCAATTACCGACTTGGATGGAAAGTTCTCTCTGGAGACTTCCATTCCTTCGACTATTGATATTTCGTATGTAGGCTATGAGGTAGCGACAGTTCATGTAAAAGACGGTCAGACTAAGACAATCCGTCTGGTACCTTCCAGTCTGATGATTGACGAAGTAGTTGTAGTGGGCTATGGTAGCCAACGCAGAAGTAATCTGACAGGTGCTGTATCCACCATTTCAAGCAAAGAACTGAACAACCGCCCGGTAGTATCTGCCGCCAATGCATTACAAGGAGCCGATCCGTCTGTAAATCTGACTTTCGGCACCGGTTCTCCCGAGTCCGGCTATTCATTAAACATTCGCGGAGGGATCTCTGTCAATGGCGGTACGCCATTAGTACTTTGCGACGGTGTAGAAGTTCCACTGAACCAAGTCAATGCAAATGACATCGAGTCGATTTCCGTATTGAAAGATGCATCTTCATGTGCCATTTATGGAGCAAAGGCCTCTGCAGGTGTGGTACTTATCACCACCAAATCGGGAAGTGCTGCAACAAAAGGAAAAGCCAAAATCAGCTACAACGGTCGATTTGGATGGACACAGAACACGACTTCCACTGATTTTATCCGTACCGGATACGATTATGTCACTTTCGCCAACAAGTTCTACCATGCATACAATGGCGTGAATATGTACTTGTACGAAGATGAAGAGCTCCAGAAACTCTATGACCGCCGGAATGATATGACTGAGAATCCGGAACGTCCATGGGTGGAAATCGGAGAAGACGGGAAATATTATTATTATGGAAATACGGACTGGTATGGATACTTCTACAATCGTACCCGCCCACAGATGGAACACAATGTCTCTATCACCGGAGGTGGCGAAAAGGTGAATTACTATATCAGTGGACGTTACTACCAGCAATATGGTATGTTCAACATCGACAAAGACCTTTATAAGGATTATTCGTTCCGTGCCAAAATGGATGCTCAACTAAACAAATGGATCAAATGGTCGACAAATATCGGACTGGATAATAACAATTACAATTATAACGGTACTTCCAACTACGCAATGACTATTGCCCGCCTAGAATCAAATATCAGTCCCTCATTCGTCCCCTTCAATCCGGATGGAACGATTGTGCAATATACCAACCAACTTTATGCCAACTCTCCCTTGGGAGCCGGTGACGGCGGATACCTAACGTCACGAAGAGGTCATAACAGCAAATCCAGAACACTCTTGTCCGTTGTCAATCAGATTGACATTACGTTACTACAGGGACTGACTCTGACCGCCAACTACAGTTACCAACAAAGAAAGCAATTGTACCGTTATCGCAACAATTCATTTGAGTATTCACGCAGTCAGGAAGTGACACAAACTTTCACTTCCGGAAGTATCTTTAATAATTATGAGGAAGACGAATCTTTCCCTGTTACTCACATGTTGAACTATTATGCAACATTTGAACATTCATGGGCAAAGAAACACAATCTTAAAATAGTGGCAGGTAGCCAGTATGAGACTTACCGCAATGTCAACAAAAACACTTCTATGACTAACCTGTCCAATGATAACCTCGACTCCTTCTCGGCAGTAACTCCTGAAAGTGTACTTACCGTATCACAAGATATCAGCGCCTATAAAACGCTTGGTTTCTTCGGCCGTATCAATTATGATTACATGGGTAAATACCTGCTCGAAGTATCCTGTCGTGCCGATGGTTCTTCCCGGTTCGCAGAAGGAGACAGATGGGGAGTTTTCCCTTCAGTATCTGCCGGATGGAGAATCTCCGAAGAGAACTTTTTCAAACCGGTAAGCGACTGGTGGAGCAGCCTGAAGTTACGCGCATCCGTCGGTAGCCTGGGGAACCAGCAGGTAGATTATTACGCTTATCTGCAGACAATCACTTCGGACAATCAGTTCAGCTATACTTTCGACGGAGAAGGCAAAGCATATTACGCAAAGATTTCCAACCCGATTTCTTCCGGACTGACTTGGGAAACCGTTACAACCTACAATGTCGGATTGGATATGTCATTCCTTAGAAACCGTTTAAGTATGAGTGCCGACTATTACGTTCGTAAAACAACAGATATGCTAACTACTTCATTGACGTTACCGGATGTATACGGTGCTTCCACCCCAAAAGCCAACTGTGCCGACTTACGGACAAACGGATGGGAATTATCCGTTTCATGGAACGACTCGTTCAAAGTGGCCAATAAACCTTTCAGGTATGGAATACAAGCTACATTGGGAGATTACCAACGGACAATCACCAAATACAATAATCCGGACAAACTGATCTCCGACCATTATGTAGGCAAGAAGATGGGAGAAATCTGGGGATACCATGTAGACGGATTGTTCAAAACAGATAAGGAAGCAGCAGAATATCAGGCAAAGATCAATGACAAAGTCGTGAACGGACGTGTTTATAGCAGTAAGGTCGACGGTTATCTGCGTGCCGGTGACGTACGCTTTGCTGACTTAAACGGTGACAATGTGATTGGGGCCGGAGCTGGAACAGTAGACGATCCTGGTGATAAACAAATCATTGGAAACACAACTCCCAGATACAGTTATTCTTTCCGTCTGGATGCGAGCTGGAACGGTTTCGACGTATCCGCTTTCTTCCAGGGAATTGGTAAAAGAGACTGGTACCCATCTTATAGTACCACCTCACAGGGAGCAAATTCATTCTGGGGACCATATTCTTTCCCTTCTACCTCATTTGTAGAAAAATCATTTCCGGAAGACTGCTGGACAGAAGACAACAGAAATGCTTTCTTCCCACGTATCAGAGGTTATCAATCCTATTCAGGCGGTTCACTCGGCACCGTAAACGACCGATATATACAGAATATCGCTTATCTGCGTTTCAAGAATCTCTCTATTGGATATACACTGCCTATCAGTAAACGTATTTTTGAAAAGGTTCGTGTTTACGTATCGGGAGAAAATCTATACTATTGGTCGCCTCTGAAGAAGCATAACAAAACTATCGACCCGGAATTGGCAATCTCCAGTAGCACTTACTCATCCAACACGGGTTCGGGATATGCTTACCCGCGTGTTTACACTGTTGGAGTAGATATAACTTTTTAATTAATGACTAATCAGATATAGTATGAAAGCTATCAACAAAATAATAATTCTGGGAATGGCCGTAGCCCTATTCAATAGCTGTGACCTGACACTCCTACCGGAAAATGCAGTGACACCAGAGAATTACTTTCAAAACAAATCCGATCTGGAATTATGGACCAATCAATTTTATACCTTACTGGACGAGCCAGATGCTTCAGCCGGTACAAATGCAGATGATATGATCGACAAAGGCATGGGACAGGTAATTGAAGGAACCCGTTCGGCTGCCAGCGAAACCGGATGGTCATGGACCAAACTCCGCCACATTAATTACTTCCTGCAACATTCTTCCAACTGTGATGATGAAACCGCCCGCAATCAATATAATGGAGTGGCCCAATTCTTCAGAGCTTATTTCTATTTCGTAAAGGTACGCCGTTATGGAGATGTACCCTGGTACGATCAAGTGCTGGGTTCGGAAGATCAGGAATTATTAGTCAAAGCCAGGGATTCCCGCGAGTTTGTGATGAATCAAGTACTCAAAGATTTCCAAGATGCCGCTACCAGTTTGCCGACCAAAAGCACAGAAACTCGGAACACAAGAGTCACTAAATGGGCGGCATTGGCATTTGCCAGTCAAGCTGCACTTTATGAAGGGACTTATCGGAAATACCATGGACTGGATAATTATGAGAAATACCTGGAAATTGCAGCAAGCACTGCCCGGCAGTTTATTGACGAAAGCGGCTTCAGCCTGTATAAAGAAGGAACGGAACCTTACAGAGATATGTTCTGTGCCGACAACGCCAAAACCACAGAAGTCGTACTGGCAAGAGCTTATAACTTCGAAGGTTTGCAATTATCACACTCCGTACAATTCAGCATCGCTAACCTGCAAATGGGATTTACCCGCCGGTTTATGAATCACTACCTGATGGCGGACGGAACACGTTTCACTGATAAACAAGGATATGAAACAATGTTTTACACAGACGAGGTGAAAAACCGCGATCCACGCCTGCAACAAACCGTACTTTGTCCGAACTATATCCAAAAAGGAGAAACAACCGTGACCGCCAATGACTTAACTGCTTATTGCGGCTACAGACCTATCAAATTTGTAGGTACCAAAGATCATGACGGAGCCGCTAAAAGTACCTCCGATTGGCCTTTGATGCGAGCAGCGGAAGTCTACCTGAATTATGCCGAAGCCAAAGCCGAACTGGGAACACTCAAACAAGAAGACCTGGATATCTCTATCAATAAAATTCGAGAACGGGCTAAAATGCCGGATCTGAATCTTACGGATGCCAACAGTAACCCTGATCCTTATCTGGCAGCTTGCTATCCGAATGTTGAGCAGGGAACGAATAAGGGCGTCATTCTCGAAATCCGTCGCGAACGTACAATTGAACTAGTAATGGAAGGGTTGAGACAATGGGATTTATTCCGTTGGAAAGAAGGTAAACAAATGTTCAATCATTACGTACCTTACTACGGTATTTATGTTCCCGGAGTAGGAACATACGATATGGATGGTGACGGGAAGCCTGATCTGGAAATCTACGAAACCACAGCGACCTCCCAATGTGATAATAAAAAGAAACTGGATAAGGATATCTATCTCTCCAACGGAACATCCGGTTATATTATCGGATTCCCCAAAGTTACTTATGGCAAAGACTGGAAAGAGGAAAGAGACTACTTATGGCCTATCCCTGCTGACCAGCGCGTACTTACACAAGGCATTCTAACCCAAAATCCGGGTTGGGAAGATGGACTAAGCTACTAACTAACTCTTTATTTATTTCTTCATCAGAAGGTGTATCGGAAGATAATCGATACACCTTCCCATTACTATCGCCTTTCACTAGGCTATCAAATCCTACCACCATGTTAAAACAACTTATCAAATTTTATCACATCAGCACTCCTGCGACTCCTCTTAAAAAAGACAAGAAAAAACTTAAAAGATTGCAGTGGGCTACCTTTCTTTCCGCCACAGCCGGATATGGTATTTATTATGTCTGTCGGCTAAGCCTGAATGTAGTAAAGAAACCGATTGTTGAAGAAGGAATCTTTTCAGAAACAGAGCTCGGTATTATCGGAGCAGTGTTATTTTTCACCTATGCTATCGGAAAATTCACTAACGGATTTCTGGCAGACCGCAGCAATATCAGGCGTTTCATGTCCACCGGACTGCTAATTACAGCCCTGGCAAACTTATGCCTAGGATTCACCCACTCTTTCATTCTATTCGCCATATTATGGGGAATCAGCGGATGGTTTCAGTCAATGGGGACTGCTTCTTGCGTAGTCGGATTATCCCGTTGGTTTGAAAATAAGAAACGGGGATCGTTCTATGGCTTCTGGTCGGCAAGCCACAACATCGGGGAAGCAATGACTTTCATTATTGTCGCCTCCATTGTCAGTGCTTTAGGATGGAGATACGGTTTCATTGGAGCCGGAAGTATCGGAATAATCGGGGCATTAATCGTCTGGAGATTCTTTCATGATTCTCCGGAAAGTGAAGGGCTGCCTGCCGTCAATCATCCACAAATGCAAAGTGAAACAGGTGATGCTGCCGATTTCAACAAGGCACAACGGCAAGCTCTAATGATGCCCGCAATTTGGATACTTGCCATTTCGAGTGCATTGATGTACGTCAGCCGCTATGCCGTAAACAGCTGGGGAGTCTTCTATCTGGAAACCCAGAAAGGATATTCTACACTGGACGCCAGTTTTATCATTTCTATCGGTTCGGTTTGTGGAATTATCGGTACAATGTTTTCCGGTGTCATCTCCGACAAGTTTTTCAGTGGGCGCAGAAATGCTCCTGCACTCATCTTCGGTCTGATGAATGTAATGGCACTTTGTCTGTTTCTATTAGTTCCGGGTGTCCACTTTTGGGTAGACGCGTTATCCATGGTACTGTTCGGTACTGCGATCGGAGTACTCCTCTGTTTCTTGGGCGGATTGATGGCAGTTGACATTGCTCCCCGGAACGCTTCAGGTGCAGCATTAGGAATCGTAGGTATTGCCAGTTACATCGGGGCAGGTATACAGGATATTATGAGCGGTATTCTCATAGGAGGGCATAAAAGCATTGTCGATGGCAAAGAAATCTATGACTTTTCTTATATCAATATTTTTTGGATCGGAGCCGCATTACTCTCCGTCTTTTTTGCTTTATTGGTATGGAATGTGAAATCAAAGGATTAACAGAACTGTCAGTATCATAAAAAACGTGAGTTCTTTTCGTCCTCATATGAATTTATTTCGTATTTTTGCGTGGACATCCCCTTTTTTGATGTTCAGGAAGATAATTTGTTGTTAAAGCAAAGCGAAGATTGATATATGAGTGACGAAATCAACGAGATAACGGAAGGACATTCAGACTACAAACCGGCGGACACGCGGGACGAAAACGTAAAGCATCAGTTAACAGGCATGTACCAGAATTGGTTTCTGGACTATGCTTCATACGTTATACTGGAACGTGCCGTGCCTCATATCAATGACGGTTTAAAGCCTGTGCAACGACGTATTTTACATTCAATGAAACGTCTGGACGACGGACGGTATAATAAAGTGGCTAACATTGTGGGACACACCATGCAGTTCCACCCTCACGGTGATGCTTCTATCGGAGATGCCCTGGTACAGTTGGGACAGAAAGACCTGTTGATCGATTGTCAGGGTAACTGGGGTAATATCCTCACCGGAGACGGCGCAGCTGCTCCCCGTTATATCGAAGCACGCTTGTCCAAGTTTGCGCTGGATGTTGTCTTCAATCCCAAAACTACCGAATGGAAACTTTCTTATGACGGACGAAACAAGGAACCGGTCACTCTTCCTGTGAAATTCCCGTTATTATTAGCACAGGGAGTGGAAGGTATCGCCGTGGGACTTTCTTCAAAAATTTTACCACACAATTTCAACGAACTTTGTGATGCCTCTATCAGCTATTTACGCGGAGAGGAATTCCAACTATATCCTGATTTCCAGACAGGAGGCTCTATCGATGTAGCCAAATACAACGACGGAGAGCGTGGCGGAGCCGTGAAAGTACGTGCCAAGATCAACAAGATTGATAATAAAACGCTTGCTATCACAGAAATTCCATACGGAAAGACGACTTCGACAGTGATCGACTCTATCCTGAAAGCTGTTGATAAAGGAAAGATCAAAATTCGTAAGGTAGACGACAATACGGCTGCCAACGTAGAAATATTAGTGCACCTCGCACCCGGCACCTCATCAGATAAAACGATTGATGCTCTGTACGCTTTCACTGACTGTGAAGTAAGTATCTCGCCCAACTGCTGTATTATCGATGACAGTAAGCCACATTTCCTCACTGTGAGCAAAGTCCTGAAAAAGTCGGCAGACAATACGATGGATTTGCTGAAGCAGGAGCTGGAAATCAAGAAAGGAGAAATTCTGGAATCCCTGCATTTCTCTTCTCTCGAAAAGATATTTATCGAAGAACGCATCTATAAGGATAAAGAGTTCGAGCAATCCAAAGACATGGATGCAGCCTGTGCACATATCGACGAACGTCTGACACCTTACTATCCGACATTTATCCGTGAAGTTACGAAAGAAGATATTCTCAAGTTGATGGAAATCAAAATGGGGCGTATCCTGAAATTCAACTCAGACAAAGCAGATGAACTGATCGCCAAGATGAAAGAGGAAATTGCCGAGATTGATAACCACCTGGCTCACATCGTGGATTATACCGTCAACTGGTATCAGATGCTGAAGAACAAATACGGCAAGAATTTCCCGCGCCACACGGAATTGCGAAACTTCGACACCATCGAAGCAGCCAAAGTAGTAGAAGCAAACGAGAAACTCTATATCAACCGTGAAGAAGGATTTATCGGAACGACCTTGAAGAAAGATGAGTTCGTAGCCTGCTGTTCGGATATCGACGATGTCATTATCTTCTTCCGTGATGGTAAATATATCGTCACCCCCGTTGCCGATAAGAAATTTGTCGGTAAGAACGTTCTTTATGTCAATGTATTCAAGAAGAACGATAAACGTACAATCTACAACGTAGCCTACCGCGACGGAAAAGAAGGAACGACCTACGTAAAACGTTTCGCCGTAACTTCCGTGGTCCGCGACCGCGAATATGATGTGACACTGGGAACTCCCGATTCACGAATTACCTATTTCAGTGCCAACCCGAACGGAGAAGCCGAAATTATCAAAGTGACATTGAAGCCGAACCCGCGTGTACGCCGCATCATCTTCGAGCATGACTTCAGCGAAGTCAGTATCAAGGGACGCCAGGCACGGGGGATAATTCTCACCCGCTTGCCGGTACACAAAATATCCTTGAAACAGAAAGGCGGCTCTACTCTCGGTGGACGTAAAGTCTGGTTCGACCGTGACATACTTCGCCTCAACTATGATGGACGCGGCGAATACCTGGGAGAATTCCAAAGTGACGACTCCATACTGGTTGTACTGAACAATGGTGATTTCTACACCACCAACTTCGATTTGAGCAATCACTACGAAGACAATGTGAGCATCGTTGAGAAATTCGATCCCCATAAGGTATGGACCGCTGCACTTTATGATGCCGATCAACAGAATTACCCGTACCTGAAACGTTTCTGCTTCGAGGCCTCCAACCGCAAACAGAACTATCTGGGAGAGAATAAGAATAACCGTCTCATCTTGCTGACCGATGAGTACTATCCGCGTCTGGAAGTTATATTTGGCGGACACGACAGCTTCCGTGATCCGTTGGATATCGATGCAGATGAATTCATAGCTGTCAAAGGGTTCAAAGCCAAAGGAAAACGCATCACGACCTATACCGTGGATACGATCAACGAACTTGAACCGACCCGCTTCCCCGAACCTGAACAAGAGCAGCAGGAAAGCCCGGAAGAGGAACCGGAAAATCTGGACCCGGACAGTGATAAGAGCGAAGGCGATATTATTGATGAGATCACCGGGCAGATGAAATTATTCTGATGAAGAAAAAACTAATATATCTGGGGCTGACAGGATGCATCCTGTTCGCCCTTTGCACCAGATTACAAGCGCAGATTGACAGTCTGCAAACCCATCGGTATGTAACACGTGCCACCATGTACGGTGTAGGATTTACCAACGTATTCGACACCTATCTTTCACCGCAGGAATACAAAGGAATTGACTTCCGTATTTCCCGCGAGACGATTCGGATGACTAAGTTATTCGATGGAAATGTGTCTGTGCAGAATTTCTTTCAGGCAGACATCGGTTATACCCATAACCGTGCCGATAACAATAACACCTTCTCCGGATTAGTCAACTGGAATTACGGATTACACTACCAGTTTCGACTGACGGAGAATTTCAAATTATTAGCCGGAGGATTGATAGATGCCAACGGAGGCTTTGTCTATAATCTCCGGAACACCAACAATCCGGCATCCGCACGGGCATACGTCAATTTGGATGCTTCCGGAATGGCTATCTGGCATTTGAAAATCAAACGGTACCCGATGGTATTACGCTATCAAGTCAATCTACCGGTGATGGGAGTAATGTTCTCACCGCACTACGGACAATCTTACTACGAGATATTCTCTCTGGGAAATTCGAGTGGAGTGATAAAGTTCACCTCCCTGCACAACCAGCCTTCACTGCGGCAGATGCTCTCGGTCGACTTACCGATAGGATATACAAAAATGCGATTCAGCTATCTGGCTGATTTGCAACAATCCAATGTAAACAATATCAAGACACATACCTACTCGCACGTATTCATGGTAGGATTTGTGAAAGACCTATACCGTATCCGAAACAAAAAAGGAACAGCTTTGCCTTCATCGGTCAGAGCCTACTAAGAGAACAAAATTTAATGTTGAAACTTCAAGTGAGATCAATTAAGAATGAGAAATAAGATTAGACAAATGCTTTGGCTGCTCTGCTGTCTTCCGGTATTGACCGGTTGCATCGGAGAAGAAGACTACGCCAATGATCCTGTAGGAAACTTCGAACAACTATGGAAGATCATCGACGAACAGTATTGTTTTCTGGAAGCAAAAGGTATTGACTGGGATGCCGTTCACGACAAATATAGCCCACTGATTATTCCGACAATGTCTAATGACGACCTGTTCGACATCCTAAGCCAGATGCTATACATTTTAAAAGACGGACATGTCAATCTATCCTCTGCCAAACGTACTTCTTTCTACGATGAATGGTATCAGGGTTACGACTGGAACTACCGGGAAGATATTCTCTATCAAACTTATCTGGGCAGTGCCAGCACAGGATACTATACATCCGCCGGTTTAAAGTATAAAATATTCGATAATAATATAGGATATATTCGTTATGAAAGTTTCAGTTCCGGAGTGGGCGATGGCAACTTGGATGAAGTTCTCCTCTACCTGGCCACCTGCAACGGATTAATCATCGATGTACGTGATAACGGAGGCGGAAACCTGACCAACTCCACCCGCATTGCCGCCCGGTTTACCAACGAGAAAACACTTACCGGATATATACAGCACAAAACCGGACCGGGACATAATGATTTCTCCAAGATGGAGCCGATCTATCTGGAACCATCCAACAGCATCCGGTGGCAGAAGAAAGTAATCATTCTGACCAATCGTCGTTGTTATAGTGCCACCAATGATTTTGTGAATGCGATGCGCAGCTTAAACAAGGACAACGAAGAGAAAAGAATCATCCAGTTAGGTGACTGGACCGGAGGTGGTTCGGGACTTCCCTTCTCATCGGAATTACCTAATGGATGGAGCGTCCGTTTCTCCGCCAGTCCGCATTTCGACAAAAACAAGCAACCCTTGGAAGAAGGTATTGAGCCGGACATTGCCATCAATATGTCTGAATCAGATCAACTTAAGCACAAAGACACTCTGATTGAAAAAGCATTCGAAATCTTAAGTGAATAACTTTATTGTCGAATTATTTGCCAAATCAGAAAATCTTCCTATCTTTGCACCGCTAAACAAAAAAGCTACACATGCGGATGTGGCGTAATTGGTAGCCGCGCCAGACTTAGGATCTGGTGCCGTGAGGCGTGTAGGTTCGAGTCCTATCATCCGCACCAAAAATAAACTATAAGCCTTCAAGATACTATCTTGGAGGCTTTTTAATTAGTTAAACATGAATAAACATCAACTTTGCTGCATCGGTCACATCACATTAGACAAAGTAGTCACTCCTCAAAACACTGTCTACATGCCGGGAGGAACAGCTTTTTATTGCTCACATGCCATCCGCCATTTTAATGATATCGATTATGCGCTGGTAACGGCAGTAGGTGCCACTGAAATGAAAGTTGTAGAGCAGCTGCGCAAAGTGGGTATTAACGTAACTGCCTTACCGAGCAAACACTCCGTATACTTCGAGAACATCTATGGAGCCAATCCGGACGACCGTACCCAACGGGTATTAGCGAAAGCCGATCCGTTCACAGCCAGTCAGTTGAAAGAGATAGATGCGCAAATCTACCATCTCGGCTCTCTGCTGGCTGACGACTTCTCATTGGAAGTAATCAAAGAACTATCTCAAAAAGGGTTGATTGCAGTAGACTCACAAGGCTATTTACGTGAAGTGCGTGACACCCACGTCTATCCGGTGGACTGGACAGATAAGAGAGAAGCCTTGCAATATATTCATTTCCTCAAAGTCAACAAGCATGAAATGGAAGTACTGACCGGTCTTTCCGACCCGCATGAAGCTGCCCGCCAATTATATGAATGGGGAGTGAAAGAAGTATTAGTCACATTAGGCGGCATGGGCTCACTTATCTTCGACGGAAAAGACTTCTATCGTATTCCGGCTTATAAGCCCAGAGAAGTGGTAGACGCAACGGGATGTGGAGACACGTATACCATCGGCTATTTATATCAACGGGTATCAGGTGCCGGCATCGAAGAAGCCGGTCGTTTTGCAGCCGCCATGTCTACATTAAAAATAGAGAAATCAGGTCCTTTCAATGGCAGCAAAGAAGACGTCATTCAATGTATGACCACTGCGGAACAAATGTTTTAAAACAGGAAAGGCATGAACCACACCGGTTCATGTCTGAACTTTTTCAACAGTCTCCTCACCCTTTTGTGTTAAAAACAAGCATCCTCTCTTTTTTCCCAAATCTTTTTTGAATTTCGTTTGTTTCCTTTGTTACTCTTGCCAAAAGACGGCAGAAAAAAGACTTCAACCTAAATAATAACAAATGGAAAAATTTAATGCAATGAGGACTAGACTTTTACAACATCTTCAGAAAAAAGCCATCAGGTCAAAGAGCATCATGACGCTTGTTTGCCTGCTACTGGCCTCTGCATCAGCCTTTGCACAGACAAAGACGGTGACAGGAACAGTGACGGACGCTGCCAATGAACCATTGATCGGCGCATCGGTACTCGTACAAGGAACTTCCACCGGAACCATCACGGACATGGACGGTAAATATTCAATCTCTGTCACTCCGGAGGACGTACTGGCATTTTCATACGTGGGGATGACTTCGCAAACCATTAAAGTGGGGACACAGAACGTCATCAATGTCACTTTAAAAGAAGATTCACAAGTACTAGCCGAAACAGTCGTTATCGGATACGGTAGTGCAAAGAAAAGAGACTTGACAGGTTCTATCACCAATATCAAAGGAGAAGAGTTAGCCAACAAACCGGCAATGAATCCGCTGTCTTCCCTTCAGGGGAAAGTGGCAGGTGTGCAGATTGTAAACTCCGGACGAGCCGGATCGGACCCGGAAATCCGTATTCGCGGAACAAACTCCATCAACGGATATAAACCGCTGTACATTGTCGACGGATTATTCAATGACAACATCAATTTCCTGAATCCGGAGGACATCGAATCCATGGAAATCCTGAAAGACCCGTCATCTCTGGCTATCTTCGGTGTTCGCGGTGCGAATGGTGTTATCATCATTACCACAAAGAAAGCCAAAGAGGGACAGACACTAGTCAATATTAATACTTCTTTCGGTTTCAAGAAAGTGGTAGATAAAGTGAAACTGGTGAATGGTTCACAATTCAAGGAACTATATAACGAACAGCTTGCCAATCAGAAAGATGACCCTTTCGATTATACCGGCTGGGATGCCAATACCGACTGGCAAGACGAAATTTTCCAGACTGCTTTCATTACAAACAATAACATCAGTATTACAGGGGCTTCGCCCAAACATAGTTTCTATCTGGGTGTAGGCTACTCTTACGAACAAGGCAACATCGAGCATGAGAAATTCAGTAAGGTAACCATCAACGCAAGTAATGATTATAAGATTACGGACTTTTTGAAAGTCGGTTTCCAATTCAACGGTGCACGTATGCTTCCTGCTGATTCCAAACAGGTATTGAATGCCCTGCGTGCAACTCCTATCGCTCCGGTGTATAACAACGAATACGGATTATATACGGCTCTGCCCGAATTCCAGAAAGCGCAGATTAGCAACCCGATGGTAGACGTCGAATTGAAAGCGAATACTACCAAAGCGGAGAACTACCGGGCATCCGGTAATATTTATGGTGAAGTAGACTTCCTGAAACATTTCACGTTCAAAGCAATGTTCTCCATGGATTATGCGTCGAACAACGGACGGACGTATACACCGATCGTAAAAGTATACGATGCCGCTGTCAACGGAGGGATCTCTACTTTGGGAACAGGCAAGACCGAGGTCAGCCAGTTTAAAGAGAATGAAACAAAAGTTCAGAGCGACTACCTGTTGACATACACCAACAGCTTTGATAATGGAAATCATAACCTGACAGCTACCGCCGGTTTTACTACCTATTATAATTCGTTGAGCCGATTGGACGGAGCACGCAAGCAGGGGGTCGGACTGGTTATTCCGGATAATCCGGACAAATGGTTTGTCAGCATCGGCGATGCGGCTACCGCTACCAATGGAAGTACTCAATGGGAACGCAGTACATTATCCGTACTTGCACGTGTGATCTACAACTATAAAGGTAAATATCTGTTCAACGGATCTTTCCGCCGGGATGGTTCTTCCGCTTTCTCCTACACAGGCAATGAATGGCAGAACTTCTTCTCACTGGGTGGAGGTTGGTTGATGTCCGAAGAAGAATTTATGAAAGACATCAAATGGCTGGATATGTTGAAAATCAAAGCATCTTACGGTACGTTAGGAAACCAGAACCTGGATAAAGCCTATCCTGCCGAACCCTTATTGACCAATGCTTATTCGGCCGTATTCGGTAAACCGTCCATCATTTATCCCGGATACCAGCTTGCCTATCTTCCTAATCCTAACCTGCGTTGGGAAAAAGTAGAAGCCTGGGAAGCCGGATTTGAAACGAACCTACTTCGCAACCGCTTGCATTTTGAGGGT
The DNA here is from genome assembly GCF_000163675.1 of Bacteroides sp. D22. Classification (NCBI taxonomy): domain Bacteria; kingdom Pseudomonadati; phylum Bacteroidota; class Bacteroidia; order Bacteroidales; family Bacteroidaceae; genus Bacteroides; species Bacteroides sp. D22. The sequence continues at coordinate 44,976 of NZ_GG774804.1, read as the reverse complement.
GTTTACTATAAGAAGAACACCAAAGATTTGTTAGCCGAAGTTCCCGGAATTTCCGGAACTATCCCCGGTATCGGAAACTTGGGAGAGATCCAGAATAAAGGAGTGGAAATGGCTGTAACCTGGCGCGATCAGATTGGTGATTGGGGATATTCCGTCAGTGCCAACCTGACTACTATCAAGAATGAGGTAAAAAGTCTTGTTCAGGAAGGATACTCCATCATTGCCGGAGATAAGCAGCAAAGTTACACAATGGCAGGTTATCCTATCGGATATTTCTATGGTTATAAAGTGGCAGGCGTTTATCAGTCACAAGCAGATATTGACGCATCACCCCAAAATACATTGGCTACCGTTACCCCCGGTGACCTGAAATTCGCCGATGTGAACGGTGACGGAGAAATCACCCCGGAAGACCGTACCATGATAGGCAACCCGACTCCAAAGGTAACTTACGGTTTCTCTCTTGGAGTAGACTACAAGAATTGGTCGTTAGGCATCGACATGATGGGACAAGGCGGAAACAAGATTTTCCGTACATGGGATAACTACAATTTTGCCCAGTTCAACTACCTGGAACAACGTTTGGACCGCTGGCACGGAGAAGGTACGTCCAACACCCAACCGTTGCTGAACACCAAACATTCTATCAATAACTTGAATTCCGACTATTACATTGAGAACGGTAGTTTCTTCCGTATCCGTAATGTACAGTTAGCGTATACGTTCGACAAGAGCTTAATTGCCAAAATACGTCTGCAAGCCCTGAAAGTCTATGTCAACATACAGAACCTGAAGACATGGAAACATAATACCGGATATACTCCCGAACTTGGAGGAACTGCCACCGCATTCGGAGTAGATAACGGTAGTTATCCTGTACCTGCAGTCTATACCTTCGGTATCAACCTAACATTCTAGTGGCAAGGTGGCACTACCAGTTTTCCATGCGGAACACAACTTTAATCTTTAAAACTATCATTATATGAAACTGAATAAATATATATTTGCAGCCCTTATTACTTCAACTACATTATTTCTAGGCAGCTGTAGTGACTTTCTGGATCGTAGTCCACAAGGACAGTTTACGGAAGATGATAATCCGAACGCTCTGGTCAACGGGAAGATTTATAATGTCTATACGATGATGCGTAACTATAATGTGACAGCCGGCCCTCCTGCTTTTGCCATCCACTGTTTCCGTTCGGAAGATTCGGAAAAAGGAAGTATTGCCAGCGATGGCTCTGATGTAGCCGAAATGTATGATGATTTTGTGTATACACCGACCAACGGCCTACTGGGTGCTTATTGGGGACAGAATTATGCCATCATCTACCAATGTAATGAGATTCTTGATGCCATTGCAGAAAAAGAAACAGCCGGACAAACAGAAACTGAAGACATCATCAATAAGGGAGAGGCCTCTTTCTTCCGTGCTTATTGCTACTTCAATCTGGTAAGAGCTTTCGGCGAAGTTCCTTTGGTGACTTATAAAATCAACGATGCTTCGGAAGCCAATATCCCGAAGACAAGTGCTGATAAAATCTATGAGCAAATCGACAAGGACCTGAAAACAGCAGAAGAGTCATTGCCGGAAACATGGAGCAGCGAATACACCGGACGACTGACTTGGGGAGCTGCCCGTTCCTTACATGCGCGTACTTATATGATGCGCAACGACTGGAACAATATGTACACAGCCTCCACCGATGTCATCAAAAAGGGGCTCTACAACCTAAAGACTCCGTATAATGAGATTTTCACGGACGATGGTGAAAATAACGGAGGTTCTATATTCGAGTTGCAATGTACAGCTACTGCCGCTCTTCCTCAAAGTACCGTTATCGGCAGCCAGTTCTGTGAAGTACAAGGTGTACGCGGAGCAGGTCAATGGGACTTGGGCTGGGGATGGCACATGGCAACAGAGTATATGGCGCAAGCATACGAACAGGGTGATCCACGCAAAAACTCTACCCTACTCTACTTCCGCCACTCGGACAGCGATCCTATCACACCGGAAAACACCAACGAACCATACGGTGAGTCTCCGGTTTCCCCGGCAATGGGTGCTTATTTCAATAAGAAAGCCTATACCGACCCGGCATTACGTAAAGAATATACCAATAAAGGTTATTGGGTAAACATTCGTCTGATCCGCTACGCAGATGTACTGCTGATGGGAGCCGAATCAGCTAATGAAAAAGGTATTCCGGGTGAAGCAATCGACTATTTGGAACAAGTACGCGCACGCGCCAGAGGCACCAATACCAATATATTACCTAAAGTGACGACTACCGATCAGGGAGAATTGCGTGAGGCCATCCGCCACGAACGCCGTGTGGAATTAGGGTTGGAATTCGACCGTTTCTACGACCTCGTTCGTTGGGGCATTGCAAAAGAAGTGTTGCACGCAGCCGGTAAAACCAATTATCAGGACAAAAACGCACTGCTTCCACTGCCGCAGACAGAGATCGACAAGTCTAAGGGAGTGTTAGTACAGAACCCCGACTACCAATAAGAAAGTTCCTCGGTGCCGAACGGTTGTTTCCTCGGTGCCGAAACTACTGTTCCTCGGTGTCGAACAATGTCCTCCTCGGTGCCGAACATTCAACGCATCAGGAGGACTTTATATGAATAGAGATAAAAGTAACTATAATAATATGATATACAAAAAGTTAAGTCTATCCGTCCTGTTGTTTGCCGCAGGTTTTCTAACCGCGTCGGCACAAAAGTCGCCACAGGATATGGATCGTTTCATCGACGTATTGATGAATAAAATGACGCTGGAAGAAAAAATCGGACAGTTAAATCTTCCTGTCACCGGAGAGATCACTACGGGACAGGCTAAAAGCAGCGACATCGCCGCAAAAATCAAGAAAGGCGAAGTGGGAGGATTGTTCAATCTGAAAGGAGTAGAGAAAATACGTGAAGTACAGAAACAAGCTGTGGAAGATTCCCGGCTGGGTATTCCGTTATTGTTCGGGATGGACGTTATTCACGGATACGAAACGATGTTCCCTATCCCGCTCGGTTTGTCTTGCACCTGGGACATGACAGCCATTGAAGAGTCTGCCCGCATTGCGGCTGTAGAAGCAAGTGCTGATGGAATCTCATGGACTTTCAGCCCGATGGTGGATATTTCACGTGACCCTCGTTGGGGACGCGTATCCGAAGGTAGTGGCGAAGACCCGTTTCTCGGTGCCATGATTGCCGAAGCAATGGTGCGCGGCTATCAGGGGAAAAACATGGAACGGAATGACGAAATCATGGCCTGCGTAAAACACTTTGCGTTATATGGGGCAGGCGAAGCCGGCCGCGACTATAACACCGTGGATATGAGCCGCCAACGAATGTTCAATGATTATATGCTGCCGTATGAAGCAGCCGTTGAAGCGGGTGTAGGCAGCGTGATGGCTTCTTTTAATGAAGTAGACGGTATTCCGGCCACTGCCAATAAATGGCTGATGACGGATATTCTCCGCGGACAGTGGGGATTCAACGGTTTTGTGGTAACTGATTATACGGGCATTTCAGAAATGATCGACCACGGTATCGGCGATCTTCAGACAGTATCTGCCCGTGCCATCAATGCCGGAGTGGATATGGATATGGTAAGCGAAGGTTTTGTAGGAACACTGAAGAAATCCGTTCAGGAAGGAAAAGTCTCTATGGAAACGTTGAATACGGCTTGTCGTCGTATTCTGGAAGCCAAATATAAACTGGGATTGTTTGATAATCCTTATAAATATTGCGATCCGAAACGTCCGGCACGCGACATCTTTACCAAAGCCCATCGTGATGCAGCACGCAGGATTGCAGCAGAAAGTTTCGTTCTTCTAAAGAATGACAGTCCCGACGGTAATCCGAACGGAAATCCGTTGTTGCCTTTCAACCCTAAAGGAAATATTGCAGTAATCGGTCCGTTGGCAAACAGCCGTAGCAATATGCCGGGTACATGGAGCGTAGCAGCTGTGCTCGACCGTTGCCCTTCTTTGGTAGAAGGATTGAAAGAGATGACAGCCGGCAAAGCGAATATCATGTACGCTAAAGGAAGCAACCTGATTAGTGATGCAAGTTACGAAGAACGGGCAACGATGTTCGGCCGTTCCCTGAACCGTGACAACCGCACCGACCAGCAGTTACTGGACGAAGCATTGAACGTAGCCCGTCGGTCGGATATCATCATCGCAGCGCTAGGCGAATCTTCTGAAATGAGCGGTGAAAGTAGCAGTCGCACGGATTTGAACATTCCCGATGTACAACAGAATCTATTGAAAGAACTTTTAAAGACAGGCAAACCGGTGGTACTGGTATTATTTACCGGACGTCCGCTTACGCTGAACTGGGAACAGGAGCATGTGCCTGCCATTCTGAATGTATGGTTCGGAGGTAGTGAAGCCGCTTATGCCATTGGTGACGCCCTCTTCGGTTACGTCAATCCGGGTGGAAAACTGACCATGACTTTCCCGAAGAATGTCGGCCAGATACCTCTTTATTATGCGCACAAAAATACCGGACGCCCATTGAAAGATGGCAAATGGTTCGAGAAATTCCGCAGCAACTATCTCGATGTGGATAATGATCCGCTTTATCCGTTCGGTTACGGCCTTTCTTATACGACGTTTTCTTACAGCGACATCGACTTGAGTCATTCTTCCATGGACATGAACGGTTCGTTGACCGCGGCAGTGGAGGTTACCAATACCGGAACATGGCCCGGCTCGGAAGTGGTACAGCTTTATATCCGCGACGTTGTGGGTAGCAGTACCCGTCCCGTCAAAGAGCTGAAAGGTTTCCAAAAGATATTCCTCGAACCGGGAGAAATGAAGATTGTCCGTTTCAAGATTGCTCCGGAAATGCTTCGATACTATAATTATGACTTGCAACTGGTTGCCGAACCGGGCGACTTTGAAGTGATGATCGGTACGAACAGCCGTGATGTGAAAACCGCGAAGTTCACGTTAAACTAAACTTTTATCACCTTGATTATGAACGATAAATATAAAAGAATAATAGAAATGAGTGCACTTCCGCTCATGTTACTATTTCTATCCGCCGTTGCCCTGACTTTCCAGAGCTGTAAAGGGAAAAGCAAAAGCAATAACCTTTCCGCAGCCACCGACTCGTTATCGGACGACGCCCTGATGGATACCGTCCAGCGACGGACTTTCCTTTATTTCTGGGAAGGTGCCGAGCCGAATAGCGGCTTAGCTCCCGAACGTTATCATGTAGACGGCGTTTATCCAGAAAACGATGCCAACGTAGTCACTTCCGGCGGCAGCGGCTTCGGCATCATGGCTATCCTTGCGGGAATCGACCGCGGTTACGTCACCCGCGAAGAGGGACTGGCACGAATGGAACGCATCGTTTCTTTCCTCGAAAAGGCAGACCGTTTCCACGGAGCCTACCCTCATTGGTGGTATGGTGATACGGGCAAAGTGAAACCATTCGGCCAGAAAGATAATGGGGGCGATCTGGTAGAGACAGCTTTCCTCATCCAAGGGCTGCTGGCCGTACACCAATATTACGTCAACGGAAACGAGAAAGAGAAAGCCCTCGCCCAACGGATCGACCAGATTTGGCGGGATGTCGACTGGAACTGGTATCGGCAAGGCGGGCAAAACGTTCTTTACTGGCATTGGAGTCCGACGTATGGCTGGGAAATGAATTTCCCTGTACACGGCTACAACGAATGTATGATTATGTATATTCTTGCCGCCGCTTCTCCTACCCATGGAGTACCTGCGGCTGTCTATCATGACGGTTGGGCACAGAACGGAGCCATCGTTTCTCCGCATAAAGTGGAAGGAATCGAGTTGCACCTCCGCTATCAGGGCACCGAAGCCGGACCGCTTTTCTGGGCTCAATACTCTTTTCTCGGACTTGATCCGGTGGGACTGAAAGATGAATACTGCCCCAGCTACTTCCACGAAATGCGCAACCTGACACTGGTGAACCGTGCTTACTGCATCCGCAACCCTAAACATTACAAAGGTTTCGGACCGGATTGTTGGGGACTGACCGCCAGCTACTCCGTCGATGGATATGCGGCTCATTCGCCCAATGAGCAGGAGGACAAAGGAGTAATCTCCCCTACCGCCGCGCTTTCATCCATTATCTATACACCGGAATATTCCATGCAAGTGATGCGCCATCTATATGGTATGGGAGATAAAGTGTTCGGTCCTTTCGGATTCTACGATGCTTTCAGCGAAACGGACAATTGGTATCCGCAACGTTATCTGGCTATCGACCAGGGTCCTATTGCTGTCATGATCGAAAACTACCGGAGCGGATTATTGTGGAAACTCTTCATGAGCCATCCCGACGTACAGGCCGGATTAACCAAACTTGGTTTTAACACCAACAAGCAAGACGTGAGACAGAAATAAGAGGGAATCTCGGTGTGCGGAAGTGGTCTACTGACCACCTCCACCACCGGTGTTTCCACCTCCTCCGCCGCCACCTTTCACATCGTCATTGTCGATGCTTCGTGCGGCTTTCTTCACACTGGCTTTCAACTCACCAAGCCGATAGCTAATACTGAAACCGTAATACCGGCTCGGATATTTGCTCGAACTCTTCGAAATAAAGTTAGCTCCTTCTGTGTGGTTATTGTAAGTTCTGTATTTCTCCAGAACATTGCTGCAATAAATATTCAAAGAAAGACGTTCTTCTTTCAGGAAAGAACGGCTCAATCCCAAACTATAATAACTATATCCTGAACCTTTTCCCTGCAAACTGATTCGGGGTGTGCTACCTCCGCCGTTCAGGCTCAAACGTACTTTTCCCGGTAAGGTCTGCTGAATTCCTCCATAAGCAGAAGCATTCCATCCATAATTGTGCAGCTCTTGGGCAGGACTCCGCAAATCGCTATAATTGCCACGTCCATTGACGTAAATTCGCGTTTTAGGAGAAGCGTTCCAGTTCAAATAAAAGTTCAATCCTGTTTCCCGACTCTTTCCGATATTACCGTATGTGCTATACAGTGCACCGTAGGGAGCTTTATGCCCGCCTTCAAAGATTTCTCCGTCTTTATCAGTAATCAAGCGGCTGATTCTTTCAATTCCGTTGTTATTGAAAGAATGACGCAAAGAAAGATTGATGTTGAACTTGGACGTAAAACTGCTGTAAGACAAGTCGAACGAATGACTCTTCTCACTCTTCAAGTTCGGATTTCCCTGACTGATAAACATCGGATTCTGATTATCGAAATAAGGATTCAAATTCCAGATACCCGGACGCCAGATACGCATATTATATCCACCACGCAAATTCTGCGTCTTTCCTAGTTTTATTCCCAAGGAAACGGAAGGAACCAGATCACTAAAATTCGAATCAAAGTTCTCGCCCGGACCCACCAGATACTTCACCTCTTGTATGGTTTGCTCATAACGCAATCCCGGTTTGAAAGTAAATCCCTTGTATTTCAGCGTATATCCGGCATAAGCAGAGAGAATATGATTCAAATGACGGTACTCGCTACTACGATTCTCATTATATGCATAGTTTTCACTTGCTCCCTCGGCTTCATAAAACCGATTATCACTGGAGTTACGTCGGAAAATATATTTGGCACCGGTTTCAATTGTATGGAGCTTTCCAATCGGAGTAGTATAGTCCACCTGGAAAGTCTGCTCCATCGTATTTGTCTTTCCGTCCGAATGGAAATTCTTTAATGACAATTCTTTGATGATATCCAGTTTATTCTCATCAGGCTCGATATCCAGATAAGTATTATATGAATCATTCGTTTGGGGTTGGGAATTGATTTTATAAGAAAGCGTAATCATTCGTTCTTTATTCTTTCGGGAAGTACGCTGATAGTCTATATTTCCGTTGATAGAATACCATGACCCTTTTCCATGATTGTCGGTCCTATAACGGTACGCAAAATCCTGTCGGTCAGCTCCGTGCATAATCGTATTTCCGCCACTGTTACTTTTGTCACTGCTACCGTACATTCCGAAAGCCACGGTCAGCAACCTCAACGTATCAATCTCGTAACTGGCTTCCAAATTGCCATACTGGAAATTCCCTTTCGACTTGGAGTTACTTTCCGATTCCAGATATTTTTCATTCTCTTTATCCGGTTCGTAGTTTTCGCGGTAACTGTCGGAATAGCTGCGCGGGCTATTATTATAATTGTAGTTATAGTTGGCAGAAACAGTCAGTTTACCTTGTTTCACCATTGCGTAAGTGCCGGCACCTACTCCGTTATTATTAGCATTTCCTCTGAAAGTAGCCGTGTAGCCTTCAAATCCGGAACCTACTGTGACGATATTCAGAATACCTCCGATACCTTCCGCATCATATTTAGCTCCCGGTGAAGTTATCACCTCAATATATTTGATTGTGTTTGCCGGCATACTTTTCAGTACTTCCTTCGGATTATTGCTCATCATATTATTGGGCTTTCCATTCACATGTATCTTGAAACTGCTACTGCCGTTCACCTGTACATTGTCTTCTCCATCCACCGTTACCAAAGGCACTTTCCGAAGCATCTCCAATATACTGTTCGATTTTGAGTCCGGATCATCTTCAATATTATATTCAATCTTATCCACATCTACCTTTACCAAAGGTTTTTGTGCAACTACCTCCACTCCTTTCAATACGTTATTGGCCTCTGAAGAAATCATTGTGCCCAAGTCAATCTCCTTCACGGACGGTTTTAGAGTAAATTCCTTTACTATCGGCGCTTTACCAATCGAAGAAATAGTGATGATGTAATTGCCCGCAGCGACATTCAGTTTCTCCTGAAACTTACCATTCGCCCCAGTCACCGCCATCTTGACTGCTTTATCCGGAGCATTTTTCTTTGCTATTTTGATGGTAGCATACGGTTCTCCCTCTTGTGTTAAAGAATCAATAAGTACTCCTTTGACTGTATAAGAAGGAGCTGTGGATTTTTGTGCCCACCCCGCCACGGAGGTAGCGAATACGAATAGAATTAGTAGTAACAGTCTGTGTTTCATGACTAGAAATATATTAGTTTATGTTTATTAGACGCAAGACATTCAAAAATGCTGCAAATTCGAGAGCCAAAAGTAGTTGGTTTATCTACACTTACGAATTTTTCGGAGTTAAGAATATAAAACGAATGGATAAAAAATCTTACTACAGTATATTTCTAGTATTTTTAAACATTTCTGTTTAGGGATATCTTTAAATATATCTATTCATGGGCATCTTTAAATTTTCTATTCAAGAGTACTTTTAGACATTTCCGCTCAACGGTATCGGTTATTCCTTATTTAAAAGAAGATAGAATGGTATTTACCGTCGTATCAACCATATCAGCCGCCTTAAGTGAGCGCAGATTCTTCCAACCCAGCAGGTACTAAAGTTCTCTTCATATTTCGTGAACACTTTCTCACAATCCCGGAGCCGGCTGTTTTGCCTTTTCATAGCTGTTTGTATCTCTTTCATTCGAGCTATTTGCTCTCTTTGATACAAGAGTTCTTTGTCTTGACAGCCAATAATTTCAGCATATAAGTTACAGATATTTGCTTTTTCAATACATAGGTCTTCCAATGTGTCGATATACTCGGCTGTAACTCGATCCTTATTCTGATGCAGGAATCCGATAAGGCTTTCTTCATCAACAGTGGTGATACCTTTCTCATACGACATCGGGAATCTTTTCATATCCGCCCAAAGCCAGATTACTTCTTTGTTGATTCCATACTTGGCCGCCGCTTCTTCTACGCTAATCCATTTTGGCATAATGCTTTTGTTTTAATGTGTTCCACAATAAAAATGGAGTATTATTTTGTTTATGTGGAGCAACGGGCATTCACGTTTTCTGTATTTCGGGCGGACGGGGAATTGTTTAGGTTAGACTTTTAGGGGTAATCATAACCGACCGGACACAAAAAAGACGTGAATGCTGTTGCACCATTATCTCCACTCGAGGTCTTAGCATACCCTATAGAAAGACAATGATAACAACAGACATCCACGCCAATCGTTTATATATAACACATCTCCAACGGATATGTTGATATAAAGCCGTTCGCGTGGAATATCTGTTGAATCATCTCTCCTCTATATGAAATTGCTAAGTTTCGAGTGGGAGAGACAATACATTACATATTCCATTTAGTAATATATACCGCCTCCCGCTAATTTCATCACGCTGATGAGCAGAAAGCGTATGACAAAGATATACATATTTCTTTAAATGTGGTGGAAATATGGAAATAAATGCTGGAAGTTATGTAGTCGCCCCTTAGAATGTGCTTTTACGCCTAATAATCAACATATTAATATATAAATTGCTTTGATATATCTGCAAGTTTTTGTATCTTTATGGTTGAAAACTTGCAGATTATTATGATAAACAAGACCACCCCTCAGCCCTCCTTGTTCAGCTCTTTGACAGACCAGCTGAATCCCAGGCATCCCTTATACCTGCTTGCCAATAAGATAGACTGGCGCCGTTTTGAAGAAGCTTTCTCCCCGCTATACTGTGCCGTCAACGGTCGT
>NZ_GG774804.1:0-34212 GCF_000163675.1 Bacteroides sp. D22 | reverse complement strand
GGCTTAATTATATAGCGTAGGGCAACGCCCTACGTAAAAACGACAATCTGAATTTGCGCCCTGAAAGGGCATAATTGTATACAGTTCCGCCCTTTCAGGGCTTGTGGCTGGTGTGTTTTTTTTCGTAGGGCGTTGCCCTACGCTATATAATTAAGCCCTTTCAGGGCACTCCGCAAAATTATCATTTACCTCATTTTTGCACCGGAATAAATCTATTTTTAAGGATGTGATTGTCCTGAATCAAATCCCCCAATTTTCAGACTGCGCCAGCAAGCTCTCTCATACATAAAAATAAAAATCCTCTTTCAATCTATCACCACTCTGTAAATACGATGAATAAAGAGTTTCAGAACGATGGTGATAGATTGAAAGAGGTATTGACAAAATCAATAGGGAGAAAAAGAATTATACTTCCTTTACAATTTTCCAATCACCAATACTTCTTGTCGCACTATCGAAGTTAACTCCTACTTTTACAACTTTCCGATGATCAGGCTGATAAGGAATAATATACCCCTTACTATTTATTTGCTCCAGTGCTTCCTCCGGGGTTCCATCTACCTTAAATGCAAAGACATAAATGGCATCTTGCATCTTTACTACCACGTCTGCCCGTCCGATTGCACTTTTCACCTCTGTATCTACATACTGCCCCATCAAACGGAACAACAAATAGAAAATTGTCTGATAATGTTTTTCCTGCTTATTTTCCAAATCATTGGGAATTGAAGCAAAGAAAGACCTTATTCTCTCCAGGCATTCGGTCAGTTTTCCGGCACGCAAATCCTTGATAAAAGAGACTACATAAAAAGTATTCTCACGGGCAGGTAAATGCACATACGCGGGCATAAGAGATTCTATGAATCCTTTCCGCACTTCTTTGTTAGGATAAGCCAGTGTGTAGAGTTGAAACTCCGGATCATATCCCTTGATGGTAAGATAGCCGCTTTGATAAAGTACAGGAAGAGGATCGGTAATAACACTCGTCGGCGCATCAAACTGCTCTGCAGTAGCCGTTGCACCATCCAATTCGCGAATGTCAAAATTACTCTGCTGCAATATATTAATTAAAAAAGTAGGTGTCCCGGTAGAAAACCAAAAATTGGCATATTTTTTCTGTGCAAAAGCATTGAACAAACTGAATGGATTGTAAATGTCTTCGCAATTCTCACTAAAATGATATCCGTCATATTGCTGTTTTAGATGGGTGCAAGCCTCCTCATAGGTTTCATTATTAGCTTGCGCCATCATTTCAATATCAGTTTTCAATTGTGTACGCAATTCCCGTTCGGTTATACCACAGATAGCACTATAATCATCTCTCATGCTGATATTCTGCAAATTATTCAGTTCACTGAAAATACTCATTTGACTGAATTTGCTAATACCTGTCAGGAAAAGGAAACGAAGATATTCTCCTTGCGCTTTCAAGGGACTAAAGAATTTCCGCATTTCTTCTCGAAGTTCATTTTGCAGTTCCGGCAAATGGTTACTGTCTAATAAAGGAGCATCGTATTCGTCGATAAGTACTACTACCGGTTTGCCCGTCTGTTCATAAGCACGACGAATCACTCCCCGGAAACGTTCCGCAGGCGTACCTTCTACTTCTTCCTTTCCATAGAGTTTTTCCCAATCGTATAGGTTCAGATTCAACTGTCCCAAAAGGTCGGAAAGTGCTGTGTACTTTGTCATACTGAAATCAAGGTGCAACACCGGATAGACATTCCACTCTTTCTCCAAACGCTCCATTGCCAAACCTTGAAACAATTCCTTCTTCCCCCGAAAATAAGCATCAAGAGTAGACACCAGCAAACTTTTTCCAAAACGACGGGGACGACTCAAAAAATAAACCTTATTGGTATTAGCCAAACGATAAATCAACTCCGTCTTATCTACATAAACGTTGTTATTATTGCGTAAGTCTTCAAAATTCTGTATCCCTATCGGGTATATTCTGAAAGTAGTATCCATAATGCCTATTCTTATAAAATTGAAATGTAGACAAATATAGGCATTAAAATATAGACTTCAAACAGTACGTACTGTTTTCTACACTTCATTCAGTTAAAAGCAACTATACTTATACTTTCCTCTTTTTAAAAGCAATGAAGTACAAGTACCCGATAATTTATTACCTTTATATAATTGATTTATAAAATCGGAGTATATGAGCACTAAAATTATTAACGGGTGATCTTATTCCAATCCCGGCCAGGCTTTTGTTGAATACGTAGCCTCAAGCGCATTTTCCAAATTATCATTTAGATTCGGAAAGAAATCAATTCCTGTCTTTTCTTCCAGTTCATCTATTGATAATGCATAGTCAACAAGTTTTATTATTTTTGACGGTTTACTGTCTGTATGTTCCATCCAAAAAGCAATTGCTTTGAAAGAATCTCCCTTTTTAAACAACAAAGCCATATAATAATATTTAGGAACAGGCTTGCTACGGTCGCCACCTATATATTCTTTGACTTGTTCTTCCTTATCAATCGTTCCGCCTTTTACTACATACAAGGTATCTGAAGCTGTACAGCTACGCCCCCATGACTGTACTTGTCCTTCCAATGCCAACCAAACACCTGTATTAAAATTGTTCCGTTGCGGACTCATATTCGTATAATAAAAGGTTTGGTCATTAGCTTCTTGTTGATAAAGTCTGTCGGCAGAAGCACAGAGGTGCCCTCTATCATAACCTTTTTTCCCAAAATCTACTTGAGTACGTTGATATTCCATATCAAGAGAAGGGTCCGGAATAAATTCATCACTACGAGTTGCCTCTTGCAGTCTAGTTTGATTATCGAATCGAAAAGCAATCCAACGGGAATGCTTCTTACTCTTATCGTATTCCATACTGAAAGAGGTTACTTTCTGCCCTTTGAAAGTAGTAGAGTGGGTTATGAATACATCGTTTGCTCCATTGCGGAGAGCAGGAAGTTCTACGATGCCGGTGGCAAAATTATTGGAGTTGTTGTTCTCGTCTTTATCACAAGCACAGAAGCTTATACATAATAAACTTAATACTATAATATTACATTTCATTTGATCAGCCATTTCTTCATTTCATATAAAAAGAACAAGAGAGGTCGCAGTTTATGACAACCTCTCTTGCAGTCATATAGATAGTTTATATCACTTGATATTAACACCAAAAATTATAGCTCTTTTATCACTAGTTGCCCCTTCAGTCGTGAACTTAATTGTAGTCGAAGCAGTAATTCCAGTCATTGTATATTCATAAAAGTCTGTATCTGCTGGAGTGATTGTAAATGGAGAGCTATTTGCCGCGCCAGCAGTCTTTCCATCCAAAGGAATCACTTTACTTGTTCCTCCTCCTTCGAACGTCCCACCATTTTCTATTATGACTGTCAATTGACCAGTTTTACCAGTCCAACCAACTGCAAAGAAAGACAATTTACTAGCTCCTGTTTGCAAAGCCGGAGAACTCCAAAAGCCTAATGCAGAACCTGTTCCAAGTTTTAAAATTGGATATTCTGTACCTTCAACAGTAACCTTTCCTCCAGATGCTTTATTAACATCAGTACTAGTACCTTCCGGCAATGCTATACTGCTAGTATATACCTTACCCGGTTCAGGTTCTTCACTACTTACAAACTCATGTTCGGTAATTGTCTTCATACCTGGGGCAGAGAATGCATATTTCAATACACCTTGAAGAAGGACCTCTTTTCCCAAATTTTCAGGATGGTCTACTAAGTTCAGTGCTGCTTTTGCCGCAGGACTATCGCTACCGAATCCAATAACCATGCATTTTTTATAATCAGTTTCATTGGCAGAACCCGCAATTACAAGTGCCGTTGCACGAATACCAGTTACTCCGAAAATAATATCTTCCGGTCCATCAACCGATGATGAAGCATTATCTGAATTAACACTTCCTACAATATATCCTTTTACCCAAGCAACAGTTGTACCAGTTGCAGTTGAAAGAGATAAAGCAGTAGTAACATCATATGGCTTTTCTTTAGTACCATCACCCACTGGATCCGGACCAGGTCCAGGACCTTCACCGGGTTCTACACCTACATATAAATTGTCAATCTGATAGGTTCCGCTGGCTGTTTCACTACCTACAAATTTAAATCCAATAAAACCAACTTTATCACCAATACTTGTAAGGTCACCTGTTAAAGTTTTAGCATCTGAATAACCTTCTGAATTTTGAGGTAAAGTACCTACATCTAGTAAAGTCTGCTTCAGATTGTTACCATCTTTCTCAAGGAAATAAACTTCTAATTTATTCCCATCTTTATAATATGCAGAAATACAGTCAAATGTAACCTTTTTCACTGCCATTTGAGCAGTATTCACAGCAGGAGTAACAAACCATGATATAATAGAAGACTCCTTACTACCATAAGCCGTTGCCTGAATAAGACCATTATTATTAAAAGGCTTACCTCTCCACGTTCTACTACCGACTTCTGCCAAATTCACATATCCTTCTTTTACATAATCCTTATCTGTTTCAGCATCATCAAAAGTATTAACTACCTGATTTACCGGATTAGATGGATCAAGCAATTCAACCAAACTACCACCCGGAGCTGGATCACCACCGTCTCCAATCTCTTTTCCATTAAGAACAGCAGCAGTAGGTGCTTTTACACCAGCTTGCTTAAAGTAGTTTTCTAATGTACCTTTAATAATAACAACTTGTCCCAGATTAGCCGCATTATCAACCAAATTTAATTGAG
Source organism: Bacteroides sp. D22 (assembly GCF_000163675.1). Taxonomy (NCBI): domain Bacteria; kingdom Pseudomonadati; phylum Bacteroidota; class Bacteroidia; order Bacteroidales; family Bacteroidaceae; genus Bacteroides; species Bacteroides sp. D22. The sequence goes on along the minus strand of NZ_GG774804.1, from coordinate 29,494 downwards.
CCCGCAAATCTGTTCCGGCAACTAACTGTACAGGAATACATTTTTTGTAATCCTTTTCATTCACATCATCTGCAATCAAAATATTTGATGCACCAACAAAAGGAGCTTCAAACTTAGATCCATCAGCCAAAGATGCTCCATCTGCCGAACCTACAATATATCCTTGTACCCAAGCAACAGAACCATCTTGTTTCAATGAAGCAGTAGCTATATTATATGGATTTTCTTTCGTACCATCACCCGTCAATCCCGGAACATCACCTTCTCCCAATATATCATAAGGAGCCGGTACATCACTACATGAACTAAATGTGAACACCGCAAGCAGTGTCAAGAATAAAGCATTTAGAATCTTTTTCATAATTATATGTGTTAATTGAATTAATTATTTCGTTTGATATCGCTTAAAGTACGAACAACAACCTCCCACTGGTTATTGTAACGCAACAAAATACCTGTAATATTTACACTACCTTGCGGCATTACTTCCATTGAGAAGTTTGCATAAGCACTGGTATAAAGGAATAGATTACTTCCACTCTGCGTACCGTCAGCATAAGTGAAATAACGTTTTACTGAACCTTCATCTCCTGGAGCATAAGTCGCTGTTCCATCTGCTTCGGAAAGTTTTATATCTTTGAAAGTAACCAGTACCGGAGCTTCTTTCAAGTCTATAGCAGCAAGATTAGCTGGAGTAGTAATTTCAATCGGTGTCAGTTCTGGATAGTATAATTTAGGTTCATTAATCAGACGTACATGTTGTTTCCATACATATTCCGGCATACGGCCTACAGAATTATTATATACTGTTCCGATCTGTGCCTGTTTACGATAGCTACCTATCTGCAAACCCTTACAGTCGATTACCACTTTCTGTCCTACCGGGCAGAATGCATACAATCCGGTTGCATTAACACCAATAACGATAGCACCTGTCTCATCTGCCACCACGAGCTTCTTATACAAGTTTCCACTTTCATCATCGCAGGTAATTACCCCTTCAATACGCGTTTCACCTTCGATAGTCGTATAAGTATCTTTGCTTGTATCGATGAAATCATTGTATTTCTCTTTCAACGCCGCTATTGAAATCGTACGTCCTTCCGGGATCGAGTTATTGCCATAAGCATTTCCCGTCACCGGATTATCATAGTTCTCACAGGAAGTGAGGCCTGCGCCACATAGCAGTAATCCGGTACATAATATAGATAGTAATTTCTTCATAATTGTTTCTTCCTTTCTTTTTGTTTTGGATTGATAACTACACATTCTTAAAATCTATAACCAATGTTCAAGAAAGCATTGAACGGGAATGCGTAGAAATACTTAGAATTCTTGGAAAACTTGTAAACACGTGCGTCACCGTCTTTGTAATTATCATCACGGTTTTGTTCGAAACCACCTGTACGCAAATCTGTATTGTTCAGGATATTAGTCAAACTTAAATTGAGACTAATGCTCTTTCCATTGCGCAAACGGATATATTTTCCAATAGAAGCATCCAACATAAATCCGCCATCCAGTTTCTCCTGACCCGGTACATTGAGAACCGGATTTCCGTTAGCATCTACACCAGCACCATTCTTATCCAATACACTGCCAAGACGACGATAGCTTGAGAAATCGATATATACACGATCATAATAATTTCCTGTCAAATTGAAGAACCAACCTTTTACGTTATAATCCAAAGCAAGACTATAAGCAGAAAGCGGAGTGCCATTGGCACGCATACCTTTAGCATAAACACGGTCGAGGTTTGACTCATTCTCACTTTCATACGTCAACACAGCATCCGGATTATTGGTATACTTAGCTTCGCTCCAAGTACCGATAGCTGTTAATGACAGCTCACTTGTCAATTTAAAGGTAGCAGCAGCTTCTATTCCCCAATGTTCCTTTTCAATACCGTTCATAGAAAGATAAGTGAAACGTGCTTCGCTATCGTTATAGAAAGCATCCATTTCTACTTGATTCTGGAAACGAGTGTAATAACCCGTCAAACGTCCCATCACCCAAGGAGTATTGAAGTTGTAAGTCAAATCACCACCAATGATACGCTCTGTTTTCAAATCTCTCACAAAATCGTTCTTAATACGCGGAGCGATGAAAGAATTGTAAGCCAGCGGTGCACGTTCTTCATATCCGGCATTCAACGTAAAGGAATGATTGCCATTGATAGCCCAATTCAGACCAGCTTTTATACCGCCTTCCAGGAACTTCGCCGTACCGCTACTACCTAGTGATTTCAATGGCGCACGTCCGTTTCTCATCAAGCCATCACGGAACATTTGTGTAGATCCTATTTTACCGGAAGCAAAATAATTTAATGATCCACCATTATTACCCTGATAACGTACCCATGCGCTCTGCTTATTCACATAGATGTTATAGTCATAACCAAATTTATCACCTTCACCAATACGACGGTTAGGATTATCGAGGTCATTCTGCACCATGCTGGAACTAGCGCCATGGTCACGTACTGCGAACTTGTCGACATCCGTATAAAGTTGTCCACCCAGCAAGTCTTTCATTTTCTTATAATGCATACCTTTGGTTGTATTCACTGCAATTCCGGCAACATAGCTATTGCGCTCATTCCATTGATGATTGAATACAGAACTTAAGTTGAAAGCTAACTGGTCGTCGTGACGTTCTTCCACATAATAAAGCGTCTCTTTACCTAATGCATTCGCTTGTTTATTGGCAAAATAAAGAGCATCCCAATCCAACTGACGATAAGCTTTATTATTCTTCCAATTATCAGTAACCTCATTAAACTGCTGCAGTTCATCGGCAGTAGGAACGGATTCCCACACGTCGAAGATAGAGCTAGGCAACTTTTTATAATAATCCGGACGCGGATCGGCTGCATTACCATTCCAGCCCAAAGCACTTTTGCCATAATTGGAATATTTGAATCCGGCACTCGTCACCAGTTTCTTATTATCATCAATGGTGAAATTCCATGAAGCGATGGCTGATGGCTCGAACTGGCGTACAATACGCGCATTTCTTTTTTCTCCATTCTGATATCCCCAGTTCGGATTATAATAATGACTGTTTGCTAAATAATAGGCTTCTTCAGTTGCCGCCATTTGCTGCCCTCTCTCTGTAGGTGTTCCCCAAGTTGCCAAAGAAAGACTATGGCGATCATTGAATACTTTCTCTGCACCGAGGAAGTAAGAAAAAGAGTTGTACTTGATTCCTTCAATATTTCCCTCGTTACCCCAACGATATCCCAATGAACCGGTAAAGGCCCATCCATTATTCATCAGACCTGTAGAATAAGTATACATTCCACGCAAGATATAGTTGCGGTTACTACCTGATAAGGTTAGTTTTGAACCGGCCGCATATTGGCTGGCGCGTAAATTGATATTGGAAGCTCCCCCTATGGCTCCGAAAGTAAAGTTGTTAATTTCAAAAGGACCGATCCCCTCCTTATTACGGGTAGCATCGTTCAATCCTCCTATTAATCCGTAACTGAAACGTCCTGTTTCTGCATCATTAAACTGTACCCCATTGATATACATGTCACTATACTGGGAATCATATCCCCTCACACGAAATCTCATTGGGCTAAACAGATAACCTACATTTGACAGATAAACATCATTGTTAGAAGTGACCAATGCAGATGTGCTCTGTGCTGCATCATCATCCTCATTCAATTGTGATTCTGTAAACATGAAAGAAGCATTGTCCTCACGGGCGTTTTGCTTTGCCTTTTGCTGAGCAAAAAGTGCTGGCATTAAGCAAAATAGCACGATCGCTAACCCTAGTCGTTGTTTCATAATTTAATTTATATTAATGTTAATTGGTCTTTCGCTTTGCAATACAAATGAAATAAGCTGTTACGCAAAATAACAAAGAATTTTATAAATAACAATGTTTTTTACAAAAAAAGTAACTCGTAAGGGTGGGTTTTTCGTTTTCTTTTTAGATATTTGTCATACAAATGACAAATTACCCACTTTTAAAATCAATTTCAAAGATGAAAAAAAGCTTAATGACTTTAGGTGTACTCGCTCTTTTCGTCCTCATGGCCTATGGACAGGAAAAGAAATTTGCCCTCTACAGTGTAGCGTTCTACAATATGGAGAATTTGTTTGATACCATTCACGATGAAGGTAAGAATGACTACGAGTATCTTCCTAACGGTACTAATCAGTGGAATACGATGAAGTATAAGGCTAAGCTGAAAAACATGTCGGAAATATTAAGCCTGTTAAGTACCGACAAGTTGCCAATGGGTCCCGCCATTATCGGCGTTTCTGAAATCGAAAATTACAGAGTATTGGAAGACATACTGAAGCAACCGGCTTTAGCAGACAGAGGGTACCGATATGTTCACTACGAAGGAGAAGATCAACGTGGTGTGGACTGTGCTTTCTTCTATAATCCCAAATTGTTTGAACTGACAAATAGTAAACTCGTACCTTATGTATATATCAATGATACAGTGCATAAGACACGTGGTTTCCTGATTGCCAGCGGCAATATCGCAGATGAGAAAATGCACTTTATCGTCAATCACTGGCCTTCGAGAGCTGCCGCTTCTCCAGCACGTGAACGCGCAGGAGAACAAGTTAGAGCTATCAAAGATTCACTGTTAAGGGAAGACTCCGCAGCCAAAATTGTTATCATGGGGGATATGAACGATGACCCGATGGATAAAAGTATGGCTGTAGCACTTGGAGCTAAACGGAAACCTGTTGATGCAGGTCCTACAGACTTGTACAATCCATGGTGGGATACTTTGAAGAAAGGATATGGAACTCTGATGTACAAAGGTAAATGGAATTTGTTCGATCAAATTGTATTCACCGGAAATTTGTTGGGCACTGACCGCAGTACACTGAAATTCTATAAACATGAAATCTTCAGCCGTGATTTTATGTTCCAAAAAGAAGGAAAATATAAAGGATATCCTAAACGGACACAGGCAGGTGGTGTATGGCTAAACGGATATAGCGATCACTTGCCTACTATTATTTATCTAATTAAAGAAGTGAAATGACAAAAGCATTATTTAAACTATTCATCCTGTTCATAACTTGTAGCACTGCAATCTCATGTAGTGAACAGGATTCGCCTGAACTTCCAGACAACTCAGGCAATACCAATCAAGGAATTGCCTCTATTGACCAAACACAAATCAATGCCAATGGAGGCGGATTTATCATTCGTGTAAAAGCTGATGGCACATGGCAGGCTTCAAGTAGTGAGACTTGGTGTACATTGAGTAGAACATCCGGCAATGGAAATGGCTCTATCAGTGGATATATGAAAGCAAATACCGGAGCTGAACGAAGTGTCATTATTACAATCACAGCCGGAAAAGAGGAGGCCAAATTCACACTCAAACAATTAGCAGGCAATGGTTCAAATCCTGATCCAGATCCGGACCCTAATCCATCAGGGTATGCAGGAAGAATCGAAATTCCTAAACTGAAAGGTGGAAGCATGAACATTTTTCATACCTGGACAACTACAGAGAATGGAAAAAAGACTGTCACTTACAGTTATGAATACGATTGTACGAAAAAACATGTACGTTGGGTAGCATTGACTTTTGACAATGTGACTTCTCAAAAGAATGTGGATCGTAAAGACGATTATAAACCAGATACTAATATTCCGGCACAATACAGGACTGACAAACAAGACTACTATTCACCGTATAATAGAGGACACATGGTAGCTTCAAGTGACAGATTATATAGCCGTGAAGCAAATAGTCAGACATTCTATTATTCTAATATCAGTCCGCAACTAATAACCGGATTCAACCAAGGTGGAAGTACTTGGGATGCGATAGAGAACAAAGTACAGGAGTGGGCAAAGGTGTCAAATCCTCAAGATACAACTTACATTGTGAAAGGAACATCCATAGATTATGCAATACTGGAAACAGGTACGTATGGTGTCAAGATACCTAAATATTACTTCAGTACAATCTTATCTTACAAGAATGGACAGTACAAAGCTATTGGATTTTATATAGAGCACAAAAGCGACAAATCAAAAAATATTAAAGCATGTGCAAAATCTATCGATGAGTTAGAATCCATAACCGGGCTTGATTTCTATCATAATCTACCTGATGAGATCGAGACAGCAGTAGAAGCAAATTACAAAGAGAGCGACTGGTCTTGGTAAAGGCTCTTTCTACAAATATCCCTATCTATTAATATCAAGTAAAAATAGATAGGGATATTTGTATGGAATTATATACATGAGCATTTTATTCTAAAATAAATCTAAGAATCTATCTCGTCCATACAAATAACAGTTGTTTTATACCTAAAAGCCTCTTTAAATATAGAAGAACAGCAACAACACGAGATTACAAGCAATCACTACACCGAATCCTCCCAGAATCCAAGGACGAAGTTTACTTCCCTTCCCAGCAAAGAATAAAGCATAGAACATATTTACCATTATATTACTGATGATAGCCTGCATACTACAAGCAGTAATTATCAGTGCAGCCACACTGCCTATATTTTGCAACAAGTTTAATATAAAAGGAGTTATATCACTAAAACCGGAAACAAAAGACAAGAGATTTAATCCGCCTGTGCCCGCATACACTAACGTATAGTGAGTTAAGAAAGTGAATATCACAAAGAGTACGGCAAAAATCAAAGCAACTTTAAATTCCAACGGGTTGCTACTATCATCTTCTTCTGTTTCAGCAGGCTGGTCTTCCGGTCGTTTTTGTCGGGAATGGATAAACCAGGCAACAATAGCCGCCACCACCGCCATAGTCAACAGATACGGATAAATAGACAGGAAGATTTCTCTACTGAAAATAAGTATCAGTATCATAAATCGTAGAAACATCATGCTGACAGCCAACAGCATGGCAGCAACATAATCAGTCGCTTCCTGTTCAGAGGCTTTCCGGCTTTTACGGGCAAGTACCGAGATCGTAGCCGTACTGCTGTATAATCCACCAATAATACCAGAAACTAACGTTCCGGATTCATGGAATACATATCTCTTTAATAGGTAAGAGAGATAGGAAATGCCGGATACTACTACCGTTGCCAACCAGATAGAATAAGGAGTAAGATTAATATCCGGAATCAGATTCTTATGCGGAAGCATCGGTAATATGATACCGCTGATAGCCAAGAACTTGGCTAACGTAATCATTTCATCATTCTTCATCCGTTGAGCAAACTCTGTAAAAGTATGTTTGAGTTCAGTCAGCAGGAGCACAGTCACAACTACCATGACATAAAACCAGGAAGGTTGGGTAGCTACGATAGGAGCCATACAATAAGTAATCAGGGCAATAATGATGGTAGTTACACCAAAAACATGAAATTGTGATTGCTTTACATAATAGTTTAATCCCAACAGCAATCCCAATACCGCTCCACCTCCCATAAACAGACGCATATCCGTAGGGTCTAAGATATAAAGCAAGTAACCCAGTATACCAATAAAAGTAAAAGTGCGGTCAGTTCCGAAAAGAGTAGTTTCACCCTCACGCTTCAGACTGATTCGACGTTGCGAAAGTCCGATTAATAAAGAAAACAAGGTTACTAAAACAAAAGTAACCAATTCACGCGGCACATAACTGTACAACTGTTCCATATCCATACACTGCTCTCTTTTTTATATAAGAACAAATATACGGTTTATTTGTTAACGCTTACCACGTTTTATACGGTTTTTTCATTAACTGTGAGTTATAGTAGCGTATGTCGCCCGTTACCTCCTCACCGATAAAGTCGGGTTTTACAAAAGCCTCATCTTCCGATTCCAACTCTACTTCTGCCACAATAAGTCCTTCATTCTCACCATAAAACTCGTCGATTTCAAATACATGTTTGCCACTACGTACCAAATAGCGGGTCTTGTCAATAATCCCCGGTTCGCAAAGCCTCATCAATTCTTCTGCTTCTGATAAGGCCAGCTCCTTTTCCCATTCATAACGACTGGTACCGGAAGCATTAGAAGCTCCCTTTATTGTCAGATAACCTTTTTCATCCCGAATACGAACCCGGACAGTACGCCCGCGAACACTACTGATATACCCCTGCACAATATGACTCTGCGCAAAAGCCGAAGACTTGAATTCACCGATAACTAAAAATTTACGTTCTATTTCCTGTGCCATGGCACAAAGATAAATTAAAAATTGAAAATTGAGAATTAAAAAATGATAGTTTGACATCTCACATCATGTATCAGAAAACTACAATTCTTAATTCTCAATTTTCAAGTCTCAATTTATTTCAGAATCTCGTCATAAACTCAATCACGATTTTGTCCCGTTCCGATTCTTTTGGAACACCGGAGTTCTTATAGAAATATTTCTCGAAGTTCAGTCGGAGGTCAGCAATGAAAGCTTTGGAAAGACTTAGTGTGATTCCGCCTGTCACACGATGTCGGGCATAATCATTTATAATCAGAGCTTTTGTCGTTTCATCCATCTTGCCATCACTATGATCGGTCATCATATCATAGCGAACCAGGAAAGAGATTTTATTGAACACTTTCTTTAATGGTAAATCGTAATTAATAAAACTATTCACTGCATGAACATCTTTAAATGCTTCGTGACCGTACATTTTATATAAATATTCCGCCTCAATATGAAAACGGTCATTCTGATAATAGATACCGGCATCGTACATATTAATCCGCACATTTTCCGGTTTTATCATTTGGGTGCTAAGTGTCAGATTCCAGTTCTTATTGGGCAATAACTGCGCTTTTATGGAGTAATTCAGCGTTTTATGCCATTCTTTCTGATTTGTCAGACCGGAGCCGTTAAACAATCCCCCTTCAAGAATAAATGGGATACCTTTTTTATTCGTATAACCAGCCGTCAAACCGACATCACGCACATTTCCTACTTGCTTGGCAATGAATGAACGGTTGGCAAAATACTGCTGATGTGGTGAGCGGTGAGCATCTATCGTGAAAGGAACGCGCATCTGACCGATCGTAAAATTCAGGTCTTTCACCGGAAAAACACGTGCATACGCATCAAGCATCTTGATAGAGCCTTCATCGGAAAGGTCGATTTCCGCTTTATAAGCAACTATCGGATGCACATTTCCCGAAACACTGAAGCGTGCATTACGTACTTCAAAACGGCTTTCACTTGTTTCTGTCTGATATTCGTACTTTCCCCGGATTGTTCCGTGAATCTCCGGCAGATAATCCTTAAACTCCATGGTCTGTTTATCCAGCATCTTACCATCCCCTGCATCTTCTTTTGCCTGTCCAAAGGCCATTGTCGCCAGCAAAAGCATAACGACAGTTGTTCTGATTCTACTCATTTCAGTTGTCTGCTACTAAATTCACGGCAAAAGTACAACTGTGAGGATACACGGAGATGACAAATTAACTACGGGAAAATGACAGAAAAGTTACATTTATATTACAGAGAACACAAATGCATTACAAAACAAAGAGTTCGCCACAAATTACGCAGATTAACACAGATCGGATTTGATATTTATCCTATCAATAACCAAACAATCTGGGTTAACCGTATAATTTGTGGCGAACTTATCAGCCGAAAAAGGAAAATGCGATCAGCATAATCAATGCCAAAATAATTAATGAGACGAACACTATTTTGACAACCTTCTGGGCTTGTTCTTCTTCTTTCTTACTAATTGCTACTTTTTTCTTCACCTTACCCATAATAGTTAGCTTTAAAGTTCAACGCTAACAAAGTAAGTACAAATCTATTAACTTTCCAAAAATAATTCTTGCTAATTTTATTTTTTATGATTCTTGTGAAGAAAACTCCATCAGATAAGCTTTGATAAAGCCATCTATTTTGCCATCCATCACACCGTTCACATCCGAAGTCTGATAGTTGGTACGATGATCTTTCACGCGACGGTCATCAAATACGTAGCTACGGATCTGGGAACCCCACTCGATCTTCTTCTTACCGGCTTCCACTTTCGCCTGTTCTGCCATACGATGCTGCAATTCCTTATCATACAAGATGGAACGTAGTTGACGCATTGCATTCTCACGGTTCTTCGGCTGGTCACGGGTTTCGGTATTTTCAATCAGAATTTCTTCTTCCTCACCGGTATAAGGATCTTTATACTGATAACGCAAACGGACACCGGATTCTACCTTATTTACATTCTGTCCACCGGCACCACCGCTTCGGAATGTATCCCAAGAGATGTTGGCAGGCAAAATATTTACCTCGATACTGTCATCCACCAGCGGAGTAACGAATACAGAAGCAAAGGAAGTCATACGTTTACCTTGCGCATTGTACGGAGAAACACGAACCAGGCGGTGCACACCGTTCTCTCCCTTCAAATAACCGTATGCAAAATCACCTTCAATATTGATAGTACAGGTTTTGATTCCGGCTTCGTCACCTTCCTGAAGGTTGGCAATGGTAGCTTTATAACCGTTGGTCTCGGCATAACGCAGATACATACGCATCAGCATAGAAGCCCAGTCCTGACTTTCCGTACCACCGGCACCTGAATTGATTTTCAACACACAATCCATCTGGTCGGCTTCGTCACGAAGCATATTTTTGAGTTCGAGTGCCTCTACCGCTTCACTAGCTTTGGCGTAAGCAGCGTCCACATCTTCCTCGGTCACCAGTTCTTCTTTATAGAAATCAAATGCCAGTTCAAGTTCATCTGCCAATGTCTTGAGTTCGTTGTAGCCTTCAATCCACTTTTGCAGGTCTTTCACCAATTTCATTTGAGCTTCGGCCTTCTTCTGGTCATCCCAAAATCCCGGAGCTTGTGTTCTTAATTGCTCTTCTTCGACTTGAATTTTCTTCCCGTCGATGTCAAAGATACCTCCTCAGCGCATCAGTGCGCTCTTTCACGTCTTTAAGTTGTTCAATAGTAATCATTTGATTTACAATTTTATTATTTACAAAATTCAGATATCGGGGGACAAAGATAAGCAAAAATCTGCTACCTTTGTTTTTGTTATTAAAATGTTGTCATATTATGAACAAACTATTGAAACTTTCTTGCTTGTCACTCTTCCTGACATAATATCTGGGTACTTCGGACATGACACCGGAGGAACTGAAAAGTGAATTCTATCGCTTGGCTTGTACTTTCTACGTATCTCCAGGCAACGAACGTACGTATGTCATACTCTCCGGACTGAATGTGAATATGCCGGAATCGGAGGCTGCATTCAAACTGGCTAAAGACGGATTAACGAACCGCCTGCGTACCGAACGTATCATCAAAGGTGACATCATCTGGAGTTATATCAATGCACAGGACCTAGGCCAAAACGTAGACCCGCGTATCAAGCTCTACAATGATATACAGAACATGACGCTGAAAGACATTGCCGATTTCCAAAAGCAATGGGTAAAAGGACGCACGTATGTTTATTGCATTCTGGGAGATAAGAAGGATTTGGAACTGGATAAGCTGAAAGCTGTAGGTCCTATTGAAGAATTGACACAGGAGCAGATTTTCGGATACTAAAAAGGAACGAATAAACTAAGTATGTCCTCTAAATAAGTTTATACTATCAAAATCAAGAAGTTTTTCTTTATAAGGAATTTGTAAAAATGAAAACAATACAAACTAATTAGGGAGATGTACTTATAAATAATAAACGGTGAACAACTCTGCCAATTGTACAGATTGTTCACCGTTTTATTGTTTGCGACTTATCGTTTACGGTTTACCGTTTCATATTTAACGTTCACCGTCCATCTCTTATTTCTCATTTTCTTCGTACATCTTTTCAATCTGCTCACTATAATTCTTGGCAACTACCGACCGTTTCAATTTCAACGTATTAGTCAGTTCTCCACGTTCCATACTGAACGGTTCGGGAAGCAGAGTGAAACGTTTGATTTGCTCATAGTGTGCAAACTGCTGTTGGAGTGTATCAATCCGTGCACGGAACAATCCTACAATCTTCGGATGTTTCAACAGTTCCTCCATATCTTTGTATTTAATGCCTTTTTCTTCCGCATACTCTTTCACAAACCCATATACAGGAACAATCAGAGCGGAAACAAACTTACGCTGATCGGCAATAATGGCAATCTGGTCAATATAACGGTCAATAACCAATTTCGTTTCCAAAGCTTGCGGAGCAACATATTTACCGTTCGATGTTTTGAACAGGTCTTTAATGCGTTCCGTCAGGAAAAGCTGGCCATTTTTAAAGTAACCGGCATCACCTGTATGGAACCAGCCATCGGGTTCAATGGCAGCAGCTGTAGCTTCTGCTTTCTTATAATAACCTTTGGTAATCGTCTTTCCCCGAAGAAGAATTTCATTGTCTTCACCGATTTTCACTTCAATTCCCGGAAGTACAACACCTACTGAACCGATATCATAGCCAACCGGCAATGTACAAGATACAGTGGCCGTCGATTCCGTCAAGCCATATCCTACCACCATATTGATTCCTACCGAATGGACAAATTCATTGATTTCATCGGGAACGGCAGCACCGGCAGTCGGGAAAAAGTTACCGTTCTCAATACCGATTGTTTTTTTCAGTAGAGAGTAGATTGTCTTTTCGTAGAATTTATATTTCAGTTGATTCATCACCGGAGGAGTCTTACCCAAACGCAGATAATCCAGATTATGGATTCTACCTACCCGGATAGCATCCAGCATCAGTGCTTTCTTCAACCCTGTTGTCTCGTTAATTTTCTCCTGTACACCTGCATATACTTTCTCCCAGAAACGGGGAACACTACACATCAGTGTCGGACGAATTTCCTTAATCGTTGTCTGAATATCTGCCGGACGGAGATTGATACAAATCTGCACTCCTTTATGAATACAGAGATAACACCATGCTTTCTCAAACACGTGTGTCAAGGGGAGGAAATTCATAGATACATCCTTATCCGACATGGTTGTCAAACGGTCATCGTGTGTATGAAACTGTTCCAGATAACAGGAATGATGAAGCATGACGCCCTTCGGTTCACCCGTTGTGCCGGATGTATAGAGAATGTTTGCCAAGTCATCGTATGAAGCCCGTTCGGTACGCTCTTCTACCGTATCATTGTGAGGTAATCCCTCTCCCATCGCCATAAACTCATCAAAATAGATAGACGATACGTCGCGGGGATCTTTCACTACCGAACGGTCAAAAATAATCAGTTGTTGCAGAGAGGTACAGAAACCAAAGATGCTGAAAGCAGCATCATACTGGTATTGCTCGCCTACAAAAAGGAAACGAATCTGCGCATCATTAATGATATATTGCGCCTGCGCAGGTGAACTCGTTGCATAAAACGGAATAGTAACAGCCCGATTGGCAAACGCGCCAAAGTCGACATAGAACCATTCGGGTTTATTCTGTGAAAATATACCGATATTCTCTTGTTCTTCTACTCCCAATGCCACGAAAGCATTAGCTGCTTGCCGTACTGATCCGGAGAACTGCTTCCATGAAATAGGAATCCATTGAGCTGTCTCATAGTCACGGTATTTTAAGGCTACCTTGTCGCCATATTTTTCGGCCTGACGATGGACCAGGACAGATAAATGATGATAAGTCATACTCTTTGTATTAGTAAATATGGTACAAAGGTATTGGTTTTACTTCATTTAGGCAACATTAATCCAAGAGTTTTGCAACGAACATTATGAATCAGATATTTGGCAATAAAAACCAAACGATTATAAACCAAACTATGCCAGCAAAGTATACTTCATCTTTACCGGCATAGTATAAATTACACTCTACTGTAAATTAGGAAAAATAATCATATTCCCTAACTCCTATCGATACAATCGTATTTCAGCACATAATGCATTCACAGACTCACCATTAGAGAAATTATCCAGTACATGCACTGTCAGATATCGCAGTTTTACAGGCGAATAAAAAGCTATTTCCCAAGGAGTATGATCAGAAGGCATCCCTGTTGTGCATGTCGCTATACCTATGCGCGTCAAATTATCCGGATCATCCCCACCTAATAATTCCACTTTTGAATAATCCAAATTCCATGCTCCCCAATAACCAGCAGGAGTAATTGAAAGCCCTATAATTTCCTGAGGCTCATGCATATGAAATGGTATTTTAGCATTTGGATAGTCAATATAACTCATTAGGAATGTGTTCATGTCATCATCACTTAAATCTTGTGTAGGAAGGCCATATCCTCCAATCACATCATAAGAAGTAACATCAATCATTGTTTTATCTTTCAAACTACCATTCACATCTATATTCGTGATTTCCTTATTCACTTTCCATAAATATGTACTATAATTTTCACTTATCTCAACTGCATCAGTAGTTACCAAAGACAAAGCCACCATTCCACTCTCAGCAAGTTCCTTAAGTGAACCAGATTCCTCATCAAGCGTGAAGGATATCATCTCCCCACTTTCAAGTTCTCCCTTTTTGATGGTAACCGTTTGATTCAGAAAGGAGATTGCGTCTTCTCCCAACCATGTTACGTCATCCTCTCCAGCATCCGATACCGAATTCTCCACTTTCATCGAAAAAAACAAATCCTGGGGAGCAGCATTGGTCAATTGCACCCGGAGATCCACCTGTTCGGAACCCGCAATCAAATCCCCTCCGTTTCCTGCCTGCACAACTGTAGATTCCATATAATTCTTGGGATAAAAACAACGGTTGTCAATAAATGCTTTGACAATGTCACCACTGTTTCCTTCCGGGAAAAGAGTGCTTCCCACTTCCCGTTCACTTTCACATGCAACAAACCACAATGGCAAAAGCAATACCATCGAAGTTATGATATTCTTCTTTATTGATTTCATGATATTTCAGTTATAATACATTATTTAATTGTTAGCATTGAGGCGAACATTATCTCTCCATTCAACAGGATCATTACACCATGCCTCATTTCCATTTCCTGTAGCATCGGTAAACCTGTCACCTTTTCCTTCATTGAATTTAAAATAAGCAAACAATGCATTGGAATGAGGATCGGTCGCATACAAGTTGTTGGCTATTTCCCGCTGAGATAAAGCCCGCTTCCATAAGCGGAATTCGCTCATCTGAACATCTGCTTTCAAATATTCGGCATTTCCAATTTTACATTTCGTTTTACTGAGATTGGTCACTTTACCCGGTACATCTATCGAATTATCCAATTTTCCGTCAACATACAGATACAACTTGCTGCTTGTACACACCCAAGCTATCTGATACCATTTATTCTCTTCAAACAACGTTGCACTGTTCATCTGTAAGCCCTGAGTCTTTATCTGCAAACGATTTCCTTCAATGGGGGCATCACCAAAACGAGTATAAATCTGCCCATCCGATTCGCCCAAACTGCTTGAACCATCAAAAAGGGCCTGATTATTCAATTCCCCAACCTTCTTCCCAAGTTTGCTCATATTGACACAGAACTCTAAAGTCCATTCACTTAAAGATAAATCTTCAACCAAACTGAAAGTAGCATTATGTCTAGAGTTGAAAACCGGGACTGAAGTCACAATGGCCGGATCAAGTAAATAAAGTATAGTACTTCCAGGTTTCAAGACCTCTGCCGCGCCATCTTTACTCTGAAGTGTCAAAGCAATGGCGTATTTATTTCCGCTATCTTTCATTTCCTGCGTCAAGGGAAGAATTTCCAATCCTGACGATTCCGAAAGAACCTCCCCCTGCTTTATCACAGCCTCTTTCCCCTTAAAATTATACTGTTCGGCAGGAAGAAATTTATAGGATGTATAATTAACTTCATTATACTTTGCCAATAATTCAGCATCTTCCACAAACTCAAAGTTATAGTCTTTCTCTGCCGGATCGGAAAGACGCACATTCAAATTGGCTGTCACCAAATCTTGATCAATAAACACTTTTAATGCAGTATTCGGATTCGTACCAGTTTGTGAAATATAGGCCTGATTATGTAACACCGAATATTCGGCATTATCACAACCGACAAACAGACATGTAAAGAATAATAGTCCGATTATATTTTGTTTTAATAAATATCTGTTCATTTTTTATTCGTTTTTATTTACTTAATACTTGGATTCTGAATTTGTATGGCTTTACGCAACGCCGGATAAGTTTCGCTCCCTTGTGCATTCACTTTATACTCATATTCCATATGGTAAGTTCCTACACCGCCTTTGCGATATTGTATGCCACCAACCGACGGATTCCAATAAGCAAAACCACTAAGTGAATTTATCTCCGTGCCGTCAGGAAGTATAAAAGCCGCCCCACCAGTCTTGGCATGATCCTCAAAATTCTCACAGATAATAATCTTTTTCGCAATCTCTCCAGCTGTCGCCACATCTTTAAAGTGGGCATACTGTTTGTCGAAGCGAGCATCCAGCCGACTGTTGTCTTGCTTATAATAAGTTGTATACGTTTGCAGAATCAGATAATCAAAATGGTGAAACAGCTCAGCAGGCAGTGCATCCGGTTCACCATCCACAACCAGCATTTTTCCCGTACCAGACTTCGGGCCGACTCTCTTCGACATCGTTTCCACAAACTTCGCGATTACTTGACCGTTATTTTGCCAAAGTTCCTTATTGGTAGGAAACGGATGCTGTACATTCGGTTCAGCATCGAAATCGAACCCATCATAATTATACTTTTCGATCGTATCACACAAGGCGTTCGCATATTTCTCCACTGCAACCAACCGATTCTCCAGTGAATAGTCCCACCCCCAGAACTTATGTCTCCAGTCTTCTATAGATGTACCATTGTCTATTTCCTCCTGTGGCATCGGCGGTGTAATCTGGTCGCCAATATCAAGCACCAGGAAACAGAACAATACCTTCGTTCCCTTTTTTTCTTGCACATAACGTAAATCTTCCATCATAGCAGGTGACGGATTCTTCCAGTTTCCCCACAATGACACAAAATCTACACTATCCGGCAATCCTTTTAAGGAATTCTCATAAGAGGCACCGGTTCCCGTCCAGTTACCATACCATCCGAACGCAACCGGATGATCACTCTTTTTATATTCACGCAGACGGGCATAATAAGCCTCATCCTTATTAGATATAGTCAGATTCGCAGGATCTTTAATTTCCGTATCCAACCAATCATCACAGGCCGTCAAAGCAAATGATATTCCTAAAATTCCAAAGAAATATTTATATAATCGTTTCATTTTTATAGCTTTTTACATTTAGATTTCTTACTTGTTACCGCCATTTTGCCACCACATCCTTGCAGCATAATCATCTTTCCCGCCTAACATTTCAACAGCTTTCCGATAATTTTCCTGATTATTGCCATTCATCTCTCTCGGATCAAACGGAATACGATTCGGCACATCCAGATCGTATCCATTGGTGGACTGAGCCACAGGAAATACGCAAGGATAACCGGTACGACGTATTTCATTCCATCCTTCCTGACCATCAGGAAACAAAGCAATCCATTTCTGTACAATCAGCCTTTCCATTTTTCTTTCGGGGGAATCATTATCATCCCACTTCACCGTGATTGTACTGACAGGTGCATGATTGCCTCCATATCCATCCGCAGCATCATAATAATACTCTTGTGTGTTTTCCGAATTTTCCAAGTAGTAATATTCCTGGCCGGCCACCCCCCATTGTTCAAACGACAAACGAACCGCCTGATTATAAAGCGCACCGGGAGTTCCTCCCATATCCCAACCTAACATCGCACCTTCAGCCCGGCAAAATGTCATCTCGGCAGCCGTCATCCACATTCCCCTTGAGTCTTCCTCAATATTGGCAGCAGAATATTTTTTCATAGCAAGGTCCTTATTGGTCACGTTGGCACCTGCACGGCAACCCACAACCGAACGTCTACCATATTCTTCCGTATTTTTAAAATACTGATAAATACGCGGGTCGCCAAAACCATTCATATAACTTTCCAAATCGGCACAGGCACGACTGTCTCCCCAGTCGACAGAAGTCTTATACTGTCCATTGGGAATATATGTTATAGCGCAATTGTCCTCGTTCTGTTCAATAACTCCCGCTTTATACGCTTCCACAGCAATTCGCTGAGCTTCATCCTGATTGACAAATCGCATGCGGATGGCCATACGCAACTTCAACGAGTTTGCAAATTTACACCATTGATTCATTTTACCTCCATACACCTTATCCGCATCCGCTTTCAAAACCAATCCCGGATTCGTCTCCACCAAAGGAGTTATGATGGAAATTGCTTTATCCAGAGTCTCTATGAGATGGCTATACACTTTCTCTTGAGAAGAATAAGCATTGGCATCTTCTTCCACCCCAATAGGAAGAGGACCGTATGTATCAGTAAAACGCAACATTAACTGCGCACGTAAAATTAATGCCAATGCATACATGGGGCCCTCTTCTTGTGTGAGGACAGCCACAGCATTAAATGAAGACGTCGCTTTGGCAAACACGTCCCGCCACGGTACGATTTTCCAATCGTCCGATGCATTAAAACAAGTATAATTCTTCACCGAAAAATCCGGCTTCACATAAGTCATGTAACGCCCCAAATAATTACCAATAAGATCTTCCGTATTTTGATAAGTATTCTCCTGTTCAGGAAAAGCAAAGTTCTGCAACTCTGTGATAAAAGAGGAAACCGCATAGTCGTCTCGTCCAAGCTCTTCCAACGAAGTCTCATGTCCCGGACGGTTAGCATCCTCAAACCCCGCAGTACAAGAGGTAATCCCGAATAGAACAAATGAACCGATCAACCAACTTCTCACTATATTTATTTTCTTCATCATCTTTCTTTTTTTTAAGTTAATATCAAAGTTTCAATTTGATGTTGAATCCCAGGGTACGCAAACTTGGCTGCATAAAATAATCAAACCCTTGATAATAAGTCCCTGTTGACGCAGTTGATTCCGGATCAAACGGAGCCTTCCTGTATATCATAAACAGATTATTGGCAGTCACTCCCAAGGTCAGTTCTTTACTCTTCAACCATTTTCTAGGTAAAGTATAGCTAATATGAGCTTCCTGTAAACGTACATTGGTCGCACTGTAAATATATTCGGACCATATAGGATTGTCTCCACCTACTACCGCATAATATCCTTCGGCTGAGATTTTTCCGGTATTTACTGCTATACCACCATTATTTCGTGCTTCAGCACTCACCGCTGAAACGCCATACTCATCCAGAATAGCCTGTGTCTGTGACATACATATACCTCCCAGGCGCGCAGTCAGGACAAATCCCAGATTCACACCTTTCCATGAAAAATCATTTGAAAAACCAAGATTGCCTTTAGGCAATACCGAACCCCGGTATTGTGGATTGGACAAGTTGGTCTGCATCACATTCCCGTTGGAATCAAGAGCGATATTCCCCTCAGCATCACGCTTAAAGTCAGTATATGTATAAATATCGCCCATACCACCACCTTTTTTCAGGACTACTCCGCAACCACTAAGTCCTGCCTGCCTTACCACCTCATTAGGATTCTCCAACAGTTCTACTATTTTGTTACGGTTCATACTGTAAGCCAATGAAGAGCTCCATGTAAAATCCGCCCAGGATTTAGTATATCCCACCGATAATTCCAATCCACGATTCCTGATATTACCTGTTTGAATATATTCCTTATTAAAACCTGCAGCTCCAGACGTAACATCCCGCAACAATGTCTGTTTGCGTGTATTGGATTGGTAAACAGTCAAGTCAACAGACAAAGCATTTCCAAACAAGCGTGCAGTGACACCTGCCTCCCATGAATCCGTACGTTCCGGATAAAATTTCTTCGGAAATTTGTAAGTTACTGTTTTATAAGTTCCCAAAGCGGGATTATATTCATACCTCCATGCCGATGACAGATTAGGCTCAATGGCCGAACCGACAGACGCCCACGAAGCACGTACTTTCAAATAATTAATCATTTGTGGCATCTTCGCCATTTCCGGAATAACCGCAGATACCCCTACAGAAGGATAGAAGAATGATGTTTGTGCGGTTCCATGCAAAGCTGAGTCCCAATCATTACGACCGGTCAGAGTCAAGTAAAGCATACTTCTATACCCCAACTCGGCACTGATAAACATTGAATTGATATAATGTTTGTAGCTCTCAAAAATAGGACGATTGTCATTGGTTGCGTTTCCATAATCTATAGCATTCGGTGTAAACACATTAGAAGGAGCTTTCAGACCTCCCTGAAAACCGGTAACATCATATTTCAAACGGGAAAATGAAGCACCCATATTAGAAGAAATGCTAAAATTCTCCCCTAATGTCTTATTGATATTAAGCATCAAGTCTCCATACAATGTCTGATCATTAATCTTATCATAGCCATAAAAACCGTAATCGGAAGGTGCAAACAACTTTAATGTAGAGGCATACCGTTTATCTTCCTGCTTAGTGGCAGCATCATCCCAGCGCAAACGCCCGGTAACATTCAGCCAGTCTAATATTTCATATTTCAGGCTGGCACTCACCATATAACGATTCCGGTCATTAGTGCGATTCATACGGTTTGCCACCCAATAAGGATTCTGCATCTTAAGAGCATCTCCATAGTTCCAATTTTGCACATATATCTTACGAACAGGATCATATACCTCAAATGTACGGATTGCATCAAAACTTTCTCCCCTCGGGAAAAGATAAAGAGAAGTCAAAGGGTTAAACCACTGACCTTGAGCCATCAGATTTTTATCTTTCTCACGAATATAATTAAAGTTAAAATCACAAGTCATCTTATCATTCAAGAATGAGGTGGTATTACGAAACGTAAAATTATACCGATCATATGAGTTATTAGGAATAATCCCTTGTGCATTCGTCGTACCCACAGAAAGATATGTCTGATTCTTGCTAGTACCTGCTGTCAGTGAAATATTGTTTTGAATATTACTACCCGTATTAAAGAAATCAGCCGGTTCATAAGTACCGAATTCCGAAGCAGCTTTATCTCCCCAAGTTTTTATCTCCCCCGGACGATTCACATATTGGTCCTGAAACTTTGGCATTACAAATGGATTGGCAAACTGTGAACTATTAGAAATCGTGACGGACACTTTTCCTTCTTGCCCTTTCTTAGTAGTAATCATAACCACTCCCTGAGCAGCAGCCGAACCGTAAAGAGCGGCAGCAGCCGGTCCGCTAAGCACCGAAATAGACTCGATATCTTCCGGATTGACATCCGCAATACTTTCTGTCCCCGGCTGATTCGCATACATCATTGCATCCCCCTTCAATTCTCCCTGGCTTCTACCAGTCACAGGAATACCATCAATAACATAAAGAGCCTGATTACTTTGGCTGATAGACTTCGGACCACGCATCACCACACGGGCAGCGCCGCCCATACCAGCTGAGGAAGCATTGATATTCACTCCTGCAACCTTACCGGACAATGAATTCATGAAATTGGCACTCTTCACAGTAGTGACAGCATCATTGCCCACTTTCTGAACATTATAACTTAATGCTTTCTCTGAACGTTTAATTCCTAAAGCCGTAACGACCACTTCCCCCAGTTCCTGAGCTCCATCCTCCAAAACAATATTGACAATATTTTCTGTAGCATGAGTCTCTTTTGTCTGATAACCTACGTATGAAAAAACAAGAACAGGCGTTGCAGTCTTAGTTGTTATTTTATAATTGCCATCCAAATCGGTCACCGCACCGTTAGTTGTTCCTTTTTCAATCACTGTAACTCCGATTAACGGTTCTCCTTTCGCATCTACAACATTGCCGGATATATTTCTGCTTTTAGCCTTTTTGATATTTTGTTCCGGCACAATCATTATATAATTATCTTTTATCAAATATGTAAAACCTGTTCCTTTAAGAATTACTTTCAAAGCTTGCTCCAAAGGTTGTTTTTCAATATCTAAAGATATTCTATTCACAGGAAGTTGAGAATCATTATAAGAAATAGACATGTGGGTTAACTTCCTGACTTCAGCCAATGCTTCCTGTAGTGAAATATTTTTTCTTTTTATTGTTATTTTACTACTATTCTGAGCATAAATCGCTGACCCTACTAATAGCAGACAAATTATTAATATACTTTTTCTAATGTTTTTCAGATATAAATTCATATCTTAGTAGCGTTTTAGTGTTAAAATCATAATATTTTCTCAAGTCAAACAAAGGTAGTAAACTATTTTTTACACCATTTTAATACTAAACTTATTTCATATCCGGAGTAGGTGGGGCCTTCTCCGGATATTTTTCTACATAGGCGGAGTAAATTGAGCGTTAAATAATAAGAAAAATATTCATTACCAAATTATATGGCAGGCATTGTCTTTCAAACGATAATCAAATTGGCCGACAACCACTTGCATCACTTCCAAAACTTCTTCCAGCCCTGCATTTTCTTTAAACACAAAGTTGTAGCGATCCTGATTACGTTTCTTCGTAGAAACATAAAACATAATTCCAAAATGACGCTCCAATGTCTGTATAATTTCAGCAATTGTGGCTTTATTAAATACAATTTCCCCTCGTTGCCATGCCGTTACATCTTTCATGTTGGCAGTCAGCACTTGGCAGTCAGCTGTACATTTATTATACACAACCTGATATCCGGGAGTTAAAACATAACTAATCGTATCATTACAGTCCACTCGTACTTTCCCTTCGATCAAAGAAGTGGTTATTATATCTTCTTCCGGATAAGCTTTCACATTAAACTCTGTTCCCAAGGCAGTTATTGCCATATTTGATGATCGCACAATGAAAGGTTTCTCCGGATTTTTTGCCACTTTAAATTCGGCTTCTCCCATCAGATAAACCGTTCGGGTCTTGCCCTCCAGATTTTCAGGATAAAATACATATGAACCAGAATTCAGACATACAGTAGTTCCGTCCGGAAGACTGATTGTCTCTCTGGCCCCATTATTCACATAATGTTCCACCATTGCGATATTGTCCCTGTCAAAATGATTATAACTTACCCACAAAGTAGTTGTCACAGACAGAATGACGATAACAGCAGCTGCCGCAACAGATTTCCACAACTTCCAACGATTTACATTCGTAACCATTGGAGTATATTCAATGCCGATTTTATCCAATACCTGCTGAAACGAATGCTCCATACCGTGTCCAAACTTTCCTTTCGTCTTAAACCATAAATTATGAAGCGCCATTTCTTTCTCTTCTGCAGAATCAGGACTAATCATCCAACGATGAAATCTGTCGATTGTCCGCTTTGAATAATCAAAGTCAATAAAAGAGCGTAGCTGTTTTTCCAATTTACTTTTCATCTATACCAAATCAAGTGTTACATATAAGAGACAACTTGCCAGACATACATACTTAGTCTAAATAGAAAAAAAATAAAAATAAAATGATTTTTTTTAGATCTTGAAGGGCTTTATAGATATGTTGCTCAACTGTACGAACCGAAACATTCAACTTCTCAGCAATTTCCGGTGAAGTCATCCCTTCCTCTCTGCTCATTAAAAAAACACGCCTGCGCTGTTCCGGCATGCGTTCAAGAGCCATCTGAACAAAAAGCTCAAGTTCATGAGCACAAAATTCATCATCCGGCGTAGGCAATCCCAGTTCCGCCATTCGCATTTTTTCTGCTGCAACATCCAAGTAGTCATATTCAACAGCCTTATGCTTCAAAAAATTATAGATATGGTTTCGTACAACTGTATATAAATAACTATCCAATTTTTCACGTTCTAACCATAAATCCGGTTTCTCCCATAGCTTAACAAAAATATCTTGAGCTATATCTTCTGCATCTTCTTCTGATTTTAACAATTGCCATGCGAAAGTTTTTACTTTGGGAAAATTCAGATCAAAAAACTTTTTAAAACGAAGAACTTTATCTTCCATTCGTGTGATAATCATCATGTATATCCATTAAGATTAACAAGTAAAATATAAAACCCTTCAACAAAGTTAATTATTAAATAATTTATCAACAACCTTTTTCATAAGAAAAGAATCAAAAAAAGAAAGATTTCAATAGTTTTCCGGACCTAAGCAACTAATAATCAATAGATAAGAATTAATTCATTATTTTTATTTGAAACAACTGTGCAAAACGACTATCTTTGTGCAAAGATTAAGGTATAGATAAAAGATTTGCACTATGAAATATGATATTCCGTATATGACAACAGAGGCTGTAAGCCTGCTTAAATCACTGATTAGTATTCCTTCAATCAGTCGGGAAGAAACCCAGGCTGCGGATTTCCTGCAAAACTATATTGAAATGGCAGGTATGCAGACGGGACGTAAAGGAAATAATGTGTGGTGCTTTAGTCCGATGTTTGATCTGAAGAAGCCGACTATTTTACTTAACTCCCACATAGACACAGTGAAACCGGTTAACGGTTGGCGGAAAGATCCGTTCACTCCACGTGAAGAAAACGGTAAGTTATATGGATTAGGAAGTAACGATGCCGGTGCCAGCGTTGTTTCGTTATTACAGGTGTTCCTGCAACTATGTCGTACTTCGCAAAAATACAATCTGATTTATCTAGCCTCTTGTGAAGAAGAAGTCTCAGGAAAAAACGGAATTGAAAGTGTATTGCCGGGACTTCCTCCAGTCTCATTCGCTATCGTAGGAGAACCTACAGAAATGCAACCTGCCATTGCCGAGAAGGGATTAATGGTACTAGATGTGACCGCAACAGGTAAAGCAGGCCACGCAGCACGTAACGAAGGAGACAATGCAATTTACAAGGTGTTAGACGACATAGCTTGGTTCCGTGACTATCGTTTTGAGAAAGAATCACCCTTGTTGGGTCCCGTGAAGATGAGTGTCACTGTTATCAATGCCGGTACACAACACAATGTGATTCCCGATAAATGTACTTTCATCGTCGATGTCCGGAGTAACGAGCTTTACTCAAATGAAGAATTGTTTGCTGAAATCAAAAAGCATATTTCCTGTGAAGCCCAAGCTCGTTCATTCCGTCTCAATTCTTCACGAATCGACGAGAGACATCCGTTTGTTCAAAAAGCTGTGAAGCTAGGACGCGTTCCTTTTGGTTCTCCAACATTGTCCGACCAGGCACTAATGTCCTTTCCATCAGTGAAAATAGGTCCGGGCCGTTCGTCACGCTCACACACGGCAGAAGAATATATCATGTTAAAAGAAATAGAAGAAGCTATTGGACTTTATTTAGAGCTATTGGACGGGCTTCTGATTTAAGCCATAGCTATTCATACTTGCTGTAAGAAATCCGATATAACTGTCACGGCAGGTATGAATTGTCCACCAATACGAACAAATTCATCCAGATTAGCAAATCACGATACTATAATACAACAATCATTCCAACAGATTAAACAATGTCTTTTCCAGCTTCTTACTTCTTAAATCTTTTGCAACAACAATGCCCTCCGGATCTACAAGAAAAGTTTTGGGTATTGCATAAATACCATATACATCAGCAGCATCCACATTCAATACTTGTGTCCAGTTCATTCCGAGTTCTTCAATAGCAGTCCTCCAAGCTTTCTGTTTCTTATCTATAGAGATACTAATCACCTCAAATCCCTTAGAAGCATATTTCTCATAAGCAGCTTTCACATTGGGCATTTCATTCCGGCACGGACCGCACCATGAAGCCCAAAAGTCTATTAACACATACTTCCCCTTACCTACATAGTCGGACAACTGTTTTATCTCTCCAGCATTGTCTTTCACCTTAGCGTTCGGAAAACGTTCGCCAATCTTTATCTTAGCGTCCATTGCCTGCCGTTTCTTTTGTTCTTCACGCTCCTCCGGAGTCATTTTCTTTTCACGCTCGGCCTCAAAACGCCGGGCCATTTGCCTCATTTTTTCTAATTTATCTTTCACCAATACATGCTGCGCAAACACAGAAGAAGCCTCGCTCATCATATCTTCCAATAGACTGTGATATATAGACACTTCTTTTAAAGATAACAGAAATACTCCCACCAAACTGTTTTGGTGTTCTTCTACAAAAGCGCGAATCGAATCCCTCTGTGCCAAATCTATCTCCACATTTCTCCGCCATATTGCAGCAAATGCAGTATCCCGTTTCAGTGCTTCTCTAAAACTCTCTCCGGATTTTTGGCTCATGACAAGTGAAATATTACTTTTCACTATTTGTTTGTTATTATTTATCACCGACTGCATTCCTTTCCAAGCCACATCCAAAGTATCATTCAGCGGCGTACCTCATACGGTCCTCGTGGTAAGATTGATCACAATCTTTCCTTTTTCGAGAATCAACGGATAAGTTTCTCCATCCCTATCCTTAATAAGTGCAATATTCGGTGTCTGACGTACACCAGAAAAAGAGAACTTTCCCTTTTTCACTTTTGCACTGTCGAGAACGACTTCTTTGGCTTTTTCTCCATCATCCATCAGACACAAATACAACAACTGATTATTCCATTTCTCACCAGCATTGCCTTTAATCGAAAACTTTCCTTGTGCAGAAGAAAATATAGCAATAGCACAAAACGTGCATAAAATCATAATTCGATTTCTCATACGGAATAAGTTTATACCAAAAAAAAGTTCACACTCATGTTTAATACCTACTATTGTCATTTCAAATTCTAATAATCATTTGAACTAATAATAGATCTTCTTATTTTTCTTATCGGAAACGACCTGATAATCTTTCACCTTTACATTAAAATATGATTTAGACTTTCCATCATCATTAGAAGGCAACTGTTCTTTATCTTTTTTGTGCGGCAACTCAAGAATATCTATTTCTTTCACACTCTTCTTCAGTTTCGGGAATAAAAGACTGATATAAATATATTTATGATTAAATCCTTTGACAGCCAACAGCCTCCCCATCGGAGCTCCACCATCATATCCCCGCACATTATACTCATCGCCACTTTTCTTATCGATAATCTTAAATCCCGGACTATAATACAACCATTGCCAATCCCAATAAATAGGTTGTATGAATGTCACTTTAGTATCATTCTTTCTCCTTTCAATCGAATATAAAGAAGGACTTGTAGACATCCCATTCTCATACGCTTTCTCATACACTTCTTCAGGAACTACAACTATACTATCACTAGGAAGCATATAAGCTTGTGCATATAATTCTTTATCACGTTTCTTCTTTTGCTCATATTCTTTCAACCGCTGTTCACCTCTTTTTACTCGTTCACTTTTCTCCGGCATTACCTCTTTGGACATCTCGGTATGGAGTTGCTGCACTAACAACGGCGTTGTCTCACGCATAACAATCAATGAAGCCTCTTTATATTTTTTACCTACGGGAGATTCATAAAATGCAGCAACAGCTTTTAATTCTTCCAATGTAAAATACTTCTCATAAACAGGCATATACATTTCAAACACCTTATTTTCTACTTTCTCTTTCCAGTTTTTAGAGAACTCATTCCAATAAGCCTCATCCTTTTTCGGCGCATTCAATTTCATTATAGATGATAATCTCTGGAGAAAGTCACCCGTAGTAGTCGAAGTACCAGAAAAATCCATGATTTTCTTCAACGTTTCTTTGTACTCATCTGTCGCATTTGTATTTTGTGCAGAAGCTGATAAAATTAAAGCAAGCAGTGCAATTATACACATCGTTACTTTAGGAAGAAAAATGTTTTTCATAATTATCTGATTTCATTTATTTTGATTCCATATTTTATTTTGCATTTTTTACAAAGATACACATTAAATCTATATCATTTAATAGAATAGTACAATCAATGAGGCTACTATCCGGCTGCCCTGCAATGTATAGATAAACAAAATATCCCCTATTCATCGCTAATTATAACATTCATTCCCCTCTCTTATCAAAATTACGTTGAACAATTCATTTCAGCTTTTAATATGATATTATTATCTTTTTCTCACATACTTCGTTCATTTTTCGTAATTAACGCTATCTTTGCAATAGGTCGCTAAATCTAAATAAGACTTTCAAAATACATAATATACGAATATGAAAAAGATTTTATTTTTATATATCATTCATCTAGGATTTGCCCTACAACCCATACAAATTCAAGCTTGTTGTCTCGACAATGAGGCTGTTCTCGCCAATGGGACTGCCATTATTCTACAATCACCTAAAGTGGACAATACCAAAACCATTCAGTTCATCAAAGATTTCTACGCAAACTACGTTTTTGGAGCAAAGAATTATGTTCCGGCAGTAAAAAAGCATTGTACAGCCAAATTGCAAAAGCAGCTGAAAGATAACTACGAGTATGACGGCGAAGGATATGCGATATGGAACTTCCGAACAGGTATGCAAGACGGACCAAGCGACATATCTAAAGTAACATCAGTAACTGCATTGGGAAATGGTTTATACAAGGTCAATTTCATTGATATGGGAATAAAGGGTAACCGTACTTTGAAAATTATCGACGTAAACGGGACACTGAAGTTCGATGCTATTAGATAATCCCCTCTAAGCAGATATATTATCAATTTAACAGATAACTAAAAAAGCCTTACTATTCAATCAAACAATGAAAGTAAATCATCTATAAGACTACATCCTTCACCGCTTTCACCTTCTTCCTGAAACCTCCATCCAGAGCAGGAAAGCGGGTGAAAGCGACCATGCAAAGCCCTTCTATCCTACTTTCAAAGGTTTCACCTACACAATTCAAATCGTTTCCATTTACCGCCGAAGCACATCACGAGACACCCCGTAATAACCCGCTGCAGCCACATAAATCGGCTGCATACGTTTGCCGATATTTTTCAATTTGCCTTCTTCCAGTAATCGCCGGAGGTGACGGTTCGCCGTAGTCCGTGTCATGCAGCATACCTCCTGAAAATCATAACGAAGCATTACGTCATGATCGGCGAAATATTCCTTCAGCCGCATATCTATCTCCACCTCCGACAAAGACTCCGAATGGCGCGCATACTTACTCCGGCTGGCTTTGACACCTACCAATTCACCCCGCAGGCGAGCATCCGGACGGAAACCGATTGTTTTCAGTTCCATCTTCGACCATTTGTTTTTAGTACTGCGGGTCACCTTTTGCGTGCTCCTCAAAATAGGGGCAAAATAGCCTAGCCCCTCGATATGTACCTCGCGTCCTTCACGTAGTTCTTCACCACAAATTTGGGCAAGCATCTCGAACGCATTTTTTACATCACCTACAGAAAGCGAACTGCGTCCGTGAATCATCCGGCACAGTTTATCCGTTCCCACCTTACCATTCAAAAAAATGCGGGGATGCAAACCTTTCTCTT
Source organism: Bacteroides sp. D22 (assembly GCF_000163675.1). Taxonomy (NCBI): domain Bacteria; kingdom Pseudomonadati; phylum Bacteroidota; class Bacteroidia; order Bacteroidales; family Bacteroidaceae; genus Bacteroides; species Bacteroides sp. D22. The sequence goes on along the minus strand of NZ_GG774804.1, from coordinate 384 downwards.
CCGAATCATCGGACTCACCGGGATTCTCATACCAATCGTAAAGTATAGCCATTAGTAGTTAACGTTTTGATAGTGAATATATTTCATGTAAAAACTTTACAGGGAAAACGCACGAGTGCTAATTGTTTAATAATCAATAGTTCCCTTCTCTTCTCAAAACTTATTTAATGGCAATACTCTTGTATATCTAATAATAAATAAAGTCTTCCTAGTTACTTTTCCTCATATAGACGTGTCACAACTTTACATGGTCATGCCACCTATTGCTTTCATCCTTTTTAATCTTCGGGCTTCTTCAATTGATATATTGATTATTTATATTGTATTCATTCTGGTATTTCATTATCTTCACGTCTAAATAATAAACAGTAATGGATAAGATTG
>NZ_GG774805.1:27580-212219 GCF_000163675.1 Bacteroides sp. D22 | reverse complement strand
AAAACGGAAGTACTTTGGATTTTCTTTGGGATACATACAGCCAATGCGGTATGTATGATAGAAAAGGTCGAAAAGAAAAAAAGAAAGGCAGCATAATCTAACTAAAATAACAGGAAAAACAGGAGAGGTTTTAACTTCCCCTAAAAAAGACATGTACATAATGCATGGGTGGGAAGGAAAAAATAAGAATATGTAAACAATATTCTACAAAAAAGATAGAAGACTGGGAGAGTTGAACGAAAAAATCAAGAGAAAAGCTCACGTAAAGCAAAGCTTTTCTCTTGATTTTTTAGAAAGAGGAACATTTACTGAATATCCCTATTTGATTTCGATTTCTTCCTTCATATCGATTTCCTCTCCATGTGTATCATAGAACACATATTGCAGAAATGCGAGTTTTTGACTTGGAATAATCTTGATACCGAATCCGTATTTCATTTGCCACTTCCGTTTCAGGGAAACGAGTCCCTGATTGATATAAGCGGCAACATACGGATGGACGTGTAACGAGAATTTCTTAACCTTCAGTTTATTGACCAGGTAATCAATTTTACTCTCCAAAGTGTCCGTAAAAAGAATGGATGACTTGATAGTGCCTTTGCCGAAGCAAGTGGGGCAGGTTTCGGTCGTGTTGACGTCCATTGCCGGACGCACACGTTGGCGTGTAATCTGCATTAGCCCGAATTTGCTAAGCGGCAGAATATTATGCCGTGCCCTGTCTTTCTGCATATTGGCACACATTCGTTCATAAAGCTTCTGACGGTTTTCGGCTTCATTCATATCGATGAAGTCCACGACAATGATACCACCCATATCTCTTAATCGCAATTGGCGGGCCAGCTCGTCGGCGGCTCCCAGGTTTACTTCGAGTGCGTTACCTTCCTGCCCGTTGGCATTCTTGGTGCGGTTACCGCTGTTCACGTCTACTACGTGAAGCGCCTCAGTGTGCTCAATAATCAGATAGGCACCACTCTTGTAAGAGATTGTTTTACCAAACGATGATTTAATCTGCTTGGTGATACCGAAATTGTCGTAAATGGGAAGTTGACCTTTGTACAGTTTCACGATATTAGCCCGGTCGGGCGCAATCAGTGATACATAGTCTTTAATTTCATTGTACACAGCCTCGTCGTTGACGTGAATATTCTCAAAAGAAGGGTTGAAGAGGTCGCGCAACAAACCTACGGCGCGGCTGGTTTCTTCATAAATCAACGTCGGATACTTGGTGGCTTTTTGTACTTTTACCATCGCATCTTCCCAATGCTTAACCAGGACTTTAAGCTCTCCGTCGAGTTCGGCTACGCGTTTGCCTTCGGCTACCGTGCGGACGATGACACCGAAGTTTTTCGGCTTGATGCTCATCAGCAATTGTTTCAGGCGGGCGCGTTCTTCGCTCGATTTAATTTTTTGTGAAACAGAAACCTTGTCATTAAAAGGGATCAGTACGAGATAGCGTCCGGCAAACGAAATTTCGGACGTCAGTCGCGGTCCCTTAGTGGAGATCGGTTCCTTAACGATTTGCACCACTACTTCTTGTCCTACCTTGAGGGTGTTGGATACTGTTCCATCCTTGTCAAGATCGGGAAGCAGGGTTGCTTTGCTGATGGAGGTCAGCTTCTTTTTGTCGCTTAAAGTCTGCTTTACAAACTTTTCGAGTGAGTTAAATTGAGGACCCAAGTCCAGATAATGAAGGAAAGCGTCTTTCTCGTAACCAACGTCTACAAAGCATGCATTCAGTCCGGGCATCAATTTCTTGATACGTCCCAAATACATATTGCCCACAGAGAAAGAAATATTTCTTCCTTCGCTTTGAAGTTCCACCAGGCTCTTATCTTCGAGAAGGGCGATGGAGACCTCTTTGGGCTGTACGTCAACTACTAGTTCACTTGTCACTGTTTTGTTTCCTTATTATTGATTGAATCTCATTTATATGAACAACTTTTTTGACAAATTGTTCATTTTGGGTTAGCTACTTAAACAAAGAACAAACTTGAAAGACATTAGCTTCGCAAGTTTGTTCTTTATTTCTGTGTGATCCAGACTTAAAAATTATTTTTTGCTTTTATGTCTGTTCTTTCTTAGTCTTTTTTTACGCTTGTGCGTAGACATTTTATGTCTTTTTTTCTTTTTTCCGCTTGGCATAGCTTCACATTTTATGGGTTAATACTCTTGTTTATTATTTCTTTACTGAAATTGTAAATGTCTTAGCCGGTTTGAAAGCCGGAATGTTGTGCTCCGGAATAATGATCGTAGTATTTTTAGAAATGTTACGAGCAGTCTTTTGTGCTCTTTTCTTTACTACGAAACTACCAAACCCACGCAAGTATACGTTCTCATCGTTAGACAATGAATCCTTTACTGCATCCATAAATGCCTCAACTGTTGTAAGAACTGTCTGCTTATCAATTCCAGTTTTCTTTGTAATCTCGTTTACAATATCTGCTTTAGTCATTTTTCCTTAAAAAAAATATTATTACTATGTTATTGCTAATTTTTTGGACTGCAAATATATAGCTTTTTAAGCTCCTAAAAAAATATATTCTGCACATTTTTCTAAAAAAATAGTGGCATAGGGTTTTCTTAGAACCAAAAGAGTTACTTTTGTGTGTCTTTTGGATAGGATAGGCAAGATAAATGTTAGATAATACACTAGGAACGAGGATATGAACGAGTTTACTAAAACGATTGTAGAGTGGTATAAAGAGAATAAACGTGAACTGCCCTGGAGGGAGTCTGCCGATCCGTATCTGATCTGGATTTCGGAGATCATTCTTCAACAGACGCGGGTGGCGCAGGGGTATGATTATTTTCTTCGTTTTATCAAACGTTTTCCCGATGTGCGGACTTTAGCCGCTGCGGAGGAGGATGAAGTGATGAAATACTGGCAAGGACTGGGGTATTACTCACGTGCCCGCAATCTTCATGCCGCCGCCAAAAGCATGAATGGGGTTTTCCCGGAAACGTATCCGGAAGTGCTGGCTCTGAAAGGAGTGGGGGAGTATACAGCGGCAGCGATCTGTTCGTTTGCTTACGGTATGCCTTATGCGGTAGTGGACGGTAATGTGTACCGGGTGCTTTCCCGTTATTTCGGCATCGATACTCCGATTGATTCGACAGAAGGAAAAAAGCTCTTTGCAGCATTGGCGGATGAGATGCTGGATAAGAAGCATCCGGCTGTTTACAATCAGGGAATAATGGATTTCGGGGCGATTCAGTGCACTCCGCAGTCGCCTGATTGTTTGTTCTGTCCGTTGGTGGGCAGTTGCTCGGCACTTTCGAAAGGCTTGGTGGCAAAACTTCCGGTGAAGCAACACAAAACAAAGACAACGAACCGTTACTTTAATTATATTTATGTACGTGCGGGCGCGTATACCTTTATAAATAAACGGACGGGCAATGATATTTGGAAAAATCTGTTCGAACTGCCCTTGATAGAAACTCCGACGGCTCTTTCGGAAGAAGATTTTTTGACTTTACCGGAATTTCGTGCACTCTTTGCGCCGGGGGAAGTACCGGTGGTACGTTCGGTTTGCAGGGAGGTGAAGCATGTATTGTCTCACCGGGTTATCTATGCTAATCTATATGAAGTGACCTTGTCTGAAAATTTGACTTCTTTCAGTGATTTCCTGAAAATAAGGGTGGACGAACTGGAGCAATACGCTGTTTCTAAATTAGTACAAGACTTGCTACAAGCATTAGAATAAGCATTAGAATAAGTATTAAGTAATAAGTATTGAGTATTACCCATGCAGTTTATGGCGCAGCCTAATACTTAATACTTAAAACTTAATACTTGATTTTATACTTAAAATCTTGCATCCTATTGTTATTCTGTTTAATTTTGGCAGCAGATTTAATTTTAAGAATCATAAACTTGATACAGATATGTCAGTAAATAGAGTGATATTGATAGGAAACGTAGGACAAGATCCTCGGGTAAAATACTTCGATACAGGTTCGGCAGTAGCAACTTTCCCGTTGGCTACAACGGATCGTGGATATACGTTGGCTAATGGAACCCAGATTCCCGAAAGAACAGAGTGGCATAATATCGTTGCATCCAACCGTTTGGCGGAGATTGTGGATAAGTATGTGCACAAAGGTGACAAACTGTATCTGGAAGGAAAGATAAGAACACGTTCTTATAGCGACCAGTCGGGTGCTATGCGTTATATCACCGAAATTTATGTGGATAATATGGAAATGCTGTCTCCGAAAGGAGCTAATCCGGGTGCAGGAGCTTCTGCTTCCGGACAACCGACTACGGGGCAACAGCAACAATCGGTTGCCGGCCAGCCGCAACAAGCGCAGCAGTCGCAGGCACAACCCGCACAAGATAATCCGGCAGATGATTTGCCGTTCTAGATAATGTGATAGTGTGCCAATAGGTTTTCGCGAGCTTCTTGGCACATTATCTTTTGTTTAATTAAAATATAGACTCTTTGGACTCAGATGGTTATTTAAGCCAATTGGCTGACATTTTCAACGGTATTACCGTAAACACTCCTTCTATCTCTGCTATTATTGCCATAGTATTGGCAGGTGTACTCCTGCTTGCTTCCGGCTTTGCTTCGGCTTCCGAAATAGCTTTTTTCTCACTTACTCCTTCCGATCGGAATGATATTGATGAACAGAATCATCCTTCCGACGAAAAAATAAGTGCCCTGTTGGGGGATTCAGAACGCCTCCTGGCAACGATATTGATTACGAACAACTTTGTGAATGTAACCATTATCATGCTCTGCAACTTCTTCTTTATGAATGTATTTGTTTTTCATTCTCCATTGGCAGAGTTCTTGATACTGACCGTCATCCTGACTTTCCTATTGTTGTTGTTCGGTGAAATCATGCCGAAAATCTATTCAGCACAGAAGACTTTGGCTTTTTGCCGTTTTTCGGCACCGGGGATTTACTTCCTGGAAAAACTGTTCCGTCCGATAGCTACTGTGCTTGTACGTTCAACCACTTTTCTGAATAAACATTTTGTAAAGAAGAGCCACAATATTTCTGTCGATGAATTGTCGCACGCATTGGAGCTGACAGATAAAGCGGAACTCTCTGAAGAGAATAATATCTTGGAGGGTATTATCCGTTTCGGCGGTGAAACTGTGAAGGAGGTGATGACATCACGTCTGGATATGGTCGATCTGGATATCCGTACCTCTTTCAAGGAGGTGATGCAATGTATCATTGAAAATGCTTATTCGCGTATTCCTATCTATTCCGGTTCGCGGGATAATATCAAGGGGGTATTGTATATTAAAGACTTGCTGCCTCATGTCAACAAGGGGGATAATTTCCGTTGGCAGTCATTGATCCGTCCGGCTTATTTTGTGCCGGAAACAAAGATGATTGATGATCTGTTACGTGACTTTCAGGCGAATAAAATTCATATTGCCATTGTTGTGGATGAGTTTGGAGGAACTTCCGGACTGGTGACGATGGAGGATATTATCGAAGAGATTGTAGGTGAGATTCATGATGAATATGATGATGAAGAACGTACATACGTTGTCTTGAATGACCATACTTGGATATTTGAAGCGAAGACGCAGTTGACGGATTTCTATAAGATTGCGAAAGTAGACGAAGACGAGTTTGAAAAGGTGGTGGGAGATGCGGATACATTGGCGGGTATGCTGCTCGAAATTAAAGGTGAATTCCCGGCATTGCATGAGAAAGTGACTTATCACCATTATGAGTTTGAAGTGCTCGAAATGGATAGTCGTCGTATCCTGAAAGTGAAGTTTACAATTCTGCCGAAGGATATGGAAGGCTCGGTAGAGAAGGAATAATCTTGGAATCATAATTTTGAAAGCATAATCAAGCAAACGTAAGATGGCGTTATTTCTGCAACATAAGACGGATGATATACAGTGGGCTGTCTGGAAGATGGAAGAGTCTTTGGATGCTCTGTTGGCTCTTTTGCCGGATGCGCGAAGAGTGTTCTGTGAACAGGAATTGAATCGTTTTGTCTCCGAACGGCGTAAGATGGAATGGTTGTCCGTTCGTGTTTTGTTGTATGCCATGTTGCAGGAGGATAAGGAAATCGGTTATTCTCCCGAGGGAAAACCTTATCTGACGGATCATTCTTTTTTCATCAGTATTTCTCATACGAAAGGTTATGTAGCTGTGATGCTTGCTTCTTTCACTCCGGCAGGTATTGATATTGAGCAATATGCTCAACGCGTTCACAAGGTATCTGATCGGTATATCCGTTCTGACGAACAAACGGAACCTTATCAGGACGATATGACTTGGGGACTGTTATTGCATTGGTCGGCAAAGGAAGCTGTTTTTAAGCGGATGGAAAACGCGGACGCTGATCTTCGTAAACTCCGTTTGACGCATTTTATTCCTCAAGAGCAAGGAACGTTTCAGGTTCAGGAGTTGGCGACGGAGCAGCAGGAACTTTACTCTGTCGGTTATCGTATTTGTCCGGACTTTGTATTGACGTGGACATTGAGTTGAATAGGAGAAGAGATGGAGTGCTTCTACCTGTTTTTCTTTTCTTTGTAATGTGTGATGTCTTGACATAATAAAATAAACCCCGAAAGTTTTTGTATGACTTTCGGGGTTCACTTTATATTCGAACGCCCTCATGATTTTATGAACTCACGGCTTTTCAGACGGGTTCTTTTATAGTTGGTTTACTTCTCTTTTTTGTTAAGTCGGTAGCTCAATGCTCCTGACGGACATTTACTGATTTGTGCAATTAATTCTTCCGTTGTCGCATTTTCTATTTGCACCCAGGGTCTTTCTTTAGGATGATAGACATTGGGTAGCATCTTTACACATATTCCGGATGCTGGCATAATTCCGGTTTCCATATAATGGTCAGTTCACCATTGGTGTATTCTATTTTCTTTTCCATATCTGTATTTATTTAATATGAATACCACGCATTACAATGCGCTTCCATTCCGGATGTTTGTGAATATATCCGGCTACAAACGGGCAAAGCGGTACCAAGCGTAAACCTTGTCGTTCAATGTCTGTCAGTGCTTTTTCTGCTAGTTGTGAGCCTACTCCCTTGCCGCCTAATGAGGCGGGTACTTCTGTATGTACAAGGTATATTTCTCCATTATTTGATTTGATATAGTCTATTTCGGCTATTTTGCCATCGATCTGAAATTCATACCGATGTTTTTCTTCGTTGTCTATTAATTTATAATCTTCTGCCATAATTTTACGTATTAAGTTCGATTATAATATAAACACTTGGGAAACACTTTTGTTTTATGCAAACAATTATTCTTGTTAATGGAGAAAGTATTGCCCGTTCATACTGGCACTGGTCTTTTCGATCCCTTTCTATTACTTCTTCAACTGATATTTGTTATTTTTTCTAAGTTTATAATCTTTCCAATTGAACTGTGAAATGTCTCATTAAAGGCGCTTCCCAGGCGATACGCACTCCGTGAGTGATGCTTTCTCTACGTTCATATACATTTTTGAGAGCGGCGGCTATTACATTCATATGATTGTCTGTATATACTCTGCGGGGAATGGCGAGGCGGAGTAAATCAAGACCGTTAAAACGATTTTCATGAGTCACCGGATCACGGTCGGCGAGGATATAACCGATCTCACATCCGCGGATACCGGCTTCCAAATAAAGTTCTATGGTCAGCGTCTGTGCCGGGAATTCTTCTTTGGGAACGTGCGTCAGCACTTTAGGTGCATCAATGAAGATGGCGTGGCCTCCGGCCGGTCGTTGGTAAGGAATTCCGTATTCATCCAGTTTCTTTGCCAGGTATTCCACTTGCTTGATACGTGTTTCGAGATTGTCGAATTCGGTGTTTTCATCCAAGCCGATGGCAAGAGCGTTCATATCCCGTCCGTTCATTCCTCCATAGGTGAGATAGCCTTCGTATTGTACGCAGAAACCTTTTGCGCCTTCATACCAGTCTGAACGTCGTGTGGCGATAAATCCACCCATATTGACGATTCCGTCTTTCTTGGCACTCATTGTCATGCCATCGGCTAGAGAGAACATTTCCCGTGTGATTTCTTTGACGGTTTTGTCTTGATAGCCTTCTTCGCGCATTTTGATAAAATAGGCGTTTTCAGCAAAGCGTGCAGAGTCGAAAAGTACGGGTTTGCCGTATTTGTCAGCAATGGCACGTACTTCATGCAGGTTTTGCATGGATACGGGTTGTCCTCCGGCTGTATTGTTGGTGATGGTTACGATGATAAAAGGAATTCGTTCTGCATATTCTGTCAGGGCTTTCTGCAATTTATCAGGGTCTACATTTCCTTTGAACGGGATTTCCAGTTGGGTATGTTTTGCTGCATCGATAGTGCAGTCTAATGCGGTGGCATGGCGTCCTTCGATGTGTCCTTTGGTGGTGTCAAAATGTGAGTTGCCGGGTACAATGTCTCCTTCATGCACGAGATAAGAGAAAAGCACATTTTCTGCGGCACGTCCTTGATGGGTAGGTATGATATATTCAAATCCTGTCAGTTTCGTAATCATCTCTTTCAACTTAAAGAAAGAGGTTGCTCCGGCGTAGCTTTCATCGCCTAGCATCATTCCCGCCCATTGACGGTCGCTCATCGCTCCGGTTCCGGAATCGGTGATGAGATCGATATAAACTTGTTCTGATTTGAGTTGAAAGACATTATAATGTGCTTCTTTAATCCATTGCTCGCGTTCTTCACGTGTGCTTTTCCGGATGGGTTCTACCATCTTTATTTTCCATGATTCAGCAAAAGGTAATTCCATTGTCGTAGATTTAATAGTTTTGAACGACGAATGTAGATAAAATTTGTGTGATTAGCAAATATATAGTGTCTTTTTGTTAGTGAGAGTTATTGGATTTACTTCTCTATGGGCTGGTAATATATCAAAATGTAGTGAGTCGATAGAAAGAGAGCCGGATTTCTTAAAAGAATATCCGGCCCTTTAAAATTATGCGGTCGATTGATGTTTAATCTCAACCAATCAAACAAGTTGGTTATTTAGTCTTCAATAGTGATACCGTCAAGACAGAAATAGGTTGGGGTCATTGCACCCCATTGGTCTTCTTTGGTGGTCTTGATATTGAATTTCAATCCCTCTGTTTCGCCTAATGAAGTTAGGTCTACCCATTTCCATGTAGTTACAAATTGGGTTCCTTCACCTAAAGTGCACTCTACACTTTGAGTTTTATCCATATTATAGATGATGATTTTGAAAGAATCTGTATTTCCAAATTTATCTTTTCCTTCGAATATAGAACTACCTTCCTTCATACTATTGTAAGCATAGACACAGTTTGTTAAATATAGTCCTTTTACTCTATAGGATTCCAATTTGTTTGAATTGTCGTGGTCTCTGAAACGGATTGCAGCTTCTTTATCAGAATTCTTTCCAATTTTATATCCGGCAGCTCCCACGATAACGTATGTATTATTGATTACTCCTTTTTTAGTGATAGCGCGATAATCATAAGTTGCGAAGTCTGGGCAATCTTTTTCTGTACAATTTGTAAATGCAAAACTATCTGAATAGAAACCGTATGTTGAAGATACACAGTCAAATTCAAAGATACCACTAGCGTCAGTTAATAGATTATATTTGTAGTTAGTTGTCCCCCAGTCGCTACTAACAGACCATGAATCATCCGGATTTTCTTGATCGCCCATATCAAGTGTATGAGTTTCGTAATTGGGCAGGCTAAGCACGTATGTTTTTGTATCGTCATCATCGCTACAGCCACAAAATACAAATACTGATAACAGTAATAATAAAGATAATTTCTTCATGTTCTTTTCTGATTTTAGTTATTAATTAATTATTGATTATTTCTTGAAATGTAAGTTCTCAATGGTGGTAACTTCGGTTGATATTTCACCCATTTGTCCTGCATCCTGATTGACTGCGGTCATAATCTTCACGAAGTCGATTTGATCCAAGTCTACCGGACTGCCATTACTATCCACAGCCCAATCTATCTTGAAATTACTTCCTTCCTTGCTGTTAGGATGGTTGTCTGCATATCCCCACGGATAGCAATATCCTACCCATAATCCGTTTTCTGGGACGGCATTATCTTTTAGACGTGTTCCCTGGAATGTGATTTCATCACTTTCTATCCAAAGTGGATAATATGATTCCTGGTTATGGAAGCTGTTGCGGAAGATATATCCTTCGTTGCCTTGATTGTCTTTCCAAAAAACTTTTAGGTTGGCTGGATTCGGACGGTGATAGGTTATTTCATATCCGCGTGTTTCTGTGTCTTTCCCGTATTCGCTTCCTTTCAATTCATACCACTCATCGTCAGGCTTTCCATTGCCATTTACATCTTTAGATACAAATACGATTCCCGGTTCTGCACTTCCTCCCAATGCTCCTGTTCCGGTTTTGGAGTTATAGTAAGCATTGCCTTTTATCTTGAAGTCATATTCTCCTGTTACATTCGGAATGGATTGTGGGAATCCTAAAACAATGTAACCGCCGAATCCTCCCAATGTAAGGAGTGATTTCTGCTGGATTCTGCGGGTTGCTTCTTCTAGTATATCATCATAAGTAAAGCCCTCCTTATATGCTGAAGTGGTAGTGTTGATAAACTGTCCGGGAGCAGGGCGATATTCCCATACTTTATTGGCGAAAGCCAGAGGATTTTCCTTATCATCATCGTTGTCATCAATATCGCTTTGTGAGGCTTTGTCACTGAATGCAATAGTATTCGGATTAAGTCCGATGTTGTTCAGACGGAATATGAGTTGTCCTTGTTGGTTGAAACAAAGTAAGTCTCCATAGGTGGTGTAATCACGGGCTTCGGTGATATATACATTGTTGCTGTAAGGATTGATGTTGATGCCGTATGGTGTCTTTATCACTGTTCCGTCAGTTATGAAATTCTCACGGATTGTCTCTTCTGTTTTCAGATTGAACATCTTGATAGAAGAGGTCTGCGTGTTATAATTGTAATTATATAGATAGGCAATCTCTCCATCGATGGCAAAGTTTTGTACTTTCTCGTTAGATTGAGTAACTTTGTTTGTCCGGCAGTCTATCTTGACGAAGTTATAATCGCCGGCTTCTACATCTTCGCCACGGGTGGCTACATAAACGGTTTCGTCCGGACCTGCTACTATCTTACCGGGATTCGGGCCTACTGTTAGTTTGCTACTTTCTTTAAATGTGGCAATATCGACAACAGATACCGTGTTGTCTACCCCCAGTCCTGATGAATAGTCCAATCCGCCGGAATTGGAAATATACAACTTTTCGTTTTGTACACAAATACCGTCGGGGTTGCGTCCCACTGATGTGATAGCTTCTATGGATAGGGAGGTTGTGTCTATACGTGCAACGGTTCCATCGTATGAACATACGTATGCCTTTTCTTTGTGAAAAGCGATGTAGCGTGGTTGACGGGAACTTCCGTTTTCTGCCAGCATTTGAATCTGTTTCAATGAGCTTCCCGTACGAAAGTCTATCACTTCTACCGTACTGGAGATATTGACTATCACATATATCTTGCTTCCGTAGATGGCCATGTCATTGGCAGTGTCTCCTAATCCCCGGCGGTTGACTGCTTTGAAATAGTCACGAACCATTTGCTGGTTGCCGAAAGAAAAACGTGCCAGCGAGCTATTGTTCTGATTGAACAGTCCTTCGCATAATACATATAGTTCGGCGGTACCCGTTTCTGTCGGATCGCCTATAATGCCTGATGTGAAGGGTTTGTCCTCCATATCATCACATGCCACGAATAAGATTATGGATGACAGCCAGCACGAGAATATATATATTAGTTTCCTTTTCACGTCAATATCTTACTTTATAATAGTTAATATCTTATTTTTATTGTCGCCCTTACGGATCGTCCGGGCATTGGGAAATATTTCACAATTTCGTAATTCTTATCCATCAGGTTCAATACTTCCATGCTGAAAGAGGTCGTGATTTTTCTGATCTGAAAGTCGCGGTTTGCAGAAATGCTGTGGTCGCTATAACTATCCAATCGGTTTTCGGCAATGTTTTGTCCTAATGCATAGCGTTTTCCGGAAAAAAGGAATGAATAAGACAGATTGATCCACGGTGTTTCGACGCCTGCCTGTCCCGAAGCGGAGACGCGGGGAGTGTAGGCTATTTGATGTTTGTATGTCGATTCATACGTGTTCGGATCGGGCGGGGTGACATCTAAAGCTCGTTGGTATGTGTAGTTACCCGAGAGGTTGATGCGTATTTTATCCCAAGGTTGGAGGGACAGGCTTCCTGTGGCATCAATGCCTTTGATGTCAACTTCACCCAGATTCTTCATGCTCCATACGGCAAGGTTCTTGGTAGGGTAGGCGATAATTTTATCTGTCACTTTGTTATAATAGGCGTCAACGGTTACTGACAGATAGGGTAGGAACGGGCATACATTTTTATTGTATGTCAGTCCGATGTTGTATTGTTTGGCCTTTTCCGGCTTTAGTTGGGTGTTGCCTACTTCTTCGTAATATAAGTCGTTGAAACTTGCCAGACGGAAAATGTCTTTATAGAAGAAGCGGATGCGGAATTCTTCATGCTGGAAAGGTTTGAAAGCGGCACTTACATAAGGGGTTAGCTTACGGTGATTGCCGGCACTACCACCTTTCTTCACATCTTCATTGATAACGGTTGCCAATGCGGATGCGGAGATTGTTAACCAGTCATTTACGTATTTTCCGGCGAATGCTGTCAGCCATGAGTAACGTGTGGGGTGTACAAAGTTGGCTAGATCGGCGTTCATGGTGTTGATGCTTCCGTCTGTGGAAAGTGAGAAAGAGAGGTTGCTCAACAGTCTGTATAGTACAGAAGCGGAAAGGTAATATTCCTGCTGGTAATAGCTGTTTTCTGTTTTCTTTAAAGAGTTCTTGGTATCGGGGTCCAGATAACGTTGATAGCTCCAATTCCACTTGGCAGAGGTTTGGAACACCCATTGCCGGCTGAATTCTTTCTTGTATTGACTTTGTATGAATGTGTTTTTATCCCACAAGTGTTGTGTGGAATGGTCGTTATAGAAGGTTGTAGCTTTGGGTAGTCCCCGGGAGGACTGAAAGTAGTAGGCTTTCAACCGCCATTGTTCTTTATCGGAGAAGTTGCCGTAAAGTCCGGCTTCGGCACGGAATGTCTGTACGTCTGTATTCTTTCGTTTTTCACGTGAGGACAGGTCTTCTGCCGCATTTCCATAATGTAGTGTGTACGGATAATGTCCGTCGGAGGACATCCATTCGCCATTGGCTGACATGCTCCATGTCTTATTGAATTGTTGTTCCAGTAGCAGGGAGGGATTGATTAATCCCCAGGAGCCGGTTTTGAAAGCTCCGGCTATATTGGTCTTTTTGCCTTTGGTGAATAGCGGCGTGAGTGTCTGTATATTCAATATGCCTGCTGACGCGAAGAAGCGGGCAGGTTGGAAGATGTTATCGCTTTGTCCGTTGTTTAGAGAAAGGCGGTCTACGTTGTCGAGCGAGAAACGCCCGATATCTATTTGTCCGGTTTGGCAGTCGGTCAGGGTGATTCCGTCATAACCGACAGCGGTATGTTGGGCTCCCAGGCTTCGTATGGATACTGTTTTCAGTCCGCCGATACCTCCGTAATCTTTTACGGTCACTCCGGCAAAGTGTTTCACCGCGTCGGAGACTTGCAGGGCGTGCAGGTTTTTCAGGGCGTCTTTGGAGAAGACTTGCAGGGGAGCGGTTGAGCGTACTTCGCGGGTCTGATAGATATCTGATACTGTTATTTCGGGAATAGAATATGTATGTGTCGTATCTACCTTTTGCTGTTGTGCAAAAAGTGGTATGGATAAGAATTGGCAGCTGAATGCTGCAAAGATCACTTTATTAAATGTTCTTTTCTTCATTTATTCCTTTTTCAGTCTGTTACTGTTTAAAAGTGTCCGGGCGAAATCCCTTCGACCGGACACGCATAAATAAACTTGGCAGAGTTTATCTGTTTTAACACACTTTCTCTGAATCAGAGTGATGAATGAAATGATAGACGACTTGTCCGGTTCATTAGACTCAACGCTTTTTCCTCGAAAGCAGTGAAACTTATTTGCATGGTAGGTCTTCTGACTTATTCCTGTTACAAACGCCTTCCCGGATTGGTCTCCAGTGGCAATGAGTGAATTGCTTGTAACTTATATGGAACTTACAGCAGCGGGACTGTTCAGGACTTGCACCTGATTCCCTTTTAATTGCTTCCCCCGCATGGGAGTCGCAAACCAATGCGCGACAAAGATAGGGAGTTTATTTGTTTTTTCCAAAGGGATGTTCTTTTTCTTTCGTCTTGATACGAAAGAGAAAGAACCAAAAAGAAAGGATCAAGGCTGCGTTTTTTCAGCTACTCCGGTGCTTCCTTCGGCTAAAGGGCAGAAACTCGCTACGCTCAAACAGTCTGCCCTTTTTGACGCCGAAGAAAACACCTGCGCTTGACGCTGAAAAAACGAGGCCGGGAGACCATGCGGGGTGGGCGGTGTGGCGTGGCACGTGTGTGGGCGGCGTGGGGGCTTATTGTTCGCCTTTCATTAGCAGGTATTCTTCGATGGTTTGCGCGGGAGCATCTTTCAGAAGTACTGTCTTATCCTTGTTTAGGAGGTAGAGGGTAGGGATGGCTTTCAGGTCATACAGTTGTTGTTCCTTGATAGCGAAGGTTTTATCATATCCGTTAACCCATTCTTTGGGGAATTCATTTAGGTGTTTTCGCCATTCGTCCAACTCTTCGTCGGGATAAATGGAGAGGACTGTTAGTCTCTTTTGTTCCAGAAGTTGATTGATGATAGGGGCGTTTTTTAATGCTTCGATTGTTTCCGTGCAGGCATGGCATCCCGGGTTATTGATAAATAATAAGGTATAGTCCGATTTTTGTTGATAAAGAGAACCCTGTGCGCCGGAAGCTAATGTATAGTTAAAATTCAGTGCTTTGGTTCCGATACGGTTTTTCTGGGCTAATTCCCGGCGGGCTTTGGGACGTACTTTTTCTATTTCTTCTAACAGGGGGGAATCTAACATGGCGTCTAATACGGGAATGTAGAATTCTTCGTTACGCATCGGGGAGTTAGGGTCGTATAGATATTTGTCTGCCAAATCAGTGATGTAAGTGAATACTTTCTTATCCACGTTTGTCCGTTCGATTGTTTTCTGCATAGCTTGCTGTGCAGTTTCCAATGGAACATGGTTCAGTATATCACAATAGTCCGCCCAAGCTTGTTCGGTCACTTCGGGATGATGGACATAATTGGTATCGGCAAAGTTTACGTTATCCCAATAGTGCTTTACTAGGAAATCTGCCCGTAGCTCGGGTGCTGTCAGCATTGGCGGGATGGCAGGTAGCGTAAAGGAGGTGATGGTATCTTTGGGAGCTTCTTTGGAGTTTTGGCTGGATGCATTCCCGCTTTTGCAAGCGCAAAGCAGTAGAATACAGAAGACTGGGATAAGATTTATATTTGTTCTCATAACTTGCTGAATTGTTTTCAATTTACTATTGGTGAGCAAAGATAAAAAAACTATGTGTGAAAATGCACTGTTTTAATGAAAATGCTATATTTGTGTCGGCAAACAAACATACAATGCATATCTATGATTAAATCCACCTACATATTCTTCGTTTTTTTTATGCTGACGGCTGTGTGGAGTTGCAACCGACCTTCTGACATGCAGCGGGAACATCCTGCCGTTTCTCCCACATTCTATGCCGACAGTCTTCGTACATTGGGGCGTGGTATCCGCTTGATTAAGGAGGAGAAGGAAAGTCTGGCTTTCCCGCCGCTTGATTCCGTGTTCCGGCTTCCGGTGGACGATGTGCTCACTACCGAAGAATTGCGCCGTTTATCTTCCGAATCTCTCCGCCGGTTAATGATATACTTCAATCTGATGATGAACTTTGAGTCCGGCTATCAGTATTTTGATTCGTTGGAGCGGGCGAAACACCCTGTTGTCTCCCGTTATTGCCGCAGGGAACTGTGGGTGGTAAAGGCGCAGATGCTTATGGCGCTCGACCGCCATGCGGAGGCGGTGGACTATCTCAACCGGGCGATGGCGCTGAAAGATGAGAATAACGACCCGTTGAGCGAGATATTTTGTACAGCTACGGCAGGCATCACCTATATGGGTGTCGACACTATCAGCACTCGTGCCGAGTCCGCTTTCCGTAGAGCCTGCCGAGTGGCAGAACGCTCGGGTTTAAGTAACTATTGGCTTTATCCGCAAGCTATCGGGCGGCTTGCCGATATATACCTTCAGCAGGGGAAGTATGAAGAAAGTATCTCCCTCTGTCGTGAAGCTATCCGTCTATGTGAGAAGTCGGGCAGCTATCACGGCAAGCTGGTGGCGGCGGAGATTCTGACGGAAGCCTACCGCCTGCTCGGGCTCTATGATGAAGCGTTTCGCTATTGTGCCGTAGGAATGGGTGAGCCGGCACGTGCCGAAGTTGACAATAACTTGATAGGTCGTTTCTTCATTGCGAAGGCGGAGATACACAACAATCTGAATCGCCCCGATTCCGCACTCCTGGTTCTTGCGCAGGCCGACAGTTGCTTTGACCGGACGAAGAACGACTACTATCATTTGATGGTGCAGATAGACCGGATGTATTATCTTGCCGCCTTTCCCGACTCTGTGAATGTGGCTTTGAGAGGCTTTGCCGCACTTGAAGGTAAAGTTCCCCGTCACCGCCTGCCATATTATGACTATTATTACGGTGGCACTCTTGCCCGCGTCGGTAAATGGTTGGAGGCAATCCCCCTGCTTCGGAAATCTATTGGCGAGTTGAAAGATATATCCGAGCTTCACCCTGCTTCGGAAGCGGCGGAATTGTTAATGGAAGGCTATCGCCACACGAGGCGGGCGGTGGATATGCTTACTGTCTTTCCCGAATATCGGATGATGAGAGATTCGGTGACCCGCGAAGACAAGATACACCAGTTGGCATCGGCAAATATCCGTTTCGAAACACAGAAGAAAGAACAGGAGAATCGTCTGCTGACTGCCGAAGTCCGTCTTCAGGATACCCTGTTGCATGTATATTCCATAGCCGGAGTGTGTGCATTGCTACTCGTCTTTTTTATAGCCGGCTGGATGGTGATGCGCCACCGCAATCTGCGGCTCCGGTGGCAGCTCGAGGCGCAGGAACATGAGCGGGCTGACGAACGGTTGCGTGACCAGGAAAGTAGGCTTCACGAACTGATAGCCGCCCGTCAGGACTTGTACGAACGCAACCGCTCCCTTATCCGCCAGCTTTCTGATATCCAGGCGCGCCACCGCAACACGTGCGAACTTGACAGCGTGATGGAAAGCCTTCAATCCCACTTGCTCACCCGTAAGGAAGAAGAGGATTTCCGTAACGCCTTTTTGTCCGTCTACCCGTCGGCGCTGCTACATCTTCGTGAAGCCTGTCCGGCGGTGACACGTAGCGAGGAACTGTTTTGTATGTTGGTTCTGCTCAAGCAATCCAACGAAGAACTGGCGCGGACGCTCGGCATCAGCGTGGCAAGTGTGTCCAAAACCCGATACCGCATCCGTGTGAAGCTTGGTCTGCCCGAAGGTTCGGACACTGATGCGGAAATCCGTCACATTATGGCAGGGGAAGATTTATAGAATCGGTTCTTTCAGTCATTCAGTAATATTAACCCGGAACTTTCATCATTAAACAAAAAATGTCTATCTTTGTTGTCAATATACACAACCAATACATTAATAATGGGAAGATTTATTAATCCCTTTACCGACTATGGCTTTAAGTTTTTATTCGGCAGAGAGGTAGAAAAGGAGTTATTAATCGACTTCTTGAACGATTTGCTCTCTGGAGAGCACGTGATTACCGACATCCAGTTCCTTAACAACGAACAGCAGCCGGAAGTAAAAACAGAACGGGGGATTATCTACGATATCTACTGTATGACTGACACAGGTGAACGGATAATCGTAGAAATGCAGAATCGTGAGCAACCTTACTTTAAAGATCGTGCTCTCTTCTACCTCTCTCGTGCGATTACGCAACAAGCTAAAAGCGGTCCTTGGGACTTCCGGTTGGATGCTGTATACGGAGTGTTTTTTATGAACTTTGTGATTGACAAGGACATGCCTGCGAAGATAAGGACTGATGTAATCCTTTCCGACCGGGATACAGGACAGCTTTTCAATAACAAGTTTCGGCAGATTTTTATCGAACTGCCTAACTTTGACAAAGAAGAGGATGAGTGTAGTAACGATTTTGAACGATGGATTTATGTATTAAAGCATATGGATACACTTGATAGAATGCCTTTCAAGGCACGTAAAGCCGTTTTTGAACGACTTGAGAAGATGGCCTCCAAAGCGAATATGACTCCGGAGGAAAGAGCTCAATATGAGAAGGAATGGAAAGTTTATAACGATTATTTCAATACGTTGGATTTTGCCGAACAGAAAGGTATGTTGAGAGGAAAAGAATCGTCCGCCCGTATGATGAAATCCAAAGGTTTGGCTATCGATTTAATTTCAGAATGTACGGGACTCACTGCTGAAGAAATTGAGGCATTGTGAAAAGATAGATAACAAACAGTAAGGGCGGCTCGTTAAAAAACGGGTCGCCCTTACTGTTTGTATGCGCCAAGCCTTTTCCTGACAGCCTCTTCTCTATTTTGTCCATGAATCTGTCCATTCCCATTTTGTCCTTCGTCGGGCTGAAATAATTATTTTTGCCCCGGCGAATAAAAGTTTAGCCTATATTGTTTGCTGTTTTTCGGCTTTTCTTTATCTTTGTCACTGCCCTTGTGAGAGAGGGCGTGATTTTTAGATAACGGAAAGCGTTTGAAGAATATCATCTTCGTCAATCAAACTTCGCACCTTTGACTTGTCACCGTGAAGATGAATGCAACAAATGCTCACGTTCCATTGTTTATATGGATGCCTGTTTGCGCCCCCGCTTCCCCCTCCGTCCGGAGAGGGGAGGGGGACGATACACAAGCTTTATATACGCCAATGGCGTGAGTGTTCTGTTGCTTATCTACGGTATGGGCAGTGCGAAGGCCCCGATTGACGGATAAGCATACGGACACTTACGCCTTTCTTGTATATAAATTTTTGTAATCTTATGTTACAGGTATGAGAATGAAAAACAAACAAAACGTAGCGTGGAGTACATTCCGTTACTTCGTACTGGCATTTTTGCTATGTCTATCGGTTGTTCCCTTGCGCGGTCAGCCGGATGCTGCCGTCCTTTCCTCACCTTCGGCAGACAGCCTGATTATTTTCAGCTATCCTTCACGTATCCGGATGTTCAAGACGGAATATGCGGACAACCGACTGTCGTTGCGGAAGTTGAAGAAACGGCTGCGCACCTTTCGTAAACGTCAGGACACCCTCTACGTGCAGAGCTATTCCGGCAGTTGGGACGATGAAAAGTCGAATCTGCGCGCCGCCTACTGGCGTGCCAACAATCTGAAAGGCTATCTTATCGACCACTACGGACTGCGCGAGCGGCATTTCCGGACACTCAACCACCCGTTGGCTCATCCCTTGTGGGGAGAAGTCGTCGTGGTAGGTTGCCGAGGTTTCCAAGATTGCCAAAGCGAGATTCCGCAAAACCGGCAAGAGCCTGCAAGTGCGGCGAGGCGACAGGAACAACAGGAAGCCCTTCCGGTTGCCTTGCAGGGAGACAAAGAGCCTGTTGACTCTTCCGCCGTGGCTGCCACGGCTGTTGTGCCGGATGCAGCTACTGCACCTGTTGCACCCGATGCAGCTACTGCTCTTTCTACTTCGGTTGCTTCTTCTGCTTCAGTTACTCCTTCTTCTTCCACCGCTTCCACCTCTACAGCTACCTCGCCTTCACTTCCCGCCAACGGTCGTTACCTTGGCGTGAAAACCAACCTTGCCGCTTGGGCGGGCACGATTATGAACGTGGCGGCGGAAGTGCAGGTCGGCAAGCATCTTTCCGTAGAGTTGCCGATATTGTGGTGTCCGTGGCACATCAGCGGCAAACATGCCGTGAAGACCTTCACCCTGCAACCCGAAGCCCGTTACTGGCTCTCGAAGCCCGGCTCGGGACATTTCTTCGGTCTTCATGCCCACGTAGGCTGGTTCAATGTGAAGTGGAATCGCGACCGTTATCAAGACGCCGACCGTCCGTTGCTGGGCGCGGGCGTCAGCTATGGTTATCTGTTGCCGCTCGGCGGACATTGGGCGGGAGAATTTACCCTCGGTGCAGGCTATGCCAACATGAAGTACGACACCTATTATAATATAGACAACGGCGCACGGATAGACACACGGACGAAGAACTACTGGGGCATCACCCGCATGGGGCTTTCTATCGTCTATCGCTTCAACCTTAAAAAGTAACGGCTTATGAAACAGAAATATGCTATAGGATTTATCACCTTCATGTTGGCAACCGTCCTTGCCGCTTGTGTACACGACTATCCCGCGATGACACCGGACGGTGAGGAAGGCATCGACCCCACGCTTGTAGAGGTCAGTACCGAAGTGACCCTCGACCTCGAACTCCTACCACTGGAAATCATCACCAACAAGGCACACCGCGGAATCACAAAAGCCCGTGCCGGAGAACAAACGGATTACCGCCGCCGCTTCATCATCGAAGCATGGCGCGACGGCAAACCGGCAGCCCGGCAAGTGACCGTCATGGACAATGCCGACGAAGCCGGCAACGGGAAAATCACGCTCCCTGTCCATTTGAAGCTGTACGCCGTAGAATACACCCTCGCCGTATGGACGGACTACGTTGTGGCAGGCACGACCACCGACCTCTATTATAATACGGAGAACTTGCAGCAAGTAACTTGCACCACGCCCTACACCGGAAGCACTGGCTACCGCGATTGCCTCTACGGCAGCACCACCCTTGACCTGCGCCCCTACCGGGACGAATGGAACGTCCGCGTACAAGCCAAAGTCGACATGGTGCGCCCGTTGGCAAAATACCGTATTATCGCCACCGACGTGCAGGAGTTTCTGGCAAAAACACAGCGGCAACGCGATGCCGAAGGCGGCAACAACACCTACACCGTCACCTTTTCCTACGGGTTCTATTTCCCGTTAGGATTCAACACCGCCACGGGCAAGCCGATGAACTCCGTGCAGGGCGTGACGTTCTCCACCCCTCTCACCATCCCCGACGACGGCACGGAGAAATGTCCGCTAGGTTCGGACTTTATCTTCGTGAACGGCACGGAATCCTTTGTGCCCCTGAATATTGAATTGGCGGACGCCAACGGAAAGGTAGTGTCGCGTACCCGGGGACTGGAAGTGCCCTACCGGCGGGGACACCTCACCACCCTGCGAGGCAACTTCCTCACCAACGAAATGCAGGGAGGCATCAACATCGACACCGGATATGACGACGAGATAGACATCGACCTCGATTCTTTCTGAAATGACAGGTCAATATAATAAAACAAATTTAATCACAGTAAACGATGAACAGAAGTATGAAAAAGAACCTTTTCTTCGGGTTAATGGCTCTGGCAGGGCTATTCACCTCGTGCAGTCAGGACGACACCGACGCTTCCCCGACTGCGGACAGCAACCAAGTAAGCATGAGCATCGGAATGCCTGCCGATTTTGTAAAAACACGGGCTTCCGCCCCCGCTACGTTTCCCGCCGGCCATACGCTGCGCTGCATCCTCGAAGTGTGGACGAAAGATGGCTCTACACGAAGAGTACGCCAGGAGCAGTTGGTAACGGCTGGTGCCGCTAACATTACATTTAGTTTTGAATTGGCAGACCAAGGTGACTACAAAGCCGTGCTTTGGGCGGATTACATCGTTTCGGGTGCAACGGCGTCAGGCGACCACTATCCCGATAAGTATTACAAGACTGATAATGCCGATGGCTTGAAGAAAGTGACTATCATCACCGCTGCTTATACATACGCCGACCAACTACGTGAGGCATTTGCGGCAGTAGTACCGTTCACCAAAGGCGCTACGGCTAAGAACGACCTTACCGCCACGCTTGTCCGTCCGCTTACGAAAGTGACGATTGCAGAAAAGAACACCGAGATGATAGGCAAATGTAAAGACATGACGGCAACATACACCGTTCCGTCAGAATTCAATGCTTTTAGCGAGGAGGTAAGCCCGACAGCTACCTACGATGCCACCTACATCACAACCTCAATGGACGGCACGGATATTACTATCAATGGAAACAACTGCAAAATCCTCTTCTCCGATTATGTCTTTACCACTGCCGACGCCACGTTGGGCGGAATAAAACTTACGTTTACCGGGACAGGTAGCATAACGATGAACGATAGAGACATTCCTGCCAACATCCCCCTGAAACGCAACGACTGGGTACGGGCTGCCGGAAACCTGATTACAGTCGGAAACGATCCGGTGGTAACTTTGTCTGTAGATATGACCACTGACTGGGTAAGTCAGGATGCAACGGATATTTCGGATATCGTTAAGGTGGGTGACTTCTATTATGCAGACGGCACATGGTCTACCGCCCTCGATGCGAACAAGACCTGCATCGGCATCGTTTTCCAGACCGACCCCTCGCGCATCGGCGACAAAGAAAAACAGGTGTTGGCAGCAAAAGGCGTTGCCACGCCGCATGGTCTGGTCATGTCATTGAAGACCGTAACCAAAAGCCTTATGAGTTGGGGGGAAGATCACGATTTCTCCGAGCTGACGAAATGCACGGATAAAGTTGCCTGCAACGCAGACATCAACGGACTACTTAATTACACCACGGTAATCGACTATGCGGCCGCAAACAACAAAGAACTCGAAAATTTTTATCCCGCTTTCAAGGCCGTGAAGGATTATGTTGTACAGGCTCCCGAAAAGACGACGGGGTGGTACTTGCCCTCCATAGGTCAATGGTATGACTTTACCGCCAATCTGGGCGGTCTCCCAAGCTGGGATGACGCCATAAACGAAGGCAACGACCTAACCCCCAACCTGTATAGATGGAGTAATCAGACAGAACTCGTAAGTAAGATAAATGCCTATTTCGAACCGTTGGGCACTGGGAACTATGACGCAATCCCGAATGGGAGCTATCAGAAATTCTTCTCTTCCTCGACGTACTCCGATTCGGGTATATGGACGTGGTTTGTGGGTAAGCAGGCGAACGTTGTGCAATGCTGGCATAATGTCAGGTACAACTCCGATTCCGCCGTGCGCCCCATCCTCGCTTTTTAAGAATGACACACGGGGACGGGGTATCCAGGTCACTCCATCCCGTCCCCCTACATCATATACGTCCCAAGCCGCTGGGGGATGCAGTCGGCGGCAATATCATGAACCTTGTCCTTTTTCCCTTGTCGCCGACTTGAGAAGCGAACATCACTTCTCTTTATAGGATACCTTCCTCGATAGGAGCAATTGCCGGAAGCGACGCAACTGATCAAGGTAACAACCATAAAAAACATCACACTTATGAAAAAGATACTCGTCATCATCAACAAAAACTGGGAAACGGAACCCGTGCTCAACGCCCTGACCAACCCCAAACTGCGTCCCGCCGCCTTACCATTCCCTGAAGTGATAAACACTCCGTGCGACGGAGACAACCGCATGAGCCAACCCCGTGCTGTCTTCTCCCTTCCCCGAGAAGGAGAAGAACCGTTGCAAGTCGTAGTCCGCTGCATCGAAGACCTTATGGCAACGGGAGTCAACACTTCGAGTTCCCTCGAAAAATACAAAGTGCTCCCGCAAGCCATTGCTGCCGATGCCGCCGACCTCATCATCAGCGTCAGCACCGCCAACTATCCCGACCCGGCAGTGACCCATAACGGAACCGTTGTCCTCGGCGGCAACTTCTTTATCCACGACGGAAACCCCGACAGCCATGCCGATCCGGAACACAACCTTATCGACGACCGCGTAGGCACCTTCATCGCTTCCAACGTAGCCCCTGCCGTGTTCAGTCTGGCCGAAACCGTCAACGCCCGCCTGCACTGTTACCCCGGCGGCGCATGCAAACTTGTCCCGCCGCCCAACTTCCCCGCACCGCAACTCGTGTGTGAAGGAGCGTCCACCTTCACGGCAGTAGGCTCCGTCAACATCACCGACTACGGTTCATACGACACGATAGACGCCCAAGCCCTTAAAGAATTTGCCGCTGCAGCCCCCAAAGGGTATACGGCAAACTCCATCGAAACCACCCACGGCGTGGTAAAGATCAGCACTTCAGGCGAACCTATCCTCTTTCTTTCCCCCATCACCGATCGTCTCAACCATTTCAACGAGGACGTGACCGACACGCAGAACTACGTGTCAGCCTTCAACGGCGGCCTTGCACTGGGCGAACTGCTCTGCGCGCTGGCGGAATACGGAGGGGAACGGCAAATATGATAATTGAGATAATTCGCAACATTTATTAATCACGCTTCCTTCTTGCAGCATCCCATCAGGAAATGCTTGCAGACACGGACAGACAAAGGTCGTCACTGAGGTAGGCTAAGTCCGACACCGAGGTAGGCAAAGGTCGTCACCGAGATAAGCAAAGTCCGTCACCGAGTATTAGTCCTATCGGGATGCGGCAGGGAAGAGGTAAAAAACATCAACTTATGGGATTCTTCAAGAAAGTAAAACAGAAAATCAATGGAATGTGGTATCCGCAATCCATCACCGTTGGCAAACCTGTCACGACGGACGAAGTGGCAAAACGTCTTGCCATTGAATCCACCGTAAGCCCTGCCGACACCTTTGCCGTGCTCAAGTCCCTTGGCAGCGTATTAGGTAGCTACATGGCAGACGGCCGCACCGTCAAACTCGACGGCGTGGGCACATTCTACTACACAGCCGTTGCTTCGGGCAATGGAGTGGACTCCTCCGACAAAGTGACTGCCAAGCAAATCACCGGCGTCCGTGTCCGCTTCATCCCTGAAACGAGCCGTTCATCCAACAACCAGGTTACCACCCGTTCCCTCGTCGATTCCAATATCTTCTGGGAAGAATGGGGCGGAAAATCCACTACTCCCAGCGAAGGTGGCGGTGGTGGTGAAGGGGGAGGAGAGGCTCCCGATCCGGCAGCATAAAGCCGGATGCTTTTTCGGTGCTATAAAAAGGACGGGTTCCTGCACCGCAAAAGGACTTTTCTGTATTGCCAAAGGCTCCTTCCGGCATTGCCGCACGACCCTTTAAGATGAAAGATTCGTTTTCACTCGCCGCTGCTGTAGCCTGCTGCCGGATGAGAGAAACGAATCTTTCTTTGTGTGCCGGGGGAAATAATCGGTTCTTGACAGAACAATCTGCACCGGAATTGTTATCTTTGCCCGTAGCATTGATTATAATAAATGGAAAATTTATGAAACGAAACAAATAAGAGAGATTATACGTCGCGTGGCTCCTATGGCAAAAACTATTTTATATGGTTCGCAAGCAAGGAACGAAGCGCGTAGCGACAGTGATATTGACCTGCTTATCCTGCTTGACGGCGAGAAAATGACATTGAAGGACGAAGAATCTATCACACTGCCACTTTACGAACTGGAACTGAAAACCGGAGTCTCTATCAGCCCGATAGTCACGCTCAAAAAACTTTGGGAGAACCGCCCATTTACCCCCCCCCCTTTTTTATATTAACGTCACCAATGAAGGTGTCGTGTTATGAGAGAAATCTTGGATGAAGGAAGCCGAAGTAATGATTCGGGAAATGTTTTAAAATGTAGCTACCCCTCTATTTCTCCTTTGCCAGTGTAAATACAAACTCAAGTCCACCTCCCTGATTGTTCTTGGCGGAGATGTTGCCGCCGTGGATAATAACGGCGTTCTTAACAATAGCCAGTCCCAATCCTGTTCCGCCTAGTTTGCGTGAGCGACCTTTGTCTACCCGGTAGAAGCGTTCGAAGAGACGGTTCAGATGTTCGGGTGATACACCTATACCAGTGTCGGCGAAGCTGAAATAGTAGAAATTCTCATCTTCACGGAAACAGTTGATATTTATCTGAATATTGCTTCCGGCGTATGCGATGGCATTGTCCATCAGGTTGCGGAAGATGGAATATAGCAATGAATAATTACCTTTGACTTGTATGCTCTTTTTCAGAGAGTTGATTACTGTGATATGCTTTTCGTCGAGTTCCAGAGATACTTCATTGATAATATTTCCGACAAGTACACTAATATCCACTCGTTCCATATCAATCATGCTAGCGGCTTCATCCATGCGGGTGAGTACGGAAATGTCGCGTAGCAGCCGGCTCAAACGATTGCTTTGTGCATAACAACGTTCGAGGAATACGTTTATCTTTTCACGTGGAATATTCTCGTTGCTGACAATGGTTTCCAGATATCCTTGAATACTGCTGACAGGAGTCTTCAACTCATGGGCTATATTTTGAGTCAGTTGGCGTTTGAGTCTTACTTGTTCTTCTTCCTGGGTGACGTCGTTGATGGAAATTTCAAAGCTGGCATCCTGGAAGATGATACATTCTACGATAAATGTCCGCCCGTTCTTGTTGATGGTAACTGACATTCGCTTTTCACCTTTTCCTCTCGATCGTTCTTGCTGGTTCTTATTGATAAAATGAATAATCTCTTTTAGTTCGCTGATGGCAAAGACTTCTTCTGTTGTTTCCAGATTGGAGTCCGAAATCAGGTTACTGTATTGGGTGAAAAGATTGTTGACAAGAATCTCTTTCTTGTCTTTTGTAAATACTCCTAATCCTTCGTGCGAGATTTGGAGATGAGTGATTAGCTTTTCACGTTCGATGTAGAGAGCTTCTTTGGTTTCGTGCAATCGTTTGTAGATTTGGATGATGTGTTGTGAGATTTCTCCCAGTTCATTATGTGGAAAAGCGGATTGCATAGCCATTTCGATAGGCTCGTTTCGGTCGGCACGCATGGCAAATTCACGGAGCTGGCTGATGGAAGTGCCCAGTTTGTTGGTGAATTTATAGAAGATAATCATTAATAATAAGGTTACGATGATGGTAAACCATAGATAGTGCGGGTCTGCTTGCAGGTTGTTGATGAGGCTGACGTTATAAGGCAAAGCCGAACGGACAATATAATCTTTATAACGAGTGGCCGAATAAAAATAGGGAACTCCGGTTGTTTCGGAAGTACGGCGTACGTCATATCCGTTGCCATGCTTTATTGCTTTCTGTACTTCCGGACGATTCAGATGGTTTTCTATTTGGTTATTATGATTTGGATAACTGTCGTAAACAACATTTCCTTCTGCATCAATAAGGGTCACACGCAAGTCTTCCAGAATATGTTTGTTGATATAACCGCTGATTATTTCGCTATCAAGAGGTTGCTCTTCCAATTGTTCGTAGAGTCTGCTGTTGTAATCTTGCAGTTTTGTATTCAGCAGTTCTATTTTATATTCCCGTTCACGTTGATACTGGTACGCAATAAAACAAATGGCAAATACCAGAAAGAGTGAAATAACCGAAAGGAACAGCTTCCGGCTGAAAGAAAGAAAATGTTTTTGAGTTACAGGCAGGTTCATAATAATTGCTTAATTCGGTATTATTACTTATTCAGCTTCAAAACAGTATCCGTATCCGAGACGGGTGACAATACGTTTGCCGTATACCCCAATCTTTTTACGTAGACGGGTGATGTTTACGTCGATAGTACGGTCGAGCACGTACACTTCGTCACTCCAGATGCGGGCCAGGATGTCTTCACGGGAAAATACACGTCCTTTATTCTGTACCAGCAGAAGCAAGATCTCAAATTCTTTTTTGGTCAATGGCACTTCTTCATCGTCGATACTTACTTTTTTCTTTGTGATGTCAATAACGAGCGACTGATAAGTAAGACGTTCGGGGACTCTTTCCGTTTCCGTTGTCACTGTGCGTCTTAATACGGCTTTCACACGGGCGATGACTTCACGCAGCGAGAAAGGTTTTGAAATATAATCGTCTGCTCCCAGGTTGAATCCGGTCACAGTATCGTTTTCGGTATCTTTTGCTGTGATAAAGATAATAGGCACTTTAGCTGTTTTCTTGTCTTTTTTCAGGATGTTCGCCATTTTGAATCCGGAGATTTCTCCCATCATCACATCGAGGAGAATCAAGTGATAGCTGCTGATGTCCATCTTCATTGCTTCTTCAGCAGAGTTTGCAGTATCAACTTCATAACCTTCGTTTTCAAGATTGAATTTCAGAATCTCACAGAGGTCTTCTTCATCGTCGACAACTAGAATACGGTAATCGTTCATAAGATGTATGTATTAATGTGATATGACAAAGTTACGTTTTTATTTTATCCTTTGCAAAGATGAGGAGACTTTGTTACGGGCAGATGAAACAGACGTTACAATCGTGTTACATTCCGGGAATTCCGAGAATTGATGAGGAATATGGAAGTTTTTGTTGATTGTAAGAGGAAAAACCGCTCACTATTTGTTATCTTTGTTAGCGAGATACAATAGAAACGTTTGATTATAGAAACTACAAATAATGATAAAAATTGACTTAAAACGGCATCGGAAGGAAATAATAGGATCTGTGGTGGTACTGTTAATTCTCCTTGGCGGTATGTCTGTGTTTAAATATACTTCATTCAATTCCGGTTTTGAGATTGTGGATGATCTGGGCGGGAATATATTTCCGTCAGCGATTTTGTCTGTTGCCACTACTGATGCGCAGGTGATTGTTCCGTCGGATTCTAATTATTTGGGGAATCCGAAATCGTGTATTGCTGTTCGGGTGAAGTCGAAGACAGCCTATAGCCGGGTACGGATTGAAGTGGCTGAAACGCCTTTTTTCTCCCGTTCGGTGTCGGAATTTGTACTAAACAAGCCTCGAACGGAATATACGATTTATCCTGATATCATCTGGAACTATGAAGCTCTGAAAAATGAGGTGCAGGCAGAACCGGTAAGTGTGGCTATTACTGTCGAGATGAATGGAAAAGATTTGGGGCAACGGGTGCGTACATTCTCTGTGCGCAGTATCAATGAATGTCTGTTGGGGTATGTATCGAATGGAACCAAATTCCATGATACAAGTATTTTCTTTGCTGCCTATGTCAATGAAGAGAATCCGATGATTGACCAGTTGCTTCGCGAAGCACTGAATACTCGTATTGTCAATCGCTTCTTAGGCTATCAGAGTAAGGCTAAAGGGGCGGTGGACAAGCAGGTGTATGCTCTCTGGAATATATTGCAGAAACGCAAATTCCGTTACAGTTCTGTTTCCAACACCAGCCTTTCGAGCAATGTTGTTTTCTCGCAGCGGGTTCGTACGTTTGATGATGCACTGGAATCTTCGCAGATTAATTGTGTGGACGGTAGCGTACTGTTTGCATCACTGCTTCGGGCTATAAATATCGATCCTATTCTGGTACGTACGCCGGGACACATGTTTGTGGGGTATTATACCGATAATTCACATACTGATAAGAACTTCCTGGAAACAACAATGATTGGTGATGTCGATCTGGATGACTTTTTCCCGGATGAACAGCTGGACTCCACAATGGTAGGCAAGTCGCAGAATGAAATGTCGCTATTGACTTTCGAGAAATCGAAGCAATATGCTAATAAGAAGTATAAGGAGAACGAAGAAGGTATTCATTCCGGGAAATTGAATTATATGTTTTTGGAGATTTCTAAAGAAGTGCGGAGGAAAATACAGCCGATAGGAAAATGAAGAATTAAAAATGAAGAATGAAGAATATCCTTGCGGTATACTTGCATAGCGCAGCAAAATTCTTCATTCTTCGTTCTTCATTCTTCATTATTAATTCGTATTTTTGCCCAAGTAATCATTTTTAATATAAAAGGATGCAAGGCAAGAAATTTATCTCTCCCGGAGCATGGTTTTCTATGAACTATCCATCAGACTGGAATGAGTTTGAAGATGGCGAAGGCTCTTTTCTTTTCTATAATCCCGATGTATGGACGGGAAATTTTCGTATATCCGCATTTAAAGGAAAAGCCGGTTATGGTAAAGATGTCATCCGGCAGGAACTGAAAGAGAATGATTCGGCTTCGTTGGTGAAAGTCGGAACGTGGGAATGTGCGTATAGCAAAGAAATGTTTCAGGAAGAGGGGACGTATTATACTTCCCATTTGTGGATTACAGGAGTTGACGATATTGCTTTCGAATGTTCTTTTACTGTACTTAAAGGCGGAGTTGTGAAGGAGGCGGAAGATGTAATCGCTACTTTGGAGGTACGCAAAGAAGGGCAGAAGTATCCTGCTGAACTGATCCCGGCCCGTCTTTCTGAAATCTATCTGATTAATGAAGCGTACGAATGGGTGGTATCTACCGTGAAGCAGGAATTGAAAAAAGATTTTCAGGGAATAGAAGAAGACCTGGAGAAACTTCAGCAGGTGATTAATAGCGGTAAGATTGGCTCGAAAAAGAAAGAGGAATGGTTGGCAATCGGCATCACAGTTTGCATAATTCTGACGAATGAAGTGGAAGGTATGGAATGGAAAACGTTGATTGACGGTAACCGGGAAGCTCCTGTATTACAATATAAAGACCGTATCATCGACCCGCTGAAACTGGCATGGAGTAAAGTAAAGGCAGGAGAACCTTGCGACATTATTGAAGAGTATAAATCCGTGATTATTAATCACTAATCACTAACCAACTAATTACTAAATTACGTGGCTGTACCTTATTTACAGATAGATAACCTGACCAAGTCCTTCGGTGACTTGGTTCTTTTTGAAAATATATCTTTTGGCATTGCTGAAGGCCAGCGTGTAGGATTGATAGCGAAGAACGGCAGCGGAAAAACTACTTTATTGAATATAATCGCCGGAAAAGAAGGTTATGATAGCGGTAACATTGTTTTCCGTCGTGACCTTCGGGTGGATTATCTGGAACAAGATCCACAGTATCCCGAAGAGTTGACCGTGCTTGAAGCCTGTTTCCATCACGGTAACAGTACCGTGGAACTGATAAAAGAGTATGAACGTTGCATGGAGACTGAAGGTCATCCGGGATTGGAAAATCTTCTGGCGCGTATGGATCAGGAAAAAGCCTGGGAATATGAACAGAAAGCCAAACAAATTCTTTCGCAACTCAAAATCCGCAACTTCGACCAAAAAGTGAAGCAACTGTCCGGTGGACAGTTGAAGCGCGTTGCTTTAGCCAATGCGTTGATTACCGAGCCGGATCTGCTTATCCTTGATGAGCCAACCAATCACCTGGACTTGGATATGACCGAATGGCTGGAAGATTACCTGCGTCGTACCAATCTTAGTTTGCTGATGGTGACGCACGACCGTTATTTCCTTGATCGTGTTTGTTCGGAGATTATCGAAATAGACAATCAACAAATCTACCAATATAAAGGTAACTACAGTTATTATCTCGAGAAACGTCAGGAACGTATCGAAGCTAAAAGTGTAGAAATAGAACGTGCCAACAACCTTTACCGTACGGAACTCGACTGGATGCGCCGGATGCCGCAGGCACGCGGGCATAAAGCCCGTTACCGGGAAGATGCTTTTTATGAATTGGAAAAGGTGGCAAAGCAACGTTTCAACAATGATAATGTGAAGCTGGAGGTGAAAGCATCCTATATCGGTAGTAAGATATTCGAGGCCGATCACTTGTTTAAGAGCTTCGGTGACTTGAAGATACTGGATGATTTTTCTTATATCTTTGCCCGCTATGAAAAGATGGGCATTGTGGGAAATAACGGAACAGGTAAATCTACTTTCATCAAGATATTAATGGGGCAGGTTGCGCCCGACAGTGGAACGGTGGATGTTGGTGAAACTGTTCGTTTCGGCTATTACTCGCAGGATGGCCTTCAGTTCGATGAACAAATGAAGGTTATTGATGTAGTGCAGGATATTGCCGAAGTGATTGAACTGGGTAATGGAAAGAAACTGACTGCTTCGCAATTCTTACAGCATTTTCTGTTTACTCCCGAAACGCAACATAGCTATGTCTATAAGTTGAGCGGGGGCGAGCGTCGTCGTCTTTATCTGTGTACCATCCTGATGCGTAACCCTAACTTCCTGGTGCTTGACGAACCTACCAACGACCTCGATATTATCACTCTGAACGTGCTTGAAGAATATCTTCAAAATTTCAAAGGTTGTGTGATTGTTGTTTCTCACGACCGCTACTTTATGGATAAGGTAGTAGACCATTTGATGGTATTCAATGGACAGGGAGATATTCGCGACTTCCCCGGAAACTATAGCGACTATCGTGACTGGAAAGACGCGAAAGCTCAAAAGGAGAAAGAAGCTGAAAAGCCGCAGGAAGAAAAGACTGCCCGTGTTCGTTTGAACGACAAACGGAAGATGAGTTTCAAGGAAAAACGAGAGTTCGAGCAATTGGAAAAGGAGATAGCAGAATTAGAAACAGAAAAAGTGCAGATTGAAGAACTCTTATGTAGCGGTACCCTTTCTGTTGACGAATTGACAGAGAAATCGAAACGTTTGCCTGAAGTCAATGACCTGATTGATGAGAAAACAATGCGATGGCTGGAACTTAGTGAAATAGAAGGCTGATTTGTGCCATTGTATCACTAGAATAGTCTGATAATGATAATAACTTTGATAATATATCCCGGACAACATATAACCTTGTATGACAAACCTAACCAATTATCATAGCCACTGTCTGTATTGTGACGGACGCGCCAATATGGAAGATTTTATTCGTTTTGCTATCAGTGAAGGATTTACTTCCTATGGCATTTCTTCCCATGCTCCACTGCCGTTTTCTACTGCATGGACGATGGAGTGGGATAGAATGGATGATTACCTTTCCGAATTTTCCCGTCTGAAGAAGAAATATGCAGATAAAATAGAGCTTGCCATTGGTCTTGAAATAGATTACCTGAACGAAGAAAGCAACCCTTCTTTACCCTGTTTTCAAAAACTACCACTTGACTACCGGATAGGTTCCGTACATATGTTGTACTCTCCGGAAGGAAAAATCGTAGATATTGATACTCCGGCAGATCTTTTCCGTCAATTGGTAGACAAGCACTTCGATGGTGACTTGGATTCTGTTGTCCACCTTTACTATAAGAACCTGCTTCGTATGGTAGAATTGGGAGGATTTGATATTGTCGGTCATGCTGACAAGATGCATTATAATGCTTCCTGTTATCGTCCGGGATTATTGGATGAACCGTGGTATGATGCATTGGTTCGCAAATATTTCACCGCCATTGCCGAATATGGTTATATCGTTGAAATAAATACTAAATCTTATCACGATTTAGGAACGTTCTATCCCAATAAACGATATTTTTCATTCCTGAAAGAACTAGGTATCAGAGTACAGGTGAACAGTGATGCGCATTATCCGGAACGGATTAATAATGGACGTGCCGAGGCATTGGCTGCTTTGAAGAAGGCAGGTTTTACTTCAGTTGCAGAGTGGCATAATGGAAAATGGGAAGAAAGAGAAATTGAATAAAGAAATAGAATTTAGTCAATCTCCAAAGTGCCTCCTTAATAAACTGATAATTTATTTTGTTTATTAAGGAGGCGCTTTCTTTAAGGATGTTTTGAGATGTTATTCAGTTCTTTTGCAAGCATTTGCCTGGAAAAACTCGTTCAATGTATCTTCATAGTTACCATGAAGCATAATATGATGATTTCCCAATGGATTCTTCAGAAAATACTCGGCTGGAGTATTCATGCGGATGCGTACTTGCGTGCGGCACATATTAATATAATTGGTATTTTCAGTCAATGTTCCAGTAGATAAGTAATATTCGTCCAGACATTCACCGCCGCATTTTATAATCGTTACGTCTCCTGTTGGAAGTAACCCTTGTATGGCAATTCCTTTTTCTGTTTCAAAATGATTGCGGATAATGTATCTCTCCGTTTGTTTGAGTCCTATGGTGCAGTGTGCTAATATCAGCTCGTTCGTACGGGAATTAATCATGGAAGGATTTGCCATAAATCCGTCCTTGCCCGTAAGCGCTTTCACTGCTAATAGCGTAAATACAGATTGAAGATCGCCTTCACAACCTGCTATTATCCCGTCATCATTCAATAAAGATAATGCCACGCATCCGGTAGTGTCGATTTGTTCAATCAATTTGAAGCAGCTCAATGTCAGTGCTTCCAGATTTTCTTCCTGACATACCTTTTTTATCGCCCGGTACAGCCGCATGGATTTGATTAAATCTTCGGGAGTTCCTTCGCGACAGGCAAGAGCTTGCGATGCTACAGCTGCACATGATGCTCCGACTTGATCATCCGTTATTTGTTGAAATTGTTCGTAAATCCGTTCCAATGGAATATCTACATATTCAATTCCCCAACGACGTTTTGCCAACAGGTAGTCTACGTTACTGGCAACTAACCAGGAAGAAGGAGTTCCGATGACTCCGATACGTTTGCCGAATAAGGAACGTTGTGCACGGAAATTATTATAAAGTGTATGAATACGCAGGATGATAGCAGGTAATTCGCCATGTAGTATTTCGCTCTTCATTCCACGTCCCCGTAACCATGTGGAGATTTCCAATGCGGCAGCAAGAGAGTTCTGCATGCCGTCTGCCAGTAAAATGGCAGGGCGGGGGAGGTTTTCGAATTGCTGTATGACCAGTCTTTCCACCCCACCGGTAGCGATAAAAATGATTTTGAAATCATCACTACTAAGCTTGTCCATATCTTGATAATCGACGAGCTTTACGGTATAATATTTTTCAATTTCGCTTAAAATAGCTTCGTGTGAGCTACGTAGCGAGACTTGTTTGTGAAGGATTGATGCAAATGAGATAAGGTGTATGGTCATTATGATATTGTTTTAAGTTTTCCGTATGACAAATGTATAGCTTTCTTTTCAAATTACCATAACGATTTTAACCTTGCTAAGGTTTTTAAAGTTTTTATGTCTCTGTATTCAAATTATTGCGTACATTTGCAGCTCCAAGTAGAAAAAGTAAATAGTAATTAAGTAATTTGTAGTTAAAATTATGCCAACCATATCCATTCGCGGAAACGAGATGCCTGCATCTCCTATCAGAAAGCTGGCTCCTTTGGCAGACGCTGCCAAGCAACGTGGAGTCCATGTGTTTCACCTGAACATCGGACAGCCTGATCTGCCCACTCCTCAGGCCGCGATTGACGCGATACGCAATATTGACCGGAAGGTATTGGAGTATAGTCCAAGTGCCGGTTATCGTAGCTATCGCGAGAAATTAGTAGGATATTATGCGAAATTCAATATCAACCTTACAGCAGACGATATAATCATTACATCAGGAGGTTCGGAAGCCGTACTTTTTTCCTTCCTTTCCTGCCTGAATCCGGGAGATGAAATAATCGTTCCGGAACCGGCTTATGCTAACTATATGGCATTT
Source organism: Bacteroides sp. D22 (assembly GCF_000163675.1). Taxonomy (NCBI): domain Bacteria; kingdom Pseudomonadati; phylum Bacteroidota; class Bacteroidia; order Bacteroidales; family Bacteroidaceae; genus Bacteroides; species Bacteroides sp. D22. The sequence continues at coordinate 177,024 of NZ_GG774805.1, read as the reverse complement.
GCAATCTCTGCCGGAGCAAAGATCCGCACCATTGCTACGACCATTGAAGAGGGCTTTTCTCTTCCGAAAGTAGAGAAGTTTGAAGAACTGATTAATGAGCGTACCAAAGCGATTCTTATTTGTAATCCCAACAATCCTACCGGTTATTTGTATACCCGTCGTGAAATGAATCAGATTCGTGACCTGGTAAAGAAGTACGATTTGTTCCTTTTCTCCGATGAAGTATATCGTGAATTTATATATACCGGTTCTCCTTATATCTCTGCCTGCCATTTGGAAGGTATTGAGAATAATGTGGTATTAATTGACTCCGTATCCAAACGTTATTCAGAATGTGGTATTCGTATTGGTGCGTTGATAACCAAAAACAAGGAGATACGCGATGCTGTCATGAAGTTCTGCCAGGCTCGTTTGAGTCCTCCATTGATCGGACAGATTGCTGCAGAGGCCTCTTTGGATGCTCCGGAAGAGTATTCTCGTGAAACGTATGATGAATATGTAGAACGTCGTAAATGCTTGATTGACGGTTTGAACCGTATTCCCGGTGTCTATTCACCCATCCCGATGGGCGCTTTCTATACAGTAGCGAAACTCCCGGTAGATGATTCCGACAAGTTCTGTGCATGGTGCCTCTCTGATTTTGAATATGAAGGTCAGACGGTATTCATGGCTCCGGCTTCCGGTTTCTATACCACTCCGGGTTCCGGCATTAATGAAGTTCGTATTGCTTACGTATTGAAGAAAGAAGATTTAACCCGTGCGCTTTTTGTCTTGCAGAAGGCTTTGGAAGCATATCCGGGAAGAACAGAATGAAATTTAAGTATTAAGTATTAGGTATTAAGTATTAACCGTAGCTTCTTGTGTGTTTGCTCGTGTGTATAATTGTCTAATACTTTATGTCTAATACTTAATACTTAATACTTAATACTTAACCCAATGTCTCTATCACTTTTCATAGCTCGGCGTATCTATCGTGAAAGCGATGGCGGAAAGCAGGTGTCACGTCCTGCGGTCCTCATTGCCATGGCGGGTATTGCTATTGGTTTGGCTGTGATGATTATTGCGGTGGCGGTAGTTATCGGGTTTAAAAGTGAGGTGAGAAATAAAGTCATAGGATTCGGGTCACATATTCAGATAACTAATCTGGATGCCGTCAGTTCTTACGAAACTCATCCGATTGTGGTAGGAGACAGTATGATGACTGCTCTTGCTGATTATCCGGAGATAAGCCATGTGCAGCGTTTCTCTACCAAACCGGGTATGATTAAGACCGATGACGCTTTTCAAGGAATGGTGTTAAAAGGGGTAGGTCCGGAGTTCGACCCCCATTTTATAAAAGAGTATTTGGTAGAAGGGGAGATTCCTGTTTTCAGTGATTCAGTATCTACCAATCAAGTGCTTATCTCGAAAGCGTTGGCAACTAAAATGAAGTTGAAACTGGGAGATAAGATATATACCTATTATATACAGGATGATATTCGTGCTCGTCGCCTGACGATTGCCGGAATTTATCAGACGAACTTCTCCGAATACGACAACCTCTTTTTACTGACGGATCTCAATCTGGTGAATCGCTTGAACGGTTGGCAACCGGAACAGGTGACCGGTGTGGAATTACAGGTGAAAGATTATGATAAACTGGAAGATATAACCTATGAGATCGCAACTGATATTGACAACAGGCAAGATGAACTGGGAGGTGTGTATTATGTGCGTAACATCGAACAACTGAATCCTCAAATCTTTGCCTGGCTTGATTTATTGGATTTGAACGTATGGGTGATTCTGATTTTGATGATAGGAGTTGCCGGCTTCACCATGATTTCCGGTTTACTGATTATTATCATCGAACGCACCAATATGATTGGGATTTTAAAAGCATTAGGAGCCAATAATTTCACGATTCGCAGAACCTTTCTTTGGTTTGCAGTCTTTCTGATTGGCAAAGGCATGCTCTGGGGCAATGCCATTGGTTTGGCATTCTGTATTCTTCAATCTCAATTCGGACTTTTCAAACTTGATCCGGAGACTTATTATGTAGATACTGTCCCGGTATCTTTTAATGTTTTACTTTTTATCTTGATTAATTTGGGTACTTTGTTTGCTTCTGTATTGATGTTGATTGGTCCTTCATTTTTGATTACCAAGATCAATCCGGCAAGCTCCATGAGATACGAATAATCCTCTTTTTATCTACCCGTTTTCTACTGCATAAATAATTTAGTCTGTTGCGTGATGTGGAGTGAATAATATGTCTATATTTGCGCCCAATTTACTTAATATCCTCTTGTAGGTTTAATTTTTAACCATTATGAATAATGTGTTAATCCTGTTGGATAATCTGGATGACTGGAAACCGTATTACGAGACAAGTAGTGTCCTGACTGTTTCCGACTATCTGAAAAACAAGCCGGTAGAAAAAGACCGGAAGTTAGTTATTAATCTTAGCGATGATTACAGTTATAACTCTGAAGGGTATTACTGTTCATTGTTAGCCCAAACGAGAGGACAGAAAGTCATTCCGGATGTTGATATAATCAACAAGTTGGAGACCGGGACGGGTGTTCGGATGGATCGTAGTCTGCAAGCCCTCTGTTACCAGTGGATACAGAAGAACAATGTCAAAGACGACATTTGGTATCTGAACATTTACTTTGGCAAATGTAGAGAGAAAGGTCTGGAGCGGATTGCACGATTTATTTTTGAGAATTACCCTTGCCCATTATTGAGGGTGGCTTTGAATACTCATCCCAGAAATCAGATCGAAAGTATTCAATTTCTTCCTCTGAATCGGCTCAATGATGAAGAGCAGGATTTCTTTGCCAACACATTGGATAACTTTAATAAGAAAATATGGCGTGCGCCTAAGTCGGCGAAAGCTTCCCGTTATAGTTTAGCTGTATTGGTTGATCCACAGGAAAAATTTCCGCCCAGCAACAAAGGTGCCTTGCATAAATTGGCAGAAGTTGCCAAGAAGATGAATATTCATGTGGAAATGATTACGGAAGATGACGCCATCCGTTTGCTCGAATTTGATGCCTTGTTCATTCGTACTACAACATCATTGAATCATTATACATTCCATTTGTCGCAATTGGCTGCACAAAACGGAATGGCCGTTATTGACGATCCGCTTTCCATCATCCGGTGTACGAACAAAGTATACCTGAAAGAACTTTTTGAAAAGGAAAAAATTTCTGCTCCTAAGTCAACGCTGATTTTTCAGTCAAACGATCATTCGTTTGAGCAAATCAGCGAACAGGTGGGGGCTCCTTTTATTCTGAAGATACCGGATGGGGCTTATTCTATTGGCATGAAAAAGGTTTCGAATGAGGAAGAACTGCAAGCAAGTCTGAAGATGCTGTTTGAGAAGTCGGCTATCTTACTGGCGCAGGCATTTACTCCTACGGAGTTTGACTGGCGTGTCGGCCTGTTGAATGGGGTACCGCTGTATGCCTGCAAATATTATATGGCAAAAGGACATTGGCAAATTTACTGCCACTATGATTCGGGCAGAAGTCGTTGCGGACTGGTAGATACGATTCCTATTTATCAGGTACCTCGGGTAGTGTTGGATACAGCCGTTAAAGCTGCGAATCTGATCGGAAAGGGATTGTATGGAGTCGACCTGAAAATGGTAGATGATAAAGCCTATGTTATTGAGATCAATGATAATCCGAGTATCGACCATGGGCTGGAAGATGCCATTATCGGTGATGAAATGTATTACCGGTTACTGAATCATTTTGAACAGGCCTTGGAGGCGAAACATTATTGATGATGGAGACGGGTTTATTTGTTCGTAAAGCACAGCAGATTGATATTCCTGCTATTTTGGAAATAGAATGGGAATGTTTTCGGGAAGATAGCTTTTCGAAAGAACAGTTTGCTTATCTGATAAGCCGCTCGAAAGGAACTTTCTATGTAATGATGGAAGGGGATAGGGTAATCGCTTATGTCTCCTTATTATTCCATGGTGGAACTCGTTATCTAAGGATCTATTCGATAGCTGTCCATCCGGATTTCAGAGGGAAAGGATTGGGACAGGCATTGATGGACCAAACGATTCGGACAGCAGACGAATGTAAGGCTGCTAAAATTACTTTGGAAGTGAAGGTGACGAATGCTGCCGCTATTGCGCTATATATGAAAAATGGCTTTATTCCTGCTGGAATAAAGCCATGCTATTATCATGATGGTTCGGATGCTATTTATATGCAACGGTTGATTCCATGAATTCATCTTCTCATGAAATCTCCTTTTCCTCGAAAGAATTGGCAAATCTTGAAATTCAGCGACTGTATAGGTTGGAGAAGGTCGAATACCGGTAATGAGAAATAGTATTTCCGATTTCCTCCCATTTCTTTGGCTGTTTGGTTAATAACGACAATTTGCATGATGAAGCGTAGTAACCAGATTAACAGTGCGATGCCTGCGACTAACCAATGAGAATTGAGGACGCCGGATGCGATGCCTGCTATACAGGAAACATAGAATAACAGACGGGAGAAAGTCTCAAATCCCAAAAGGTATCGTTGTATTCCCTGATAATATCTTGCGGTCGCTATATAGCTTATTTTTTCCTCTTTCCATTCTTTGTATCGGTACACAGGATTTATCCGTGTGGTGGCGTTGATGTCTGTTTCGACGCGGGTATTTGAAGGAGTTGCCAACTGGTTGATGAATAGGTCATCCTCTCCACGTTGCAGGTTCAGGTATTTGGAGAATCCTTTCTGTTGGAAAAACAACTCTTTCCGGTAAGCTAAGTTACGTCCGATACCCATATATGGTTTTCCGGCTAAAGCGAATCCCAGATAACGCAAGGATTGGAAGAGGGTATCAAATGCGGTACGTTTGTGCAACCATCCTTTTGTACGGTCATAGCCGCTATATCCCAATACGATTTGAGTCTGCGGAGTAAAGTTGCGTGCCATTAACTTTAACCATTGGTTACTTGCCGGCATACAGTTTGTTTCTGTAAATACCAGCCAATCATGTTTACTGGCTTTAATGCCTAATGTCAGGGCCAGTTTTTTATGACTGATATAGCGTGCGCTTTCAGGGGTAAAACTATGGTAAAGATGAGGATATTTTTCTTCCATCATTCCCAGTATATCCTCGGTTTCATCTGTGGAAGCATCGTTGATGACAATCACCTCGAATTGCGGATAATCCTGTTCCAGAATGGCTGGCAGGATTTTACGCAGGTTTTCAGCCTCATTGCGTGCGCAGAGAATTACGGAAAGTGGAGGCAGTTCTCGTGAAAAATGTACCTCTTCTTTGCGTACAGCCTTATTATGGGCATGTATCCGATTGTACAGGCCAAAATAATAGATGAGCTGAATGATAAAAAGAATACCTGCCGCTGATAAAAGAATCAGTTCGACAGTATTGAATGTAAATGTTTCCATCAAATTTTAGTGTCGTTTTTACAACGGCAAAAGTACACAATTTTTCGGTAGTTCCGTCATCTCGACGGGAGGTTATTTCGTAAGTCCAGATATTCTTTTTTAAACATATCTACAAAAAGGAAGAATAACGCAAGCAACAACGGACCGAAGATCACTCCCATAAACCCAAATAACGGCAGACCGATGACTACTCCGAAAATGGTGATAAGCGGATGTGTATCTGCCATTTTCTTTTGGAGAATAAACCGGATCAGGTTATCTGACTGTGATACGACGATGGCTCCATAAGCAGCAATTCCGATGGCATTAAACCAGTCTCCGCTTATGGCAAGGTAAGCGGCTACGGGAAACCATACCAGTGCGGTGCCTACCATCGGAATAATGGTTGCAAAGCAGGTCAGAAATCCCAGCATCAATATGTTGGGTGCTCCGAAAAGGAGATAACCGATCATGGCTACTCCTCCCTGAATGATAGCCAGCAAGGGAATACCGATGGCATTGGAACGAACAATCATATTGATTTCGTGGATCACTTCTTGAGTATTGGTCTCGTTAAATGGCAGAATATCGTTGACGTATGCTTCCATTTTTTTCCCTCCGATCAACATGAAATAAAGTACAAAGATCATGACGAACAGGTTGATGGCGAGACTGCTGATACTCTCCATTATGATTTGTCCGATACGGGGAAGTATGGAGACAATGAATGTCAATGTATCTTTTCCTAATACATCATATCCTGTTTTCTCTTTGATAAATTCGGCTACTTGTTGGATCGGTGCGATATACGTTTGTGGGTCCAGATTGATATCTTGTAGTTTATTTACTACCATCCAGACGGTCAGTCCCAAAGGAATAAGGAAGACAAAAATAGTTTCTGCGGTAATCAGTAAAGCACTTAGGCTACGTTTTAGCTTTCGTTTTTCTACCAGATATCTCATCTGTCCGCGTACAAGAATATAAATAGTGAGTGCTCCCAATAATCCTCCCAGGAATGGAGTGATTTGTCGGAAGATGATGATCCCCATAAATAGGATGATGACGATGAGGGAATATTTCCAGTATTGTTCTTTGGTGCTCATATCATGTGAAATTCGTTTATATAATGAACAATTAAGGTATAGGAAAGGTTTGTTTTATGGTGAGATAACGAAATGAAAACAGTTTGGTTTCATTGAGCGGATATTCGTTAATATCCAATTGATTTATGTTAAATGTTAACGGATTGGTTGTTTCTATTAAACCATGTTATAAGATACGCTGCTTTGACCTGAAAATTTGGAGATAACCGAAAAGCTCGTATCTTTGTAATGTGTTTTTCATAGTATTAGATTTAAGGTTAACAAAGATTGGCTGTCTGGGATAGATAGCCTTTTTTTATGTTATATATTCTGCTCTGTTTGACTATCCTCTTGGTTTTTCACAAAAAGCATTTGATTCCCACGTCCCACTTTACAGATTATGCCTTCTTTGGCAAACCGCTTTAAATCCTCTAATGCTTTATTTTTCAGTCGTCCGGTCAGTTCGGTATATGTGGTGCGTGTGATGAATCCATATCGGTTGACGTGTTCAAGTAGTCTTCTTTTCAGTTCTTCGTCATCCAGTTGGCTTGAAGCTTGGAAAAATAGTTTTTGAGCCCGTTCCAGTTTACCCGTTGCTTTCTTCTTGAATGTTTTGGAAGCAAGGAAATTCACTCCGTTGAATTGAATGGAAGGTGAACGCAGGTCTTTTTTATCTTTCACCAGTCGGGATTTTATCTTTCCGGAAAAATAACCGAACTCACCTACTTCTACCCGGTAGCCTTGTCCTATGTATTCTCCCACGAGGTCTACAAGTTCCATCAGTGTACCTTCTACCACTCCCGGCTTGTATCCGGTGCGGGCAACGAGTTGTTTCAATAGTTGTTTGGTGTTGATAGTGCCGTTAAATACAATGCTGGGGTACAACACATCCTTTTCTCCCTCTTTTGTAGTGAGAGCCGGTTTCTTCTTAAAGTCGTAATATGCCATTATTCTGATAATTAAATATATTCTCTGTATTCTTTATTGTTTTTTACTGTAGCTTTTATGAAACTGCTTAGTATAATTTTGCTCGTCCTGTTATAGGGTGTCTATTGTCCTGTTATAAAAAACTATTTGTTTTAAGCATTGAAAATAATTGTTTTGTTGTAAAGGGATAATGAAAATTATGCAGTAAAGGTATTTGTTTTATGTGAGGCGGACAAGTAATTGATGCAATGTTTGGGAATAATCTTCTAATGTGTTGAACAAGTAAACGTTTCTTGTCCTGTGCCGAAAATTATGTTTTTCAGCATAAGTGAGTGTTTTTCTATACTAATATTATTGTATTCTAAAAAAATCCCTTAATATTGCATTTGTATTATTTGTCAGACAAATAATACAAATCATAAAATTCTAATAATATGAAGATAGAAATTAATCAAACAACATTAATCGATCAGGTGGAAGACAGTCTGCTTACTTACTTTAAAAAGAATGACTTAAGGCGTGGAGATTCAATTCCCAATGAGAATAATCTGGCTGCAGAATTAGGAGTTGCAAGGAGTGTTGTCAGAGAAGCATTGAGTCGTTTGAAAATGATGAGGCTGATTCATGCACGTCCTCGCAAAGGAATGGTTCTGACCGAACCTTCTATTTTAGGAGGGATGAAAAGAGTGATAGATCCTCGTGTTTTGAGTGAAGAAACTATTTTAGATCTGTTAGATTTCAGAATTGCACTTGAAATAGGAATATCAAGCGATATTTTCCGTAAGATAACTCCTAAAGACATCGAAGAATTAAGCGAGATAGTGAAAATGGGAATTGTTTTTGAGAATAATGAATACGCATTAATCAGTGAATCGGCTTTTCATACGAAACTATATAAAATCACTGGAAATAAAATAATATCCGAATTTCAGGAAATCATTCACCCTATACTTGTCTATGTGAAAGAAAAATTCAAAGATTATTTGAAACCTATAAATATAGAAATGAGTAAAAGTGGTAAAATAGCTACTCATGCTGATTTGCTGGATTTTATAAAAAAAGGGGATGAAAAAGGATACCGGGATGCCATCGAAAGACATTTTGAGGTTTATAAGATTTTCAAGGTCAATCGGAGTCAGGAGTTGATGGCAGAAAAAGAAAGTAGTGAAAAGGTAGAAGGGATATGAAAAGACTACATTTCATCATTTTATGTTTATCCTTAATAATATTGTTTATGAATACATCTTGTTTGAGAAAAAAGGAAAAGAGGATAGAGGTGCAATGGGAAAACTCATTGCTGCTTCCAGGATGCGCCGGCATGCCGGAGAACGTCGGATTAGCAGGTGCATATTCCGGGATAGTGGAAGGAAAGTTGCTTGTGCTGGGCGGAGCTAATTTCCCGGATAAGTATCCTTGGGAAGGAGGTACGAAAACTTGGTGGTCTACTTTATATAGCTATGATTTACAAACGGGAAAATGGACTGTTTATGATGATTTTCTCGATCGCCCGCTTGCTTATGGAGTTTCAATAAGTTTGCCGGAAGGATTGTTGTGTATTGGAGGGTGTGATCGTACGCAGTGTAGTGATAACGTTTTCCTGATAAAGAAAGAAGAAGATTCATTTGTGATAGACTCTGTCAGTTATCCATCTTTGCCAGTTCCGTTGGCGAATGCAACGGGAGCAATGGGTGATAACTGTATTTATATTGCTGGGGGGCAAGAGACTATGGTAAATGAACAGTCGACTCATCATTTTTACATGCTCGATTTGATGCATAAAGAAAGAGGATGGCAAGAAATGCCGGATTGGAATGGTCCTTCTCTTTCCTATGCAGTAGGCGTGGCTCAAGGGGAACGATTTTATCTTTTCAGCGGAAGAAGTTATGCTCCGGATGAGGCGATGGTAGAACATACGGAGGGGTACGTATTTGAGCCAGGCATTGGAAAATGGAGTAAAATGATCGGTTCTTTTCCTGTAATGGCGGGGACTGGTATACCATACGGGGAGGATAAGATTCTGCTATTTGGGGGAGTGGAAGAGATTCTTCCTACATCTTCCGAGCATCCGGGATTCAGCCGCAAGTTACGAGTAGTCAGTGCAAGTACGAATTCTCTGGTAGATGCGCTCGAATGTCCTTATCGCATTCCGGTTACTACAAATGTTGTTTCTGTCGGAAATCAGGTATTCATCGTAAGTGGTGAGGTACAGCCGGGAATACGGACGCCATTTATTCTAAAAGGAAGTTTCTAGAAATAAAATGAAATATCAAATCTAATTAAATGCATTATGAACAATTATGAAAGACTGGAAGGGATGGTTGCGGCCACCTTCACCCCAATGGATGAAAATGGGGATGTAAATTTATCTGTTATTGAAAAATATGCTGATTGGATCGCATCAACTCCTATTAAAGGGGTGTTTGTGTGCGGTACGACCGGTGAATTCTCTTCGCTGACGATTGATGAACGTAAATTAATTCTTGAAAAATGGGTTGCTTCGGCTGGTAAGCGGTTCAAAGTGATTGCCCATGTAGGTTCAAACTGTCAACGGAGTGCTATGGAATTGGCATGTCATGCGGAAAAAGCAGGAGCCGATGCCATTGCTTCAATAGCTCCGTCTTTTTTCAAGCCGGGAACGGTAGATGAGTTGATCGATTTTTTTGCTCCGGTTTGCAGGTCTGCCAGTGGACTGCCTTTCTATTACTATAATATGCCGTCGATCACAGGGGTTAATTTGCCGGTAGATAGATTTTTGGTAGAGGGTAAGAAGAAAATACCAAACTTGGTAGGTACTAAATTTACTCATAATAACCTGATGGAGATGGGGGCTTGCATCGATTTGGAGCAGCATAAGTTTGAAGTTCTGCATGGCTTTGACGAGATTCTGATTGCAGGTTTATCAATGGGAGCTGTGGCAGGCGTAGGAAGTACATATAATTATATTCCCAATGTTTACCATGCCATTTTTGAATCAATGAAGCAAAATGATGTGGAAACAGCACGTGTCTGGCAAATGAAATCTATACGTACAGTGGAAGTTATCATTAAATATGGTGGAGGCGTACGTGGAGGTAAAGCTATCATGAAATTAATAGGTATTGATTGTGGCAGTTGTCGTTTACCGATAAAACCTTTTTCAGTTGAGGAGTATGACAAATTAAAAGGTGATTTAGATGCAATAAATTTCTTCGATTTTTAGATATAAAAAGAGGAGATGACAGTAAAAGTATATTGCTGGGGTTTAGCTATTTTACTTTCTGTCATTCCCCTCAAATCTAGTTAAATGCGTTCAAAATTACCTAAAATAAAAATACTATGAAAGTAAGAAGGGAAATATTAATCATATTTTCAATGATTTTATTATTGGTATTGCCAGCCACGTCTTTGGGTAAAGAAATAAAATGGGTGCTGGAACGACCGGTAATTCCTGTGTTGGTGAAGAAATCGGCAAGTCCTGTATTAAAGGTTACTCTAATCAGGGCAGACAATCAACCTTACGCCATTCAGCAAATAGATTTAGATTTATTAGGGAGTACAGATGTGGCAGATGTTGTTTCTGTTGCTATATATGGTACACAAGAAAATGGACTGATAGATACATCCCGTTTGCTATATAAATCACTTCCCGCTGCACGTAAAATATCATTTACTGATAAAGTGCAGGTAAATCAGGATTCTTTGTCTTTTTGGGTAGCCGTGACGTTGAAAGATACGGTTTCATTGGATCACCGTATTCAACTTAACTGTAACCGGATTAAAACGACTAAAGGCAATCTGAAAATCTCGGAAAAAGGAAGTAAACCTTTGCGGGTAGGAGTAGCGGTACGGCAGAAAGGACAGGATGGGTGTGTTTCGTCACGTATTCCGGGATTGGCTACCAGCAATCAAGGAACTTTGTTAGCCATTTTTGATGCCCGTTATGACTATTCTCGTGATTTGCAAGGAAATATAGACATTGCTCTTCATCGGAGTACGGATCAGGGATTGACCTGGCAACCTGTTCAGACTGTATTAGATATGGGAGAATGGGGCGGCTTGCCGCAGAAATACAATGGAGTGAGCGATGCTTGTATTCTAGTCGATAAAAATACAGGTGACATTTATGTAGCCGGATTGTGGATGCATGGCCTGCTGGATAAAGATGGCAAGTGGATAGAAGGATTGAATGAAAGTAGCACGGTCTGGACACACCAATGGAAAGGAAAAGGCTCCCAACCCGGAACAGGACTAAAAGAAACCTGCCAGTTTATGATAGCGAAAAGTACGGATGACGGTCTTAGCTGGAGTTTTCCGGATAATATAACCGCAAAGACGAAACACCCTGAATGGTGGCTGTTTGCACCGGCACCGGGACAAGGGATTACGTTGAAGGATGGCACGTTGGTATTTCCCACACAGGGACGTGATGAAAAAGGACTTCCTTTCTCAAATATTACGTATAGTAAAGATCACGGAAAGACGTGGGTGACCAGCAACTCTGCATATCAGGATGTAACGGAATGTAGTGTCGTACAATTGAATGATGGCGTCCTGATGTTGAACATGCGTGACAACCGGAACAGAGGACATAAAGAGGTGAACGGTCGGAGAATTTGTACGACTACCGATTTGGGAGCGAGTTGGAAGGAACATCCTACTTCAAGAAAGGCACTGGTGGAACCTACCTGTATGGCAAGCCTGCACCGACATGAATATATAGAAGAAGGAAAAAAGAAAAGCATGCTTCTCTTTGTAAATCCGAATGATTATGGGAAAAGGGATAAACTGACTTTGAAAGTGAGTTTTGATGATGGAATGACCTGGCCGGAGGAACATTGGATTCTTTTCGACCAATATCGCAGTGCCGGATATTCCTGCATTACGTCCATAGATGAAAATTCAATAGGCATATTATATGAGAGCAGTCAGTCGGATTTAGCTTTTATAAAAATCGATTTAACGGAGATTTTAAAGTAAACAGGCATGAATAATAAAACTTCAAATATATATCCCTGGGTAGTAGTCGGACTATTGTGGGGTGTTGCTTTGCTGAATTATATGGACAGGCAAATGCTTTCCACTATGCGAATTCCGATGATGGAGGATGTCCGGGAATTGGAATCGGCTGCCAATTTTGGTCGTCTGATGGCTGTCTTTCTGTGGGTATACGGACTGATGAGTCCTTTGTCGGGTATTATCGGTGACCGTGTGAACCGTAAATGGTTGATTGTAGGTAGTCTGTGTGTATGGTCGGGAGTTACTTATCTGATGGGCTATGCCACCACTTTCAATCAACTCTATTGGTTGCGTGGGATTATGGGAGTTAGTGAAGCACTGTATTTACCTGCTGCTTTGTCTCTGATTGCTGATTTTCACAAAGATAAAACTCGTTCGCTGGCTGTGGGAATACATATGACGGGATTATATGTAGGACAGGCTATCGGTGGGTTCGGAGCTACTTTTGCAGCAATCTATTCCTGGCATACCACGTTTCATTGGTTTGGCATTATAGGTGTAGGTTATGGTATTATTCTGGCATTTTTCCTACGTGATAAAGAGAGAGGAAATGTCTCGGAGAATCAGAAGATGAAAAAGATTCCGGTATTGAAGAGCTTGGGAATGTTATTCTCTAATGTCTTCTTCTGGGTTATCTTATTTTATTTCTGTGTGCCGGGTACTCCGGGATGGGCGGCAAAGAATTGGTTACCAACTCTTTTTTCTGATAGCTTGTCTATTGATATTTCAGTAGCAGGTCCTATGTCTACCATTTCTATAGCCTTATCTTCACTCTTCGGAGTATTGGCAGGTGGATACATCTCGGATCGATGGGTATTAAAAAATGTACGTGGAAGAGTTTATACCGGTGCGTTGGGTTTGGGGCTTATCATACCTTCCCTGCTGTTTATCGGATATGGTCATTCTATTTTTGCATTGGTCATGGGAGCGGTGTTATTCGGAATAGGTTTTGGCATGTTTGACGCAAATAATATGCCTATTCTTTGTCAGTTTGTATCTGCACGTTACAGGGCAACCGCTTATGGTATCATGAATATGTGTGGTGTATTTGCCGGAGCTACTATTACAAGCCTTTTAGGCGAATCAATGGATGCCGGACACTTGGGACGTGATTTTGCACTGCTTGCTATATTGGTACTGGCTATGCTGGTTATTCTGGTCACTTGTCTGCGACCTAAAACAATTGATATGAAAGATTAATCTTTAATTTTTTAGTTATGTTAAATGCACAATTTTTTAATAGCAGGACAACTCATATTGTAGGGGTCTTGTTGATGTTTCTCTGTCTATGGTATCCTTCGGCACAGGCCTCGCCTGACCAGTCGGGTACAAGTCCTAAAAAGATAACAGTGAAAGGTACAGTTCTGGATGATGCAAAAGAACCGTTAATAGGGGTTTCGGTTCTTGTTAAAGGCATTGATGGAGGAACAATAACAAATGTGGATGGTAAATTCACCATTGAGGCACCCGCTAACGGGGTATTGATATTCTCGTACATTGGTATGGATACGCAAGAGGTCGATGTCAAAGGTCGGCAGGATATTATTGTAACAATGAGAAGCGGGGTAGTTGCTCTCTCTGATGTTGTAGTAATAGGTTATGGAGAGGCTTCCAGGCGGACGATAACTTCTTCAATCTCCAAAGTAAAAGGAGATGTGTTGAGTGATATGTCTATCTCTTCTCCGGTAGAGGGGTTAAAAGGACGAATTTCCGGAGTTCGGGTGGTACAAACAAATAATACTCCCGGTGGCGGATTCTCTATTAAGGTAAGAGGCGGTTCCTCCATCACCCAAAGCAATGAACCTTTGGTATTAGTCGATGGGGTAGAACGAAGTATGAATGACATCACTCCAGAGGATATTGCCTCCATAGATGTGTTGAAAGATGCTGCTTCTACAGCTATATATGGTGCGCGGGGATCTAATGGGGTTATTTTAATTTCTACAAGGAAAGGAAAATTTAATAGTGCTCCCCGAATCACATTTGAAGCAAGTGTAGCCCATCAAGAACCGGAAACTTTACGTGATTTCCTAAATGCGGAAGAATATATAAATGTGTTAAGACCGGCTATTGCTATTAGTCCGTCTCCACAATGGAATCAAAGTTCCGGTTATTCTGTTTCATCTGCCAACACAGGAAGCAGTATTTATTCTACCCGTTATTATAATGATGGAGATGTTGTTCCTAATGGTTGGAAGACAATGCCCGACCCTTTGGATCCGTCAAAAACATTGATGTTCTGTGATACTGACTGGCAAGGTTTGATGTTCGGTTCGGCCCTTTGGCAGAACTACCATTTAAGTATTGACGGAGGAAGCAATATTATTCGTTATAATGCCAGTGTAGGATACACGGACGATGGCGGTGTCGGGCTGGCAACTGGCTATAAGCGGTTTAATTTAAAGAGCAATGCAGAAGCGAAGATTTCAGACAATCTGACTGCCAATATTAATGTCAACTTTCAACGGACTTCATCCGAAGCTTATGCTAACCAAAGAGATGCTATTTCCCGCGGATTATCGGCTACTCCTACACAAATAGTTTACATGGAGGACGGTACTCCGGCGCAAGGTTATAATGCAACTTCACAGACTCCTATTTTTTATAATTATTATAATGATGACTCCGATATAACTAAATATCTTTCTTTGGCAGGAAATCTGAAATGGCAGATTCTGCCACAATGGTCTGTCAACTTATCGGGTTCTTACTATGACACGACGAACAAACAGAGTACGTTTATGAAGTCTAACTATTATTCACAAGCTCGTGAAGCGACTTCTACATGGACCGAAACAAACCGGTTGAAAACAGAATTATATACTCGTTATAATTTCAGTATACAGCAAAAACATAATGTGGATGTCATGGTAGGTTATGCTTATCAGAAGAGAGATTATGAGAAACTGTATGCTTACGGCACTGGAGGTAGTAGTGATAAGATAACCACGATTGATGCATCGGCCGAAACTTTAGGGTCCTCTACAATGAATAAAGATGTGGAGGTAGGATTCTTTGGAAGATTTAATTATAACTTCAAAGAGAAGTATCTACTCACTTTGACCGGACGTTACGACGCTTCTTCTAAGTTTGTAAAAGACAATCGTTGGGGATTCTTCCCGGGCATGTCTGCTGGATGGATTATTAGTGAGGAAGAATTTATGAAGGATATGCATTGGCTGGATTATTTGAAAGCGAGATTCAGTTATGGTACTACCGGTAACAACGGAATCGGTGTGAATGATGCTCTTGGAAAATATACGGCTACTTATAAGTACAACGGCAATGCAGCCGTAAGAGGAACAATTCTGCCTAACCAGAACCTGACGTGGGAAACCACTACTCAAATGGACTTGGGACTTGAACTGGGTGTATTGAATAATCGTGTTTATTTTTCATTCGACTTTTATAATAAAAAGACCAAGAACTTGCTGTATGATATGAGCTTACCAAATACTACTGGTTATTCATCCATAAAGACTAATCTTGGCTCTGTACGTTTTTGGGGATATGAATTGGAGTTGACAACACAAAATATTGATTCTAAAGATTTCAAATGGGAATCTAAGTTTGTTTTCTCACAAAATAAGAATAAAGTACTGGAACTCCCTAATAATGGAATGGCAAAGAATCGTACGGGGACAAGCGATTATCCGATATATTCTAACGGAAATGGAACCTTTTTTGGCGGATTGGCAGAAGGAGAACCGTTATATCGTTTCTACGGATATAAAGCTATTGGAATTTATCAAACAGATGAGGAAGCTGCCAAAGCAGAATATGATCAGATGGCAAGAGGATTTAATTATAAAGACGGAACGACCGTTGCTGGTCGGAAATTTGCTGGTGACTATATTTGGGCTGATAGAAATAAGGATGGAGTGATAACAAAAAATCAGGATTTGTTTTGTTTGGGAACCACTGAACCTACTGTGACCGGAAGTATTGGCAATACCTTTACTTATAAAAATTGGTCTTTGAATATCTATTTGGATTATGCGTTAGGACATTCAATTTATGATGAAAGTTTTAGCAGATATTTTTATGCAACTTTCTCTACGAACTACGCATTAGCTAAAGATGTAGAGAAATGTTGGAAGCAACCGGGGGACGTTACTCGGTATGCCAAGTTCTGGGCAAATGATTCGGGAACCGGACAAGGCAATTTCAACAGGGTTTCTAATGTATTTACATATAAAGGTGATTATCTATGTATTCGAGATGTTTCTTTAAGTTATAGGTTCCCGAAAAAATGGATGCAGAAGATTAGTATTGAAAATTTGCAATTAACTCTGTCTGGTAGCAATCTCTATTATTTTACAGCTGTGAAAGGAATCTCTCCTGAAATAGGAACTGCTTCTACTTATAATAGTTCATATAGTAATTATCCTCCAGTGAGGCGTCTTTCTGTAGCAGCAAAGGTTACTTTTTAATCACTTAAAAAAACAAGAAAAATGAAAACCAACACAATAAAATTTCTATTATTTCTGTTGCCATTGGGATTGTTTTCCTGTATCGGAGATTTAGACGTAATACAGAAGAGCACCATAAACTCTGAAAATATGTGGCAAAATGAAGGTGATATGAAAGCTGCCATGTATGGGTCTTTTTATTCTTTCCGGAATGCGTATAAGACAAATTTAAGTTATTGGGGTGATTTCCGTTCGGGATTAATAGGTCCGGGGCTTGGTAGTTTTAACGGAACTGCATTAGTCAGCAACAAACTAACTTCCTCTGAAACAAAGGGAACTAGCTGGGAACTTTTGTATAAGAGTATCAACGACTGTAACATGATTCTCAAGTACGTGGATGAAGTAACTTTTCAGGATGAGAATTTGCGTAATCAGATTAAAGCGAATGCTTACTTTTTGAGAGCTTATATGTATTTTACGATTGCCAGGGTATGGGGAGATGCTCCATTGATGCTCGAAGGTATTGAATCGGACCAAGGTGATATGATGCCGGCAAGAACGGATGCAACACTCCTCTATGAACAGGTGAAAAGTGATATAGAAGCAGCTTTGGGCACTATGCCTGCTTCTGTTACAGACCGCACCACAGGTTCGCAAACTGCTATCAATATGTTAGCTGCCGACTATTACCTATGGATGTATAAATGCAGGAATGCAGGAAAAGAGGCATTGGCTAAGGCATCAGAAGCAGTGGATAATGTATTGGGGAATAAAACCTATTCATTGCTTCCCGAGTATGCTAAAATATTCGATATAAAAAGCAAGAACAGTGCGGAAATCATCTTTACTATGCATTTTGAAAGGGATGAGGCTGAAGGTGGTTATCCGGCGAGTTATTTGATTCCGGATAGTAAATATACGGATGATAAGAAATACCGGGATGCTAATGACGTAAAAACAGGAAGTCAGGACCAGTGGTATTCTTTAAGCAATACAATTCAGACGTTGATAAATGAAGTTAGTAACGATACTCGTGCGACAACTATTTTTGCAGTTTTCACTATTCCTGAAACTGGTAACAGTTATTCCTGGATTAACAAGTTTACAGGTGAATGGACAGATAATACGCGTTACTTCACATCAGACATTCCTATATATCGTTATGCTGAAGCTCTTCTTTTCAAAGCTGAAATAGAAAATGAGTTGAATGGGGATCCGCTTTTTTATCTGAACCAGATCGCTCAACGAGCTTACGGAAAGGAAAACTACTATCCGTCTACTCTTACCAAAGAAGAGATAAATGAAACCATATTTAATGAACGACTTAAGGAGTTTGCGGCTGAAGGTAAAAGCTGGTGGGATTATATCCGTATGGGATATGTATTTACTAAGATACCCTCCTTGTTGGGAAGGCAGAATGAAACTAATATCCTGTTATGGCCTATCTCTTCAGATTGTTTTGAAAATAATCCGAATATTCGTCAAACGATTGGTTACAACTAATAATTAATATAGAATCAGATGAAACATAGATTATTATACATATTATTGATCTTCTCTATTTTGTGTGCGGCTTGTGGAGATGATTTGAAATTTGGTCCAAATCCGGGATTCGTGATTCCGGAAGAACCGGCAGAAGATGATCCGAAAGAAGACGACGATCTGGAAATAAGTTATCCGGATAATCGTGAAATAGTGGAAAGTATTGTATATGAAGCTGGTAAAGATAGTCATATTTATTTTCGGATACCGGCACTTACTGTAACTAAGAAAGGAACGATACTTGCATTTTGTGAAGCTCGTAATACTAAGGCTGATTTCTATGAAGGCAATGAGGAAAAATTCCCTGTTGTTCCGGTAGGAAGTACTAAGGATTTGGGTGATATTGATCTGGCTGTCAAACGTTCTACGGATGGTGGAAAGACATGGGACAATATGATAACTGTTGTTGATGATTATAATAATACCTGTGGAAATCCGGCACCTGTTGTCGTTGAGTCTACTGGAAGAATATATCTGTTCTGGTGCTGGGGACGTTATCCCAATCAACTGGAAAGTAAGTTCGTTTCGTCCACTTCTGACGGTCATACCAGACGTGTATTCTATTGTTATTCGGATGATGACGGTCAAACATGGAGTACTCAATATGACTTGACAAGTAGGTTGAAAAAAGGCGATTGGAGCTGGTATGCCACCGGACCTTGTCATGGTATTCAGAAACAGCTTGCTCCTCAAAAGGGACGAATCATTATTTCAGCCAATCATCGGGATAATGGCAATAAAGATAATTATTCTCATATTATCTATTCTGATGATAACGGTTCTACTTGGCAATTGGGGGGAAGAACGGAGATAGGAGGAAATGAATCGAGTCTGACCGAGCTTGCGGACGGAAGTTTATTGATTAATATGCGTCGAGTGGTGAAAGATACAAATGGAAATGATTTGCCTTCTGAATATAGAACTTCGGCTATTAGTAAGGATGGCGGTATTACATGGGGAAAGTCTGTTGTCAATCAGGACTTGATTGATCCCGGATGCCAAGGGGCTATAGTCAATTATCCTATAAATAAGAGCCTTAGTAATACTCTATTATTGAGTAATGCTCATCATTCATCTTCCCGTTCTAATCTTTGTATATCTAAAAGTGTTGACAGCGGTATCTCCTGGACTACTCCGCTGGTCATTTGGAGCGGACGGGCTGCTTATTCGGATATTATTACCCTGCAAGATGGTTCGGTATGTGTCATTTATGAAAATGGTTCCGGTAAATTTGGAAAGGCAAATCCTAATGAGCAAATAAGCTTTTACAGAGTGCCTCCTTCTCTTTTAGGGGATAAGTTGAATCTTTAATTTATAATCGAGTAGTAATTATGAAGATAATAAAAATAAATATCACATGCTTGGTGGCACTTCTTTCTGTGTTGTTTATAGGATGTGAAGTGGACTATAAGGATATAGACACATTAGGCAAGGCAGATAGCGGTGCTTCCGAGGTAAGTATCAATCTGGATTTATTTGTGGCCGGTAGTTGGACTCCTGACCAAGTTGCCGCTAGTGCTGGAGAATTGAAAGTGGAAAAGTATGATCTCTTTATTTTCAAGGTATCATCTGACGGAAACTATTTGGAATATAAAGAAATGAATATTACACCGGATGCTTCTGAAATGGTACCGCATAATCAGAGTATTAAGATTGGGAATAGAAATATTGTTTTGCCTACAGGTGGGACGAAACGGGTAGTGGTAATAGCCAATGCTAATGATAAAGCTAGTTATCCTGTTTTGTGTTCGTTGGCAGAGAGTACAAAATCTGATTTCTCTGATGTGACCGTATATGATAAATTTATCAATGATTTTTCTATAAAAGCGGATAAACAGCAGACCTCTC
Source organism: Bacteroides sp. D22 (assembly GCF_000163675.1). NCBI lineage: Bacteria > Pseudomonadati > Bacteroidota > Bacteroidia > Bacteroidales > Bacteroidaceae > Bacteroides > Bacteroides sp. D22. Next base: position 156,828 of record NZ_GG774805.1, on the reverse strand, counting down.
CATTTATCATGATGGGAAACGCCTTGGTTGCTAACGCGGATATGGAGAATATCGGTATAACTTTAGCTCCGCAATATGCGAAGATAAATATAAAGAATAAAGCGGCAGGTTCTGAAACAAACGGACTTTTTATTTCTTCTGTGCAATTGAAGAATGTACCGGAAAGTGCTTATCCTTTTATTAATGATTATAGTAAGAAGACATCGCGTTTTGTCAACTATGAGGTGAATATGGTGGATAACGGAGCATTGGAGGAAATGATTCCCGATAAGTTATATCTTTTATATACTCCGGGTACCAGCAGTGCAGCAGCTGACTATAGAGTGACTGTACAGATAAAAGGGAAAAAGAACGGAGTTGATTTCGAGAAAGAGTTTCCTTGCTCCAATCCGATGTATCCGGGCTACCTCTTTAACATGATTTTGTCATTATCCGGGAATGAAGTGGAAGCGGAGTTTGTACCTAACTGGTCTGATGGTAATTTCTCTATTAGCGGTGTGCATCTGAAAAATAATAAAATGACTTTCCCATTCACTGCTGATAAATTCTGGGGATATGAGATTTTCTGGGCTACTAATATGGCGGGAGCCGTGAGTGTGGAGAAACAGGGAAATGAATCTTGGTATAGTATTACTGTGGAGGAAAATCTTGTGAGGGTTTGTTGTTTGGAAGATAATACTTCCGGTAGGGAACGAACAGCTTCATTTACAATCGGTCTTGGAAAGAAGAAAGAAACGGTGGAAATAGTTCAGCAATCGATGCCTTCTACCATTACGTTTAATGGTATGGAATGGTTAGACCGGAATTTGGGAGCTGTTTTACCTTTAACAGAAGAAAATATAACTCATTCAGATACGTATGGTTATTATTATCAATGGGGAAGGAATGTTCCATTCCCAACTTTTGGAACAGTTGGTATTGCAGTTAGTGATCCGGGGATAACGATACAGCAGGCACATGGCATGAAAGAATTTATAGTTTCGTCTTCATCTTCGACGGACTGGTATACAGCCGTTTCTGTTGCAGACAAAACTACAACATGGGAAGATAGGACAGGAAGTTTGGGAAACCCCTGTCCGGAAGGTTATCATGTGCCAAGTTACAGAGAATATCAGACGATTTTACCATATAAAAACTCTGCAGGTATTGGTAATTTTAGTAAGGTTGATTTTAAAATAAATTCGGCTGAAGTATTGGATGATACCGGGACACTTTATGATGCACTATATGTGACATCCGCTAAAGATGAGGCTACTATTTATGCTATAAAGAAATATCAGACTGATGGTGCGTATTATTTGAGGTTACGTCGTATCAAGACGGACTCCGGTATTTATCTCCGCATTGACAAATTGTCCGGTAATGCGCAGAGTGACTTTGCTGGTGAAAGTGCCGATGCTAAACTATCGTCTGCTTCAGCTATCTTTAACTCTGCAACAACAGGTATGGAAACCATTTATTTTCCGGCAGCCGGTAGACGTAATAATAAAACAGGTGAACTAGTGAATCAAGGAATAAATCTGTATAGTTGGGCCGCTACTTGCTGGGATGTAAGTTCTTCAGGTATTTATTTTGATCCTTTAGATGGAAATACTAGAATTTATTGTATAGCACAGGCCAGGTCTTTTGCCCAAACAGTTCGTTGTATTAAAAACTATTAGAATCGATGTTTATGAAAACATTTACATTATTATTTATAATATATCTATTGAGTGCTTACGGCAGTTATGCCGTAGCATTTGACAATGTCGTAGGAAAAGTTACTTGTGGTCAGAAACCTGTTTCCAATGTTCTTGTTTCTGATGGAGTAGAAGTCGTGAAAACAAATGCCGAAGGAGATTTTCGTTTCAATTCGAAGAAAGAGGACGGATATGTATTTATTTCTGTTCCGGCTAACTATGAAGTAGATCATACTGGTATTATTCCGAATCATTTTGTTCGTTTGAAGAAGGGATATAATGAGGTGGATACTGTGAACTTTCATCTGACTAAAAGAGATAATAAAGATTGTGAGATTTTTATGTTTACGGATATACATCTGACAAATGACCGTGTTGACAATGACTTACCACAGTTTGGAAAAACCTTTTATCCCGATATTGTATCACAAATAAAGGCTCGTACAAACAAACCTGTTTATGCAATATGTCTGGGTGATATGACTACTGATGTGAAATGGCATATCAATCATTATGCATTACCTGAATATTTGGAAACAATGAAAGATTTTCCTATTCCTGTATATCATACTATGGGTAATCATGATAATGAACGTAAGGTGATTGAGAATATATCTGATTGGGATTTTTATGGTGAATCAGTTTACAAAGATGTAATAGGTCCTAACTACTATTCTTTTAATATTGGTGCGTGGCATGTTATGATACTGGATAATATCATAACAGGTGGCCCGGTGAAAAAAGACGGGAAGCTGAATTATCAGTTTACCTATCGTATAGATGAACGACAAATGGAATGGATAAAAAAGGATTTGTCTTTTATGCCGAAGAATACTCCCATTATGGTAGGTATGCATGTGCCTCCATTAAAATACACAGGTATGAAAGATGGAGTACTGGAAACTGACTATGACTTTGAGAATGCAAAAGAATTTTTGGGTTGTTTTGCTGAATTTAATCAGGTTCAGATTTTCGCAGGACATACGCATAGAAGTAGTAATTATGTTTATAGTGATAATATCACTCTTCATAGTTTACCTTCCGCATCTGCTGTTTCTTGGAAAATAAATGGAGAGACTAGTCGATTAATTAGTGAAGACGGTTCTCCTGCCGGATATTGGATTATAAAAGTAAAAGATGATAATCTCCAATGGCAGTTTAAGGCTGCTGAAAGAGATTTAGAGAAGAGCCAATTCTTTGTATATGATTTGAATTGTGTTCCTGAACAATTTGGTGGATGCAAGGACTCTAACGAAATATTGATAAACATTTATAATTGGGATCCTGACTGGAAAATAGAGGTTACAGAGAACGGGCGTTCTTTAGATGTTTCTCATTGTTGGACCCGTGACCCTCTATATCGTTTAATTAGAAGTGATGAAGATGCGTTGCCCGGTAGACCCACTGCTTTCTTGGCTAATTACAATTCTCATATGTTTAAAGTGAAAGCTGCTGATGCCAAAAGTTCTATAAGTATCCGCATTACTGACCGGTTTGGCAATGTTTATAAAACGATGATGAAAAGACCAAAGAAATTTTCTTGGGATATGGAATAAATAACGTTTTTAGACTCCAGTCGGAAAGGCTGGAGTCTTTTTTGCTATCTTTCTATAATTCTACAATAGTGAAATCTTTATGATTGATCTCCGGTAATAACAATTTTAGAATATCTTCAAGTATTACTAAATCTATATGAGTGGAGTTTTCATTGTTATATAGGCAAAGTTAATTTATTATGTTCAAATAGCCAACGACTTGTGTCAGCATTATTTTTTATGAATGATATTATACCTGTTTTTGGTTGCTTATTTTTATATTTGCATATAAAATGGTAATATTATGAAAACTCTGTTCATTAATACACTTCGTATCCTGATGATTCTCGTGATTATTATTTCATGTGGAGTTGCCTGTGTAGTATACGAAGATACATTGGCTGCCTGGTGGATACCTATTGGAGTGGCACTTATAATAGTGATAGCAACAATTCCTTTCTATAAAGGATGGATTTGGCTGACAACAATGGATAATAAAGTAATTAATTGTTGTTGCCATTTGGTTTGTGTCGGTGCTATCAGTTGTGTATTGTTTCTTGGGGGGAATTACTGGTTCGCCGATTCTGCTTCCACGCATGAAGAGGAAGTCATGGCACAGAAAAAATATATAGAAACACATAAGAAAACTCGTAGGGTCGGCAGACATCGTTATGTGTCGGATGGCGTTCGTAAAGAATATTATTTGCAGGTAGCTTTTGAAAATGGGAATGTAGAAACATTGCATGTATCTCCTTCTACTTATAATAAGATAAAGACAGGTCGGCCGAAGATTCTGACTTTGCAAAAGGGCTTATTTGGGTTGCCTGTAATTACCAAAGGACTTTAATGAAAGTCACACCACCTTTAGAATGGGTTATATATCCTTTAAAAGCGATATTCTTCTTTTCTTTTATTTTTCATCTTGCTAATTTTGCATTTAGTCTACAAATGGGACGCGTTCGTCTCATTTGAAAAATTAGTGCTGATCTATGCCTTATCTTCGTGAAGAAATTAAAACGGAATAAAATCATGAAGATGAATAAAACTAGGTTATTAGAGAAAATATCTATTCAGTCGGGCGTCTCTTTAGATGAGTGTGGGACAGTGCTCAAAACTTTTGAAAAAGTTCTAAGTGAAGAACTTTCCCGTAAAATGTATCGTTATGGCGGATGGATCCTATTATTGACCGCTTTATTTGTGTCTGTAACAGTATTTAGCCAGACAACAGGACGGAAAGGACGTCCGATGCAGACCATCCGTGGAATTGTTATAGATGGAGACTCGAAGTTTCCGATACCGTATGCAACAGTAAAGCTATCTGAAAAAGAGGGGGCGGGTACGATAACAGACAGTCTTGGTCGTTTCAGTATACCGCAGGTTCCTGTCGGCCGACATACCGTAGAAGCTGCGTTTATGGGATATGAACCGGGCATTTTCAGAGAAATACTGGTGACCTCCGCCAAGGAAATATATTTGGAAATACCTTTGAAAGAAAGCGTGAACGAATTGAACGAAGTGGTAATTCGTGCGCGGACGAACAAGGAAGAAGCAATGAATAAGATGGCTACTACCGGAGCACGCATGTTGAGTGTAGAAGAAGCGAGCCGTTATGCCGGTGGATTTGATGATCCCGCACGTTTGGTTTCTGCTTTTGCCGGAGTGGCTCCCAGCGTTTCTTCCAATGGAATTTCTATTCATGGCAATGCCCCACATCTGTTGCAATGGAGACTGGAGGATGTCGAAATTCCTAATCCGAATCACTTTGCGGACATCGCTACATTGGGTGGAGGAATCCTTTCCTCTCTAAGTTCACAAGTGCTTGGAAACTCTGATTTTTTCACCGGAGCATTTCCTGCCGAATATGGAAATGCCGTATCCGGAGTCTTTGACATGAAATTGCGTAACGGCAACAACCAAAAGAACGAAAATACCATTCAGGTGGGAATTATGGGAATCGACGTCGCTTCCGAAGGCCCTTTGAGCAAGAAACATAAAGCATCGTATATTTTCAATTACCGTTATTCTACAACCGGACTTCTGAATCTTGAAGGAGGAACGATGGATTATCAGGACCTGAACCTCAAACTTAACTTTCCAACACGGAAAGCCGGAACATTCTCTGTCTGGGGAACGAGCCTGATTGATAAGTTCACCAGTGATTTTGAGAAGAACACAGAGAAATGGGATTATTGGGGCGACCGCAGTGAATCAAGAGACAAGCAATATATGGCAGCCGGAGGTGTCAGCCATCGTTATTTCTTTAATAATGACGCATCATTGAAGACCACGATAGCCGCTACCTATTCGTAACTCGACGGAGGAGCAACCTTGTTCAATCATTCGATGGAGTCTACTCCTTATATGGATCTTGATTCAAAATATACTAACCTGATATTTACCACTACCTTTAATCGTAAATTCAGTAACCGTTTTACGAACAAGACAGGATTCACTTATACCAATATGTTCTACAAAATGGATCTTTCCATTGCTCCTTATGAAGCCGAACCACTGGAAATTGTATCTCAAGGAAAAGGTAATACAAGTCTGATTTCAGCCTACAATAGTTCATCGGTGGGATTAACAGAGCGTTGGACCCTTAATGCCGGAATCTATGGACAGCTTCTGACTCTGAACAATAAATGGTCTGTAGAACCACGGGTTGGCCTGAAGTGGCAAGCTACTCCAAAAGCAACCTTTGCGTTGGCTTATGGAATGTACAGTCGCATGGAAAAGATGGATGTATATTTTGTTAAAACGAAAAGTACAGGCGATCAATCCGTCAATAAAGATCTTGATTTTACAAAAGCACAGCACATTATGTTATCATTCGGTTACAAGATTTCTGATCGCATGAATCTGAAGATAGAACCATATATCCAGTTTTTGCATGATGTCCCAGTAATGGCGGATAGTTCTTACTCCGTACTTAACCGTTCTGATTTTTATGTGGAAGATGCGTTGGTCAATAAAGGAAGAGGACGCAATGTGGGAATAGACATTACCTTCGAACGTTTTTTGGAGAAAGGACTTTATTATATGATTTCGGGTTCCTGGTTTGATTCCCGTTACCGGGGTGGGGACGGTGTGTGGTATAACACGAAGTTTAACCGTAATTATGTGATAAACGGACTCATCGGTAAAGAATGGATGTTGGGAAGAAATAAACAGAATATACTTAGTGTCAACCTGAAACTAACCTTGCAAGGTGGTGATCGATATTCTCCGATTGACTTGGAGGCAACGATGAATCATCCGGATAAAGAAGTGCAATATGACGAAACGAAAGCTTTCTCAAAACAATATTCTCCTATGTTGATTGGTAATTATACTGTCAGTTATCGTATCAACAAGAGAAAAGTATCACATGAATTTGCAGTGAAAGGACTTAACTTTACGGGTGCTAAAGAACATTACGGTCATGAATATAATGTGAAAACTGGAAAAATAGATGTCAGCGACAATTCTACGATATTGACGAATGTGAGTTATAAACTTGAATTTTAGAGATACGGTATAGAGTCTAACCGGAAAAATGTTTTATCTTCGTCCCCAATAAAGCGTATGACAACTGAAACACTTGCAACAGGTAGTGAATCTACCTTTTTATATCGATTTCTCGTTAGTCCGGACTTACGATGGATGCGGTATTTGGTACTTATCCTGGTGCTGGGGACGATCTCTTTCAATCAGGTCTTTATTATCTTTTTGGATTATAAGGATATATTGGGCGGATGGATTTACACATTTACCTTTCTTTACCTGCTCACTTATGTAGCGGTTATCTACTTGAATCTTTTCCAACTCTTTCCGAAATATTTGTTGAAGAGACATTATTTGACCTATTTGTCATTGCTTTCTGCTGCGATGATCGTAGCTCTGTTGATACAGATGTCAATAGAATACATGGCATATTCCTATTGGCCGGAACTCCATGCGCGAGGTTCTTATTTTTCGATGCACATGGTAGTGGACTATATTTCTTCTTTTATGTTATCTACGCTGTGTATGATAGGAGGTACGATGACAGTTCTCCTGAAGGAGTGGATGATTAATAACCGGCGTGTTTCACAAATGGAGAAAGCCCATGTCGTTTCTGAAGTGGAACGGTTAAAAGAACAGATCAGCCCTGAACTTCTTTTTAAAACATTGCACCAATCGGGAGAATTAACGTTGAGTGAGCCGGAAACAGCCTCAAAGATGTTGATGAAGTTAAGCCAACTTCTCCGCTATCAGTTGTATGACTGCAATAGGGCCAAAGTTTTGCTTAGTAGCGAAATTACATTTCTTACTAATTACCTGACATTGGAACAGACCTCCCGACCACAATTTTACTATGAATTTACTTCCGAAGGCGAAGTGAACAGAATGTTGGTACCACCTTTGCTTTTCATCCCTTTTGTACAATATATAGTCAAAGCAATAGACGAGCAACAGATACAGCCTCCTGTTTCATTGAAAACTCATTTGAAAGCGGAAAAGGGTACGATTATTTTCGCTTGCGCTTGTCCTGAAGTAAATCTCTTGTCGTCCGATAAAGGGCTGGAAAGAATCAGACAAAGATTGGATATTTTGTATGGAAGCCGTTACAGATTGTCATTGGCTGTCGGCAGTATATGGCTGGAACTGAAAGGAGGTGAGTCATGAGTATGGATACCAATCATGGTAATGACTTCAATAAAAATACCACTGACAGAAACATGAATGATAAAAGTGTCACTGCATTTCTATTGAGTCCCCGTTATCGGATATACAGGCATTTGCTGCTGCAATTGGTTGTTGTTTTGATAACAATCAACGTCCTTTGGTATGAGCCTTTACAAACAGTCTCCTTTGGGAGGCGACTAGGCGGATGTCTGGCATATTTTGTTTCTATGAATATGGTGATATATATAAACCTGTATGTATTGGTTCCTTATTTCTTGTTGAAGAATCGTTGGGGTAGTTATGTGTTGATGGCAGTCATTACAAATATAGCAGTCATTACTTTTCTTTCAGTTACCCAAGGTTTGCTTTTTGAAGTGATTCTGCCCGGAAAAGATCCCAATGGTTTTGCTACTTTTATCAATGCTTTTTCGGGCATACTGACCATTGGCTTTGTCATGGCAGGCTCTGCGGCTATTTCATTGTTCATGCATTGGCTACGCTACAACCTGCGTATTGATGAACTGGAATCCACGACTTTACAGTCGGAACTGAAGTTTCTTAAAAATCAGATTAATCCGCATTTTCTTTTTAATATGCTGAATAATGCCAATGTCCTGATAAAGAGAAATCCGGAAGAAGCATCCAAAGTACTTTTCAAATTAGAGGATTTATTGCGCTATCAGATAAATGACAGTTCGCGAGAAAGAGTCTCGTTAGCATCGGATATCCGTTTCTTAAATGATTATCTGAATCTGGAAAAGATCCGCCGTGATAATTTTCAGTTTACGATGGAGGAACATGGAGAGACAGATTCCATTTGGATTCAGCCGTTATTGTTTATTCCTTTTGTGGAGAATGCGGTAAAGCATAGTTTTGACAGCGAGCATCCTTCGTATGTGCACGTTTCGTTTAAAGTTGATAATGATAGATTAGAGTTTCGATGCGAGAATTCCACACCGGAAGTTGCCGTTAGTAAAGGTAAAGTCGGAGGGATAGGACTTGTGAATATTCAACGCAGATTGGGGCTGTTGTATCCCGGTCGGTATGAGCTGAAGCAGATAGAGAATGAAAATAAGTATACTGTAATTTTAAGTATAACATTATGAATTGTATTATTGTAGACGATGAACCATTGGCACGTGAAGCCATGAAGCTATTGATAGAAGAATCGAGTAACCTTCAATTAATCGGGAGTTTTAATAGTGCGTCCACTGCTTCCGATTTCATGGAGCAACATGTGACTGATTTGGTTTTTCTTGACATTCAGATGCCAGGGATTACAGGAATTGAGTTTGCACGTACGATTTCAAAGAAAACACTGGTTATTTTCACTACAGCCTATACAGAGTATGCACTGGACAGTTACGAAGTGGATGCGATAGATTATTTGATTAAGCCTGTTGAAGCGGAGCGTTTTCAAAAAGCTGTGGATAAGGCTTTGTCTTACCATTCTTTGTTACTGAAAGAAGAGAAAGAAGCCATAGAAACGGTGGTTACTGCCGACTATTTTTTTGTGAAAGCAGAACGCCGGTATTTCAAAGTCAACTTCTCCGATATTCTCTTCATTGAAGGATTGAAAGATTACGTTATAATCCAACTTAGCGATCAACGTATTATCACCCGTATGAGTTTGAAAGCCATATTCGATTTGTTACCCAAATCAACTTTTCTGCGGGTGAATAAGTCATATATTGTCAATACCGGTCACATCGAATCATTTGACAATAATGATATATTCATAAAATCGTATGAAATAGCTATCGGTAATAGTTACCGCGACGATTTCTTTGAGGGGTTTGTGATGAAACAAAGAGTGTGAGATCGTGATGTAGTATTATTCAATGTTTCTGCATTTTTTCAATTTGAAATATAAATAAGAAGATAAAGTGAAGTGCGAATATATGCAAATATGTTTGTTCTTATCATTTGGCATATATAAACAGCCCTCTATCCATCTTCTAAAGACGAATAGAGGGCAGTTGCCATGACGAGAAAAAAGTCGAAGTCTATTGCTTTGCTTCGTTATTTTGTTTCAGAAGAAATTCATCAATTGCTTTTTTAAGCTGGTCTTTAGGCATAGCTCCCTGCATGATTCTCGGTTCCTCTTTCATCGGAATCATCAATAGGGTAGGGATGCTGCGGATACCGAATGCTGCTGCCAGATCTTGTTCTTTGTCCACATCAATCTGGTAGATATCTACTTTGCCGCTATATTCTTTGCTAAGTTCTTCCAGAATCGGGTGTATCACTTTGCAGGGACCGCACCAGGTAGCATAGAAATCTACGATGGCAGGACGGCTGCCTTCAAATTTCCAATCGTTCGGATTGGCTTCATAGTTATATATCTTCTTTAAAAAATCTGCTTTATTTAATGCTACTACTTCCATTTTATTGTCCTCCTTTGTTGGTTCATTGCTTTTTTTATTTTCTCCGCTGTTTCCCGCGCAAGCCGTGGCTGCCAGTGTCAAGACGAAGACACTTAATAAGCTTTTTATCTGTTTCATATATTATCTTTCTTTTTGTTTTTATCTGATGCAAAGATAGACGATATAAAGGGACCATAAAATAGCAATTTGACAGAAACTCTTGGCAAAACTTCCCTCGGATAGTTATTGAACACTAAAATTTGTCTATTAATCTTTGGAAGATATAAAAATAAGCACTACTTTTGCCGCGATAAAATGAGTATTCACCCTTTAAAATTGATGGAAAGGGTATTAATTATGTTGGAGTTATAATATTTTCAAATTAGGACTAAGTTGTCTCGTCGGGAGAATGAGGCTTTGCAACTTATTATTTTTTATATTGAACTGATGGTTCTTACATTGACCGCAATTCTACTAACAGGCGGCAATGGTTGATTAGTCCTGCAATCACATTTATTATTTTTTTAATTAATCACTTCAATGCGGTGGGAGGGTATTTTATATCCGTATCCTAAGCATTGGTATCACGTGTATTGCATCGTCGTTTGTCGGTGAGGCTGACAGGGAATGTTGTATGCGAATGAAAAAAGAGTATGGGAATACGATTAAAAGATTTAAGTAAACTGGGATACCAGGATAATGTTGCCCGCAGTCTGGTAGTGGACATTGTAAGCAAACATTGCAAATATGACACAAAAGAACAGATTGAAATGACATTGAGCGATATACTCGAGCATCCCGAATCTTACAAAAACAATGAAATATGGAATAAGCTGGCCGAACGCCTTTCGCCGACTATAATAGCGAAAGAGTTTATAGCTTATGATTTACTGGATGAGCCGTTGATGTATAAAACCTATGGAGGTAAATTTATCGAGACGATTGCCAAACAACAGATGAACCTGGCTATGCGCTTGCCTGTAACAGTGGCCGGAGCATTGATGCCTGACGCTCATGCCGGATACGGGTTGCCTATCGGTGGAGTGCTTGCTACGGATAATGCGGTGATTCCGTATGCCGTAGGAGTTGATATCGGCTGCCGGATGAGTCTGACAGTATTCGATGCCGGAGCAGATTTTCTGAAACGGTATGCCTATCAGATGAAGGAAGCCTTGAAAGACTTCACCCATTTCGGTATGGATGGCGGATTGGGTTTTGAGCAGGAACATGAAGTGCTGGATAGGGAGGAATTCCGTCTGACACCTTTATTGAGGGACTTGCATGGAAAGGCCGTCCGTCAACTGGGGAGTTCCGGTGGTGGCAATCATTTTGTAGAGTTCGGCGAGATCACTCTGCAAGAAAAAAACGTGCTGAATCTTCCGGAAGGAAGTTACCTGGCATTGCTGTCACATTCCGGTTCACGAGGATTGGGGGCTGCTATTGCAAAACATTACAGTCTGCTGGCACGTGAAGTGTGCAGGCTTCCTCGTGAAGCACAACATTTTGCCTGGTTGGATTTGAACACGGAAGAGGGACAGGAGTATTGGATGAGTATGAATCTGGCAGGTGATTATGCCCGTGCCTGTCATGAACGGATTCATTTGAATTTGGCGAAAGCCTTGGGGTTGAAGCCTCTCGCTAATGTCAATAATCATCATAACTTCGCTTGGAAAGAGGAAATAACACCGGGACGTATGGCGATCGTCCATCGTAAAGGGGCTACTCCGGCGCAAAAGGGACAAGCGGGATTGATTCCCGGAAGTATGGCCACCCCGGGTTATCTGGTGTGTGGCAAAGGGGTGGAAGATGCGTTGAATTCGGCTTCTCATGGAGCCGGCAGGGCAATGTCCCGCCAAAAGGCAAAAGATAGTTTTACGCAATCGGCTTTGAAGAAGTTACTGTCGCAAGCAGGAGTAACTTTGATTGGTGGGAGCGTGGAAGAAATGCCGCTGGCATACAAGGACATTGACAGAGTGATGTATACGCAGGAGACACTAGTGGAAGTGCAAGGCAAATTTATGCCTCGCATTGTACGAATGAATAAGGAATGATGCGATGAAAGAAAAAGTCTATTTACAAATTACTTCCGGCAGAGGACCTGCGGAATGTTGCCGGGTAGTGGCTTTAGTGCTGTTTAGCTGTGCAAAAAAGAATAAGTATTTAATTAAAAAAAAAGAAGAAGATGATATCAGAGAAATATGGTCGTACCTATCACTATCCGTTCTCTCCCGGAACGACTAGTGATGACCGAATTAATCATACGTATTGGGAAGATATCCAACGGATTAAGACATTGGTGCATACCGAGAAGTTGGATGGAGAGAATAATTGTTTGAGTCAGTGGGGTGTCTTTGCCCGTTCGCATGCGGCTCCCACCACTTCACCCTGGACGAGGCAACTGCGGGAACGTTGGGAATTGATAAAGAATGATTTGGGCGATATAGAAATCTTTGGAGAAAATCTATACGCCATACATTCTATTGAATATCAACGGTTAGAAACGCATTTTTATATCTTTGCGGTTCGTTGCATGGATCAATGGTTGTCATGGGAAGAAGTGAAGTTTTATGCAGCTTTATTTGACTTGCCTACGGTTCTGGAGTTGAAGATAGAACCTGTTTCCGGTTTAACGCCGGAGCTTTTAAAACAGGAAATCATCGATATGTCACAAGACCCGTCTGTTTTCGGTTCATGTGATCCGTGGACGAAAGTGGCTTGTACTCGTGAAGGAGTAGTCAGCCGCAATATCGAGGAATATCCGGTAAGCGAATTTGCGCATCATGTGTTTAAGTATGTGCGAAAAGGACACGTCAAAACAGATGAGCATTGGACGCGTAATTGGAAACGTGCCCCGCTTGTCTGGGAATTGAGTAATGAAAAGGAGAATAATGATGAATTGGAAATTGATAGAAGATAAATCGTGGTGCTCACTCGAACAGCAGTTCGAGTGGGTACGAGAAATGAATGTCGTCCCGCAGGATACTCGTTATCATGCGGAGGGAAGTGTGGCCGAGCATACCCGTATGGTGTTGGAAGCATTGCAGCAGTCTTCTGCTTATCAGACTCTCTGCACCTTGGAGAAAGAAATTATTTGGACATCTGCATTGTTACATGATGTTGAAAAACGTTCGACTTCCGTGGATGAAGGAGAGGGGCGGGTATCTGCTAAAGGGCACGCCAGAAAAGGAGAGTACACTGCCCGTACTATTTTATACCGGGATTGTCCTGCTCCGTTCCATATTCGGGAGCAGATTGCGTCTTTAGTCCGGTATCACGGATTGCCTGTTTGGCTGATGGAGAAGTCGGATTCTGTAAAGAAACTCTGTGAAGCTTCTTTACGGGTAGATACTTCATTACTGAAAATGTTGGCTGAAGCTGACGTCAGAGGACGTATTTGTGAAGATAAGAATGGGTTGTTGGAAGCTGTGGAACTGTTTGAGATTTTCTGCCGTGAACAAGATTGTTGGAGTAAACCGAGAGAGTTTGCCACAGATTATGCACGCTTTCATTACTTCCATGCAGAAGGCAGTTATATTGATTATATCCCTCACGAACAGTTTAAATGTGAAGTGACGATGTTGTCAGGACTTCCGGGAATGGGGAAAGACTATTATATTCAGTCTGCTGGCATGGATATGCCGGTGGTGAGCTTGGATGCCATTCGTCGCAAGTACAAATTGAGTCCCACGGATAAGTCGGCGAATGGACGGGTAGTGCAAATGGCGAAGGAAGAAGCCAGAACGTATCTTCGCAAAGGACAGGATTTTGTTTGGAATGCTACTAACATAACTCGTCAGATGCGTGCCCAACTGATTGATCTGTTTGTTGATTATGGTGCAAAAGTGAAGATAGTCTATCTGGAACAGCCATATCACACTTGGCGTCAACAAAATAAAAGCAGGGAATATGCACTTCCTGAATCTGTATTGGATAAGATGTTGGATAAACTGGAGGTTCCTCAACTGACGGAAGCGCATGAAGTGGTATATCATGTGGTATAAGTAACTTATAGAACTTATACAAATAATGACCGAATAGTTTCAAAATATGTTTCAAGCCTTGAAACAGTTCGTTTCTCGGTGTGAAACACTTTGTTTCAATGCTTGAAACGCTTTGTTTCCCGGTGTGAAACACTTTGTCCCAAGTAATGAAACAAAGTGGAACTACTGTTAACCGGAAATTTTCCAATGAGTAATTACGAGGCAGGTTGAAAGTAACCGTTTACCCTCCCACCTGTAACCATGATGAATAAGCGGTTTGAGCTAATAGGGAGAGGGTGTGAGGGTAAAGACATCGTAAACTTATTAGAGATATCTTTGGGGTAATCAACTGAAAATATAAACAATAATTCCGGTAATTGCCACATACACCAACGCATAAGGAATAGCCGCTTTCAGTATTTCACCTTCTTTTCCCTGTTGGTTTCCCGCAGAAGTAGCAATGGCAATACTTTGCGGAGAGATAATCTTACCACCTGTAGCACCTACTGTATTTGCAGCGGACAGCCAATCCGGGCTGACATGAATTTGCCCTGCAACACTTGCTTGCAACTTTCCGAAAAGGATATTGGAAGAGGTGTCGCTTCCGGTGATAAACGTTCCCAGACAACCGATGACCGGAGCAAACAGTGGATACAAACTTCCCGTAGCCGTAGCCAGTGCCGTGGCAATCACAGCAATCATTCCGGCACTATCCATAATTGTGGATAATCCCACAAGGCAGATCACGGTGATGAATGTTTTCTTTAATTGCTTCACTGTATTCCAAAGAACGATGAACAGGTCTTTTACTTTAGCTCCTTGAATTAATCCACCGATAAAAGTTCCGATGAAAAGCAATACCCCGGCATGAGTTAGCCAGGAAATGGTATAATTGACGGTGGAAGCATTGATGGGCAAACTGATTCGGGTTATCCAGTTATTCTCTAATGTATGACGCAATTCCGGGAAGAGGGGACTGGTCAGGATGATTAAAAATAGAATCAGCAAATAGATGCTCCATGCATTCAGTATATCTTTTGTTCTCAGATGGCTTTTCCGTGCTTTCTCTTCTTTAGAGGCAGTCAGTTTTCCATAAAGAACAATCACGATAATCGAAAGAATACTGCCGATAATGGCCGGAGATTCAGCACCCATGTACTTGGCAGCCAGATATTGGTTGA
The DNA here is from genome assembly GCF_000163675.1 of Bacteroides sp. D22. NCBI lineage: Bacteria > Pseudomonadati > Bacteroidota > Bacteroidia > Bacteroidales > Bacteroidaceae > Bacteroides > Bacteroides sp. D22. Next base: position 141,440 of record NZ_GG774805.1, on the reverse strand, counting down.
CTAAAGAAACTCCGCCTACTAATAAGGCAAGAAATATATTTTTGGGAAGCGATTTAAGTTTGGAGTCAGTAAGGAAAAGCAAAACTAGCGGAATCAGGAACATCAAAACGGATAACTGCAATACGACATTCGTGCTAAGATGCAATACATCCAAATTCGTTTCTTTGGCTAGTACCAATACCGGAGTTCCGATCGCTCCGAAAGCTGTGGCTACACTGTTGGCAATCAAACTTACGGTTGCCGAAAAGATAGGCTTAAATCCCAGACTGATAAGAATGGCTGCCGGAATGGCAACTGCTGTCCCGAAGCCGGCCATCGCTTCCAGTAGTCCCCCGAATCCCCAAGTCAGTAATAACACCTGAATACTTTTATCGGTAGAAATAGAAGCGAATTGCTGTTTGATAATCTCCATCTTTTTTGTTTTCAACAATACGTTATAACTGAAAATAGCCATCAGGATAATGATTAAGATAGGAGAGACGGCTTTTAACGCCCCATATAAAAAGGAGTAAAACAGATTGTCTACTGAAAAAGCGAAGCCGAAAATAGCAATCAGCATCGTCACGATCAGAGAAATGATACTACTTTTGTCACCCGGCATTTTAAAGAATGCCATTAATATAATCAACAGTAACACCGGAATAATAGCAAGGATCAAGGTCATAATTATCAGATTTAAAAAGTGGAACGTCGTTTATTATTGATATAACAAACAAACGTCCCACTTTGGTCGGGTGAATAAAAAAAATTTTCTGTTTATTTCATCTTCACGCTAAGAATTTGTTGTAATTGTTTTAAGTTGGCCAGCGCAGCTTCGTTACCTAGCTTTGCTGCCTGCTCAAATGCAGCCATGGCACGGTTAATATCCCCGTTAAGGAAATTGTAGACTCCGGTATTGTTGATGAACTCGGCAGTATTGTGGTCGGCTTTCTCCATAAACTTCACTGCTGCATTCAAGTCTTTTTGTGATAAAGCGACAGCTCCTGCATTCAGGTTGGCTACGGCATCAGTCGGATACATCCGCACGGCGATATCGAATACATTAACGAAGTCTTTGCTGCCTTTCGGATAGTTGTTGGCTACCTGATACATTTCGTTCAGACTAAGGTATTTCGGATTTTCCCGGATAATGATGCGGCCTTGTTCAACATCGAAGTTGACAACGGTATAGGTTTTATTAAAAATGATAAGCGATAAACAGAAAAGCGGGGAAGTTTGTTGTCGCAACCAGCCAAAAAAGCTCCCTAAATAAATGGATAAAGATGTTTTAAGGCATAAATGCTAACATTTTCCACACATGAGGCGTTCATTATATAAAAGTACTTTGTGTAATCAATATGACAATGATTTCATATATTACTGTTTATTTTTACACACACATACAACTTTAATAACTACAGCCTATGAAAGAGCTTATTAGCAACCTGGAAGAACTGAACAGGAAAGCAGAAAAAGGCGGCGGAGACGCTCGCATTGAAAAACAACATTCTGTGGGCAAACTGACCGCCCGTGAACGCATCGATTTATTATTGGAGAAAGGTTCGTTTATCGAACTGGATAAGTTGGTAACCCATCGGTGTACCGATTTCGGTATGGAAAAGCAGAAATTCGCCGGAGACGGGGTAGTGACGGGATACGGTATGATTGGCAAGCGCCTGGTCTATGTCTTTGCACAGGATTTCACCGTATTTGGTGGAGCTCTTTCGGAAACGCACGCTAAGAAAATTTGTAAAGTGATGGACATGGCTATGCAAATGGGAGCACCCATCATCGGATTGAATGACTCGGGCGGTGCACGAATTCAGGAAGGGGTACGTTCTTTGGCCGGATATGCCGAGATATTCCTGCGCAACTCTATGGCATCCGGAGTGATTCCGCAGATTAGCGCGATCATGGGCCCATGTGCCGGAGGTGCGGTTTATTCTCCTGCATTGACAGATTTTATCCTGATGGTGAAAAATTCCGGTTATATGTTTATTACAGGACCGGATGTGGTGAGAAGTGTGACACAGGAAGAAGTCACTAAAGAGGAACTCGGCGGAGTAGGCGTACACATGACAAAGTCCGGTGTAGCTCATCTTTCTGCGGAGAATGATATTGAGTGTATTAATTATATTCGTGAATTGATTTCCTATCTGCCGGGAAATAATATGGAAGAGCCTCCGTTTGTAGCTACAAACGATTCGCCGACCCGTCTGACTCCGGAACTGGCTAATTTGATTCCAACCAATCCGAATCAGCCGTATAATATAAAAGAAATGATTGAAGCAGTGGCTGATGATAATAGTTTCTTCGAACTTCAGGCAGAGTATGCTGCGAATATTGTGACCGGCTATATCCGGCTGAATGGAAAAACAGTGGGAGTGGTGGCTAATCAGCCATTGGTACTTGCAGGCACGCTGGATATTAACGCATCTGTCAAAGCTGCCCGTTTTGTCCGCTTCTGCGATGCTTTCAATATCCCTTTACTGACACTGGTAGATGTGCCGGGATTCCTTCCGGGAATCGATCAGGAATATGGCGGAATTATTCGTAACGGGGCAAAATTGCTTTATGCTTATTGTGAGGCTACAGTGCCGAAAGTTACGGTTATCACCCGCAAAGCATACGGTGGCGCTTATGATGTGATGAGCTCCAAGCATATCCGCGGAGATGTCAATCTTGCTTTTCCTACTGCCGAAATAGCTGTGATGGGACCGGATGGAGCTGTGAATATTCTTTTCCGTAAGGATATAGATAAGGCCGGAAACCCCGAAGAAAAACGGAAAGAACTTCAGGATGATTATCGCGGGAAGTTTGCCAATCCTTACCGGGCGGCGGAATTGGGATATGTGGATGAAGTGATTGATCCGGCGGTAACCCGTTTGCGGTTGATTCGAAGTTTCGAGATGCTTGCCAACAAACGGCAGTCTAATCCTCCTAAGAAACATTCGAATCTTCCGCTTTAATAAGTTGAGAGTGGAGAGTTGAGAATGGAGAGTGTTCATTAAAAGAATAAAAAGATTATGATAAAGAAAATATTAGTAGCCAACCGCGGTGAAATAGCGATGCGAATCTTCCGTACCTGTCGGGTGATGAATATCGCAACGGTGGCTGTTTATACCCATGTAGACCGCGGAGCTTTGCATGTACGTTATGCAGAAGAAGCCTATTGCATCTCCGAATCGCCCGAAGATACTTCCTACCTGAAGCCGGAATTGATCTTGTCCATTGCTAAAAAGACCGGTGCTGCTATTCATCCGGGATATGGTTTCTTGTCGGAGAATGCGGATTTTGCCCGCCGTTGTGAAGAAGAAGGAGTGATTTTTATCGGACCGAGTGCGGACATTATTTCCAAAATGGGAATCAAGACAGAAGCCCGCAAGATTATGCGTGAAGCAGGATTACCCATTGTTCCCGGAACCGAAACACCTGTGCAGGGGATTGATGAAGTGAAGAAGGTGGCTAATGAAGTCGGCTATCCCATTATGCTGAAAGCACTTGCCGGAGGTGGAGGAAAAGGAATGCGTTTGGTACGTACGGAAGAAGAAGTGGAAACGGCTCTTCGTTTGTCACAATCCGAAGCAGGGACCTCTTTTGGCAATGATGCGGTATATATTGAGAAATACATCGAGAACCCGCATCATATCGAAGTTCAGATCATGGGAGATAAATATGGCAATGTGGTCCACCTTTACGAACGTGAATGTTCTATTCAGCGCCGTAATCAAAAAGTGATAGAGGAAAGTCCTTCTCCTTTTGTGAAAGAAGAGACGAGAAAGAAAATGTTGAAGGTTGCTGTGGAAGCCTGTAAGAAAATAGGTTATTACAGTGCCGGGACATTGGAGTTTATGATGGATAAAGACCAAAACTTCTACTTCCTCGAGATGAATACCCGTTTGCAGGTAGAACATCCTGTGACGGAGGAATGTACGGGAGTTGACCTGGTTCGGGATATGATAACAGTTGCCGCCGGAAATCCGTTGCCTTATAAACAGGATGATATTCAGTTTAGCGGAGCAGCTATCGAATGTCGTATTTATGCGGAAGATCCGGAGAATAACTGCATACCTTCTCCCGGGGTGATTACTGTTCGTGAAGCTCCCGAAGGGCGTAACCTGCGTCTTGACAGTGCCGCTTATGCCGGATTTGAAGTCTCTCTGCATTATGACCCGATGATTGCCAAGCTATGTTGTTGGGGACGTACCCGTGCTTCTGCCATTTCCAATATGGCACGTGCTTTGCGCGAGTATAAGATTTTGGGAATTAAAACAACAATTCCTTTCCATCAACGTGTATTGAAGAATGCAGCTTTCCTGAAAGGCGAATATGATACAACGTTTATTGATACGCGCTTTGATAAGGAAGATCTGAAACGCCGTCAGAATACCGATCCGACAGTGGCTGTCATTGCTGCCGCAGTGAGACACTACGAACGGGAGAAAGAAGCGGCTTCCCGTGCCACAACGCTTCCGGTGGTAGGCGAATCGCTCTGGAAGTATTATGGTAAGTTGCAGATGACTGCTAATAATTATTGATGTAAGACTAAAAAATAACAGAACAGATTATGGGTACAACATTAGCTACATATTACGCCAAGCTCCAGGACATGCCGGATAGTGAATATAAGGTGGAAATACTGGAGGACGGACCAATCAAGAAGATTGCAGTCAATGGTAAGATATATGAGGTCGATTATAACATGGGTGGCGACTCTATCCATTCAATTATCATCGATCACCACTCGCATGGAGTGCAGATTTCTCCCTCTTCCAATAATTCATATACAATCATGAATAAAGGGGAGCTTTATCAGATTGAATTGCAGGGAGAAATGGAGAAGATACATAATGCCCGCACTGCTGCTGAGTCTGTAGGACGTCAGGTAGTACAGGCACCGATGCCGGGAGTAATACTGAAGACGTATGTAAAGAAAGGAGATAGTGTGAAACGTGGCGATCCGCTTTGCGTATTGGTGGCAATGAAGATGGAGAATGAGATACGTTCGGTGACGGATGGAGTAGTTAAAGAGGTATTTGTGGAAGATGGCATGAAGGTGGGATTGAACGACCGGATCATGGTAATTGAATGATTCTCAAAAAAAAACTGGTTTTTGCGTACTTATCTTCAAAAAAAGATTTACTTTTGGCAGATAAGTACGCATTAATTCTGATATATCATGAACACCGAACAAAACCAAAAAGTACTATTAGAACAGCTGGAAGCGCTAAAGAAAGAAAATGAGCAGCTCAAAAAGGAGCTTTCTATTCTTAGGAATGAGAATATAAGTAATCGTCCCGTGAGTTTCAAAGAAAAATATGCTGTCAGGATTCTGGACTCTTTGCCGGATATGCTGACTGTCTTCAATCAGAACGAAGTAGGCATTGAAGTTGTTTCCAATGAAGAAACCAATCATGTCGGGATATCAAATAAAGATTTTAAGGGAATGTATATGCGGGAAATGGTTCCACCGGAAGCATATCAGAATATTCACTCCAATATGCGTCAGGCTGTCAGCACGGGAGCTGTTTCAACCGCCCATCATGAATTGGATTTTAATGGCGAACATCATCATTACGAAAATCGTATCTTTCCGTTGGATGAGGAGTATGTATTGATTATGTGCCGTGATATAACGGAGCGGGTGACCACGCAAAGGCAACTGGAGGTTTTCAAGAGTGTACTCGATAAAGTGAGTGACAGCATTCTTGCCGTATCGGAAGACGGGACATTGGTTTATGCAAATAAGCAATTTATAGAAGAATACGGAGTTACCCAACAGATGGGTATCCAAAAGATATATGATTTGCCCGTCTCTATGACAACAAAGGAGGCGTGGGAAAGACGTCTTCAGGAAATACGTGACAATGATGGCACTTTTGCTTATCGTGCTGCCTATATGCGGAAAGGTGAAGATAAAGAGCGGATGCATCAGGTGTCTACATTTCTGATTCGTGAGAATAATGAAGAACTGACTTGGTTCTTTACACAGGATATTACTGATGTTATAAAGAAACAGGATGAACTTCGCGAACTAAATCTATTGCTGGATGGTATTTTGAATAATATCCCAGTCTATCTGTTTGTGAAAGACCCGGAAAATGATTTTAGGTATTTGTATTGGAACAAAGCATTTGCCGACCATTCAGGTATCCCGGCGTCTAAAGCGATTGGACATACGGACTATGAAGTATTTCCGAGTCATGGAGACGCAGAGAAATTCCGTAAGGATGATTTGGAATTACTTCAGACCCATAAGCGTATTGATATGCAGGAAACGTATCTTTCCGTCACCGGGAAAGCGCGTATTGTACAGACGTTAAAGGCGCTTGTGCCGATGGAAGGACGCAAACCGTTGCTGATTGGTATCTCTTGGGATATTACTAATCTTCAGAATATTGAGCAGGAACTGATAAAGGCAAGGATTAAGGCGGAGCAATCCGACCGATTGAAAAGTGCTTTCCTTGCTAATATGAGTCATGAGATCCGGACACCCCTGAATGCAATTGTAGGATTCTCTCAATTATTGCCTGCTGCCGAAACTGCTGAAGAGAAAAAGCTCTATTCGGGTATTATCAATCAGAATTCGGATATTTTGTTGCAACTGATTAATGATATTCTGGATTTATCGAAGATAGAAGCCGGGACACTGGAATATATCAAGCGTCCAATGAATCTGGGAGAAGTTTGCCGGACAATTTATGCTGTTCATAAAGAACGTGTGAAAGAAGGGGTAACTCTTGTTTTTGATAATGAGGATGAGAATTTATTCATTGAGGGAGATCAGAATCGTATCATGCAGGTGATAACGAATTTCCTGACTAATGCGAGTAAATTTACGTATGCAGGAGAGATTCGTTTGGGTTTTGAGCGGACGGATAAAAATATTCGTGTATATGTGAAGGATACAGGAATAGGAATAGAACCGGAAAAGGTAGATCATATCTTCGAGCGTTTTGTCAAACTGAACTCTTTTGCTCAAGGCACAGGATTAGGGCTATCTATCTGTCAGATGATTATCGAAAAGATCGGTGGAGAAATAGGAGTGACTTCTGAATTGGGTAAAGGCTCTACGTTCTATTTCACGATTCCTTATGAAGAAGCCGGAGAACTCGGCGAAATCTTTAAAATGTCAAAGACGGAATCTAAAGGAGATACTGTAAATCGTGTGCAACAGATCAAAAAGATTTTGGTAGCGGAAGATGTAGAAAGTAATTTCATCCTGCTGAAGAATCTGATCGGCAGGGAATATACATTGCTTTGGGCTAAGGATGGGGTGGAAGCCATTGAAATGTATAAGCAGTATCAACCGGACTTAATTCTGATGGATATAAAAATGCCACGCATGGATGGATTGGAAGCAACGCATATCATTCGTTCTTATTCCAAAGATATTCCTATTATTGCTTTGACGGCTTATGCTTTTGAAACGGATAAAGAATTGGCTTTGGAGATGGGATGCAATGATTTTGTGACTAAACCGGTTTCGGAAAGAACTTTGAGAAAGGCTTTGGATAAATATTCGACTATTGTTTAATGAATAGATGCGACAGAAGAGAAAACGTAAGATCATAAAAACAATACCGAAAAAGAAGTATGTGCAGAAGCCTCCTCATAAGGGAACTTTTTGGTCGGAATATTCATTTGCTATAATCGCCTTCTTTTTTATGGTGTTTGTGTCTTTTTTATTGTATTATTCTTCACTTCCAGAAAATTATGATAAAGAAACAGTAGGAAATATCGTACGCCATGAACTTAAATATGACATGACTCAAGGGCGAATGGGTGGTAGTGTTTCTTATTCTTTCGTAGTCTATTATCAATATATGGTTGGAGGAGAACATTATTCTAGCAAAGTTTCTTTGGGTTATACCAGACAGAATATCCCTTTTATTAAAAAAATAAAGGATTATGGCTCTATGTATCCTGTGACGGTTACATACGATAGCCATAATCCTCAAATTAGTACGATTGTTGTTGAGTGAAAGGGTTAATTGGTGACTGTTTTTCTACCGGTCACTTTTTTATTTCTTGTTCTTAGAATATTCAATTATCTTAGAAGAGAAGTCTACAAAATCGGTGAATAATTGTAGAATGCTTAACCATTAGAAGCCATGAGCATGAGCCAGCGGATTTATAATCCGCTGGTCTTTGGTATCAGGATTTTTAATCCGCTTATCTTATCCGATCGTTTAAAATCCTTTGTCTCTTTCGATTTTAATCGTACATTTATCCTCTCTAATCAAATTAGTATATCAATGGATACTGCGAATCGAGTTTTAGATGAATTATATTTTGTTACTTCTACCGTTGTCGATTGGATAGATATCTTTACCCGTCCTAAATACAAGCATATAATTCTGGAGTCACTAGCCTATTGTCAGGAGAAAAAAGGCTTAAGAATTTATGCCTGGGTATTAATGAGTAACCATTTGCACATGATTGTCAGTTCCGGAACAGAAGCATCTGTTTCGGATATCCTTCGAGATTTTAAAAAGTTTACTAGTAAACGTATTATGGCAGAACTCGAAACAGATCCTCAAGAAAGTCGTCGCGAATGGATGCTGGATCGTTTTCGCTTTGCCGGAGCTAATGACAAAAAGATATCTAAGTATCGTTTTTGGCAAGAAGGTAATCATCCCGAATTAATTTATTTGCATGACTTCTTTCTGCAAAAATTGAATTATATTCATAATAATCCGGTGAAGCAGGAGATTGTTGCACGGCAGGAAGATTATTTATATAGTTCGGCGGTGAGTTATGCGGGTGATAAAGGACTGCTAGAGGTGATTGTAGTTTAAGAAGGCAAGAGGTTAAGGAGTGGATTACAAATCCTGATACTCAAGCAATCGGATTGCAAATCCGATTGAACAGAGCAGATTGAACAGAGAACGGAAACCTACTTTAAATGATTTTATGGCGAACTTTCATGTAAGATGTGATGTTGTTTAGATAGAAAAATGTATCTTTGTAATGTAGTAAGTTTGATTCATTCATGCATTTAGAAAGAGTAAGAAATGAAGAGACCAGAGATTATAGAAGCTATTCGTGAAACATTAAAACGTGTTGCTCCCAATGCGCAGGCTATTTTATATGGCTCTGAGGCGCGTGGGGATGCCAGGCATGATAGTGATGTTGATTTACTCATTTTAGTGGAAGGTGACAAAATGACATTGGCTAAAGAAGAAGCTATCACATTACCTTTATATGAATTGGAATTGAAAACAGGTGTTAGTATTAGCCCGATAGTTGTTTTGAAGAAATTTTGGGAGAACCGGCCTTTTAAAACACCTTTTTATGTAAATGTGATAAACGAAGGTATTGTCTTATGAAAGAAATTCTAGATAAGGAAAGTAAGAAAGCACTGGTCGCTTATCGGATACAACGTGCTTATGAAACATTGAGAGAGGCTGAGGTTATGATACGTGAGTCATTCTATAATGCTGCTATTAACAGGCTGTATTATGCATGCTATTATGCAACTGTAGCTCTTCTTTTAAAATATGATATTCAAACGCAGACTCATAATGGGGTGAAGACGATGCTTGGTCTGCACTTTATTTCGACAGGAAAACTTCCTGTAAAAGTAGGAAAAACTTTTTCTACATTATTTGAAAAAAGGCATAGTGGAGATTATGATGACTTTGTATATTGTGACGAAGAAATGGTAAACAACTTATATCCACAAGCGGAGACTTTCATAAATAGTATTCAAGAATTAATAAGAGATAAAGAGTGGGAATCTATATAAGGAAGGTGAACCGTCCCAGTGGATTTTGAATCCGCTTGCTTCACTTATGTGTTGTTGATTTTTAAAAGAAGAGATTATGAGCAATAAAATTTATCCTATCGGTATTCAGAATTTTGAAAGCCTTCGTCAGGATGGTTATTTTTATATTGATAAAACGGCATTGATGTATCAAATGGTAAAGACCGGGCGTTATTACTTTTTGAGTCGTCCGCGCCGTTTCGGAAAGAGTCTGCTCATTTCTACTTTAGAGGCTTACTTTCAAGGAAAAAAAGAACTGTTTACCGGTTTGGCAGTAGAAAAGTTGGAAAAGGATTGGATTAAATATCCTATATTGCATCTCGACCTGAATATCGAGAAGTATGACACTCCGGAAAGTCTGGATAAGATATTGAATGATAATCTGGAATATTGGGAAAGCCAATACGGCACCCGTCCATCCGAGACATCTTTTTCCCTGCGTTTTGCAGGTATCATTCAGCGTGCTTGTGAGAAGACCGGACAACGTGTAGTTATTCTGGTAGATGAGTATGACAAACCTATGCTGCAAGCTATCGGTAATGAGGAACTGCAAAAGCAATTCCGAAATACTCTGAAGCCATTTTATGGCGCTTTGAAAACGAAGGACGGGTATATAAAGTTCGCTCTGCTCACCGGCGTGACAAAGTTTGGCAAAGTCAGTGTATTCAGTGATTTGAATAATCTGGATGATATTTCAATGTGGAATGAGTATGTCGAAATTTGTGGTGTCAGCGAGCGTGAAATCCATGAAAATCTGGAAGCGGAACTACATGAATTTGCAGCAGCACGTGGAATAACGTATGACAAACTCTGTGAAGATTTGAGAGAGTGTTATGACGGTTATCATTTTACGCACAATTCAATCGGCATGTACAACCCGTTCAGTCTGCTGAACGCTTTCAAGCGTAAGGAGTTTGGTAGTTATTGGTTTGAAACGGGTACGCCTACCTATTTGGTGAAATTGCTAAAAAAACATCATTATGACCTGGAGCGGATGGCACATGAAGAGACCGATGTCCAAGTATTGAACAGTATAGATTCTGAATCCACCAATCCCATCCCGGTAATTTATCAGAGTGGATACCTAACCATTAAGGGGTATGATGAAGAATTTGGAATGTATCGCTTGGGTTTCCCCAATCGCGAAGTGGAAGAAGGTTTTATCCGCTTCCTGCTTCCTTTTTATGCGAACGTAAATAAGGTCGAGTCGCCTTTTGAGATTCAGAAGTTTGTTCGTGAAGTGCGTTCCGGTGATTATAACTCTTTCTTCCGCCGTCTGCAAAGTTTCTTTGCAGACACTACTTACGAAGTGATTCGGGACCAGGAGCTACATTACGAAAATGTTCTTTTTATCGTTTTTAAACTGCTAGGTTTCTACACCAAGGTAGAGTATCATACGAGTGAAGGGCGCATCGACCTTGTCTTGCAGACCGATAAATTTATTTATATCATGGAATTTAAGTTGAACGGTACGGCAGAAGATGCTTTACAGCAGATTAACGACAAGAATTATGCTCTTCCTTTCGAAATGGACGGACGTAAACTCTTTAAAATAGGAGTAAATTTCAGTGCGGAAACCCGTAATATTGAAAAGTGGATTGTAGAAACAAAAAACTAGCCCGGCAAATAGTGAGGCTAGTCTTTTGAAGTCATAAGTCTTTTTATTCTTTTATTTCCGGAACTAATATAAATTTCGTATCCGGGAAATACTTCTTCAGCCAGTTTTGAATGAAGTTCATCGTATCATTCTGAATCGTTTTATCTTTTACGGTAGGATACATATTATAAAGTACTGTATCCAGTACAATACCGTGTTTTTGTATGGCTTCAAGGCTAAGCAAAGTATGATTGATGCTTCCCAATTTACCGGAAGTAACAAAGATAAGCGGATAATTCTCTTGGGCAATGTAGTCTATTGTCAGAAGCTCTGTTGTTAGCGGAACCATTAAGCCACCTGCGCCTTCGAGCAGAACAAAATCATAGCGTTCGCTCAACTCTTCCGTAGCACGTTTGATTTTGCCGAAGTCAATGGGACGGTTATCCAGTTGGGAAGCTAGATGCGGAGAGGCGGGATAAGAGAAAATTTCCGGCATAGTCAGTCCTTTTTTGTCTTCTTCTGTAAAGGAGATTCCCATGATACGACGATGCAAATCAATATCCTCGGAGTGACCAATGTTTCCTGTTTGGATAAACTTTTGAGTGATGGTACGCTGTCCGTTCTTGTTCCATTCACGAGCTAGAAATCCGGTGGCGTAGCTCTTGCCGGCATCGGTGTCGATACCGCTTACGAAATATACATTCTGTTTCATACTTTTTTCTTTTTTGCGATGATATAAATGGGGTGATAGGTCAGGGACACTGAAGTGCCTTGGGTGAATTCTTGTGTGTAACGTTCACTGAATAACTGCAAGTCACGACGTGTTCGCAGTTGTTGGGAAGAGGTGCCGGATATTCCGGTTACTCCTGTCTGCTTCAAATGATAAAGTACCTTTATGGGGTTATCAAACGAAAGAGAAATAAGTTCTTCTTCCGAATGGAGTATGTCAAAGTGGGATGACAAGGCTTTAACAAGCTCTTCCTGTGAACGATAAGGGAGCCCGTTTCCTGTTAACTCTCGTATCTCTTTCATATTCTCTTTACCGAAAGTGCTGAAAGCGAAATAGCCTTGGTTATTAAGCAGGGCGTTGCACCTTTTGAAAAAGTTTTCAGGAGATTCGAACCATTGCAGAGCCGAGCAGGAAGTAATTAATGTACTTTCAGCGGGGAAAGGAACTGTTTCTGCATCTCCCGGAAGAAAGGAAACCTGTCCTTTTCTTAATATATCCTCACAACAGTACTTCATTTCCGGGCAAAGGTCGTTTAGCAATAATTCTTCCGGCCGAAGAGCCTGAAGTAGCATACGGGAATAAATACCTGTGCCGCATCCGAACTCAATCACTTTTGAACAGGGAAAAGAGATGTGTTCTGTAAGCAGGTGAATCATTTTATCTGCTATCTGCCTTTGTACGTTTGCTTCCTGGGGATAAGTAGCAATGGCTTTAGAGAAACGTTCGGCGATTAGTTGTTTATCCATAAATCGATCATTAGTTGATTTGCATGATTACATTATCAAAAAGGTCTTGTTGATAATGAGCGGCTTCTATATATTCAAGGGAATCCACTTTGTTTCTCCATGCCAGCCATTGGCTGTCCGGCAGGAAGATACGGTCGCTTTTTCCTATGATGGCTCTTTGCCATGCAAAATCTGATGGTGGCAATGATAAGTATTGCTTTTGTATGGCAGCAAGCTCTTCTTTGAGCTCTTCAACGGGACGTTGGGGAGCTACTGTCTGAAAAGCCTTGTAATCGGCTGCTGAACCACACATTCTTCTTTGAAACTTTTGCAGGGATTGTTCATTCAGTCCTTGCAGGGTTCCTTCGAAAATGGTAGGAGTAATCCCTTTCGTTTCATGTATGGGATAAAGAGTGCCATTGATAGCGATACTTTGGGAAAGGGGTAGGGATGGATATTGTTTCATTATCTGTGAGGCTGCCCATACTCCCATTGACCAGGCAATGAGGGTGATTTCGGAATATTCTTGCAAAATGTCGGCATCGAACTCTAATGAACGATAATCATAGCAAATCATCCAGTCCTTATCGGTCGGGTGAATTTGCAGGAATGGAGTTTCATCCATTCCCCAGCCTGCGAAGAAAAGCAATAGATGCTTTTGATTATTCTTTATGATAAAATACTGTTTCATCCGTTTATCAGTTTAATGAGTTGGTCGATTTCATGTTCAGTGATGTCCGCTGTCAGTGAGAAGCGGATGCGTGAAGTCCCTTCGGGAACCGTAGGCGGACGTACCGGCAATGCGTAAAATCCTTTGCGTTGGAGTTCTTCTGCTTTCAATATGGTATCTTCACTTGCTCCGACAATCATAGGGACAATGTGGCTTACCGAGGGGCAATTGTATCCTTTGGTTGTAAGGGCTTCCTTTAGCTTTTCACTGATTTGTAGCAGGTGAGTTCTCTTATGTTGTAAAGCTGGAAGACGTTCTAACACCCATGAAGTCCACTGAATATTGATAGGAGGAAGTGCAGTGGTGAATATAAACGTGCGCATTTTATTGATTAGATATTCACGGATAACTTGTCGGCAGACGATATAAGCTCCTGCCGAGGCAATGGCTTTCCCAAATGTACCTACTAGAAAATCTATATCGTTGATACATTCTTGTTCTTCAGCACATCCTAATCCTTTTTTCCCTCGTACACCAAAAGCATGAGCCTCATCTATATAAAGAAGAATATTGGAATAGCTCTTTTTGAGTTGAATGAGAGCGGGAAGATCAGCTTCATCGCCATCCATGCTAAAGATACTTTCGGTAACAATAATAATCTGCTCATAAGCGTTATGATTTTCAGCAATCAGTCGCTGCAACTGGGAAATATCATTGTGACGATACCGGATACATTTAGCTGATGATAATTTAATTCCGTCTATCAGGCTTGCATGCACCAGCTTGTCAGCAAGAATCAGGGTGTGAGTGTTGCAAATGGCAGGAAGTATTCCTGTATTGGCATGATAACCACTATTGAATATGAGTGCACTTTCGGTTCCGAACATGGTGGCTAGCTGTTGCTCTAACTTCTGATAGTCACTAAAATTACCGGTTAATAACCGGGAAGAAGAGGAGGTAGGCAGGAAAGTTTCGGGAGTGAGCGTCCTTAAGAATTCCTCCCTCAATGAAATATCATTGGCCAGTCCGAGATAATCATTAGAAGATAAGTTCAACATTCGTTGTCCGTTCAGCAGAACATCTCGCCCCTCATGGATTAGCGGTGGGAGAGAACGGTAATTCTTTTTCTCTTTCAAGGTCTGGAGTTCCTGGTTTATATACTCTAATGTCATGAATTGTTATTTTAAGTAATTTGTATTCGATAGATGAATGATTGAAAGTGTAATCTGTTGTTTATAAGATGTTTATCGTCAGAAGAATTATCCCGGCAGTTTCTCACCGACCAAGGTATCCTTCCTCGGTGAGGAAAGGTCCGTTCCTCACCGAGGAACACCCTTTTGCTCACCGAGGAACAGAGCTTTGGGTGAAAATCCGGTAATATTCTTTTTATCTGTCATCTTTTTTGAATAACTTTAAGTAACCTGGAAGTCAGTTTGCTTAATTGTTCCGAAGTAATGATGAAAGGCGGCATCAGATATACGAGTTTGCCAAAGGGACGTACCCAGATTCTTTCTTCCACAAATCGTCGTTGCATATAGGCCATATTTACCGGACGTTTCATCTCAATGACTCCAATAGCTCCGAGTATTCGTACATCAGCTACTTCCGGAAATTCCCGTGCAGGTGCCAGTTCTTCTTTCAGTTGAGTTTCGATTCGCTTCACATTCTCTTGCCAACCGGATTCGAGTAATAGGCGAACGGAAGCGCAAGCCACTGCACACGCAAGTGGATTACCCATAAATGTAGGCCCGTGCATAAAAGCTCCCGGTGCATGGTTGGAGATGGTATCTGCTATCCGGTTACTGGCTAATACGGCAGAAAGTGTCATATATCCTCCGGTCAGTGCTTTGCCGATGCACATGATATCTGGTTCTACTCCGGCGTGTTCCCACGCAAAGAGTTTGCCGGTACGTCCGAATCCCGTTGCTATTTCGTCGAAGATTAGAAGAATATCGTGCTTCCGGCAAAGTTTTTCTGCTTCACGCAGATACTGCGGATGATAAAACCACATTCCACCTGCTCCTTGTACCACCGGTTCCAGGATAAGCGCCGCCAACTCTTTTGAATGTTTTTCAATCATCTCTTGCAGAGGTAGTATATCTTCCGGATTCCATTCTCCGTCGAACCGGGAAGTGGGGGACGGGACAAAATAACGTACAGGCAATGCCGAACCGAAAAGACTGTGCATACCCGTCACCGGATCACATACAGACATGGCATTCCACGTATCACCGTGATAGCCGGAACGGATAGTCACGAAATTGTTCTTTTCCGGTTCTCCTGCTGCATACCAATATTGTACAGCCATTTTCAGTGCCACTTCTACGGCTACCGAACCGGAGTCTGCATAGAATATTTTCTGCATGGAGGGAGGAACCAAAGGCAATAATAGTTTCCCCAATTCAATGGCCGGTTCATGCGTCAGTCCCCCGAACATGACATGAGACATTTTATCTAATTGTTCTTTTGCCGCCTGATTCAATACCGGATGATTATATCCATGCACTGCACACCACCAGGAAGACATTCCGTCAATGAGTGTCCGTCCGTCTTCGAGGGTAATAGTGGCGCCGTCTGCCCGTTTCACTTTGTAGACAGGAAGCGGATCGGTGGTAGAAGTGTACGGATGCCAGATATGTTCGCGGTCAAATTGGGAACCGGCGAAATGATAACCTTCTTCCTGAATCATCTTTTTGTCTTCCGATACTTTGGAACCGAGAGTTGTCAGCAGGTCGCCTACGATAGCCGAGTTGATTCCGATATATAATGCTTTGTGCATGGCTTCGGAAGATAGTTGTGAACGTCCTCCGGCAAATCTTAGAAAAGCTGTCGGATTAATAAAACGAAAGATAGCGACGGTTTTAAGTATTTCTTCTTCGCTTAAAGGCCGCTCGTTTTCCAGTGGAGTTCCCGGAATCGGACTAAGCAGGTTGATAGGTATGGACTGAACATTCAGTTCTTTTAAAGTGAAAGCAAATTCAATCCGTTGCTCCATCGTTTCTCCCATACCGATGATACCTCCGCAGCAGATATCCATGCCTACACGACGGGCTGCATCAAGAGTAGCTCGTTTTTGTTCTTGTGTATGCGTAGTACAGAGTTTGGAAAAATAAGACGGAGCCGTTTCCAGGTTACAGTGATAACGGGTGATTCCGGCTTCGTATAGGGAACGTAGCTCTTCTTCGTTAAGTAACCCCAGAGAAGCACAGAGCTGAATGGACGAGTGACGTCGCATTTGACGAACGGTATCGCAAAGTTGGGTAATCTGTTTGGGAGATGGTTTTCGTCCGCTGGTAACGAGAGAGAAACGGTTGACGTCTTGAGCTTCATTGTATTTCGCCTGTCGGAGACATTCTTCAGCGGGAAGGAGATCGTAAATATCGGCTTTAGTCTTGTAGTGAGAGGATTGTGCACACCATTTGCAGTTTTCCGGGCATCGGCCGGACTTGGCGTTGATGATGGAACACATGTCGAATTCGTGCGAAGCACGTGCGACGGTAATCTCATGCGCGGCGGCATATAGCGCCTCGCTGTCAGCCATGTTGGCTAGCCAAGCGGCTTGGTCGGGCGAAATATCAATGCCTGCCAACACTTGGTCTTTTATTTCCTGAAGTGTCATAAATGTATGATAAGGGATAGTAATTTTAGCATTCTGCTTGCGAAGGGCAACGTCCACAACATTGATGTGCAGATGACCGATTTGGAATTCACGTCCCATACTCGCAAAAGCGGCATAGTTCTTTCTGCCCCAATAACGGAAGCGGGAAAGAAGGGTACGTGTGGTCTGTATGTGGCGTTGTTGCTTCATTGATTTTTTACTTTTGTTCGTTAGAACGTGGCAAATGTACAAAGATTCTTTGGATAAGCAAGCAAGTTTACGATTTCTGATATCCGTACTTTTATTTCTTTTTCCTGTATTCTTTGCGTAAGTTGAAATTGAATCCGGCATATATCTGAAGAGTGCCGAAACCATTGTCTACAGAGAAATTATTCCGGTGGTAATTATAGTTTTTCCCAACGAAAGAAGTACCTACAAAGTATTTTCCGTTATTATAAACAACCCCTGCACGAAGTAGAAAATCCAGATTAAATTTGCCGTACCATGCTTTTCCTTCGTGAGTTTCCGCATCTACATCAGAGGCTTTATAGGCAATGGCAGGGGTGAGAGACAAACATGCCAGGCAGTTGCGGGCAAAGACCCAGTTGTAGGCATATCCGAAACTGATATTGGCATTGGTATATTTTATATCCTTGACTTTCATACCGGGATTCATTGTCTGCTGTAGAAAAACAGGAAGTTCTGTGTAGTCGAAGTCGAGATGATGCTTTGAAATAGAAAAACCGGCAATAAATGTTCCCGCGTTGCGTCGTTGGTTGGTGGACTGGCTGAAGGCGGCCGGATAAGAGAATTTTCTGTTATTGAAGATATAATATAAGTTCAGTCCTTTTATATCCACCTTTATTCCACTGAAATCCTCGGAATAGTTGGAGGGAATATCTTCAGAAAATCCTCTGATCTTATGTATCTTGTAATTGTTTCCGGTACGACGGTAGAATATATCTACGCCAAGTTTGGAACTATATAAGCTAAGGTCAAACTCTGTACCTCTATTCTTCCGGTTGGTTTTCCGATAGATATCATCCACATCTACGGACCATCCCAGGAAAATCCATCGCCAGCCGAAATACAGTCCTATTTTATTATGCGGGTTAGGAGAGAAACTAAGTTTTTGTGGTTGAGGCTGTTCGCTGGTGACAGAGTAATATTCGAAGTTGCTGAAATGAGTAGCCATCAACGCATAATTATAACGGTTCGGGCTGATATAGAGCGTATCGAAATCACTGAAATTCATAAATTTCTTGATTGCTCTTTTGAAAGGACTGGGCTGGGTGACCGTTGTGGAATCTATTCTTGTACTATCATTTGTAGAAAGGGCTTTCTCTTCACTTTGTGCCTGTAAGGACAGTGAAAATAACAGAAAAAGATATAGAATAACCCGTTTCCCCATGTGGTTCTTTGTTGTTTTAGCTATTTTTCGTTTCACGAATGTACTACCTTTCGTTGATTTATGCTAGTAATCTTCTAAAAAATGTTTCGTTTCCTAAACAAAAAAGTTCAATATACTGTTAGTTACAACAAGCAAATAAATCTTAAGCCACAAAATTATGAGAATCTATTTACGTTTATTAGTCGTGTCTCTTCTGCTTTTTGCAGGAAATATAGTATATGCGGAAGCACAGCAGGAGAAACGCGTGACGGGTACGGTGACTTCTGAAGGGGAGCCCTTGCCTGGTGTCTCCGTACAATTGAAAGGAGCATCCTCCGGCACCATCACCGATATTGATGGAAATTATTCAATTGAAGTTCCTGCTACCGGCACTTTAGTGTTCCGTTTTGTAGGAATGAGATCGGTAGAACAACCGGTGAATAACCGAAGTGTGATTAATGTCACGTTGGAATCGGAAAGTAAAGAACTGGAAGAAGTAATGGTAGTAGCTTATGCTACCGCTAAGAAGTATAGTTTTACCGGAGCAGCTTCGACGATGAAAGCAGGTGAGATTGAAAAGCTACAGACTTCGAGCGTATCGCGCGTATTAGAAGGGACGGTGTCCGGAGTGCAGGCTAGTGCGGCAAGCGGGCAGCCGGGTACGGATGCGGAAATCCGTATTCGTGGTATCGGATCTATCAATGCATCCAGTGCTCCGCTTTATGTGGTGGACGGTGTTCCGTTCGACGGTAGTGTGAACTCTATCAATCCTGATGATATATCTTCGATGACAGTATTGAAAGATGCGGCTTCTGCTGCTTTATACGGTTCACGTGGCGCAAATGGAGTGATTATTATCACAACCAAGCAAGGAGATCAAAATACCAAAGCGACCGTAAAGGTAAAAGCCTCTTTAGGAGGTTCCAATCGTGCCGTGCGTGATTATGATCGTGTCAGTACCGATCAATACTTTGAATTGTATTGGGAAGCACTTCGTAATCAGTACGCCAAGAGCGCGGATTATACTCCGGCAACTGCTGCGGCACAAGCATCCAAAGACCTGGTTACGAAATTGATGGGAGGTGGCCCCAATCCATACGGTCCCCAATATACGCAACCGGTCGGTACAGATGGAAAATTGGTGGCAGGTGCCCGTCCATTATGGAATTCAGACTGGAGTGATGCCATGGAACAACAGGCACTTCGCACAGAGTTGAATCTAAGTGTTTCCGGAGGCGGAAAAGCAAATCAGTATTTCTTTTCAGCCGGATACCTGAATGATAAAGGTATTGCGCTTGAATCGGGTTATCAGCGTTTCAATCTTCGTTCCAATATCACCAGCGAAATGACTTCCTGGTTGAAGGGAGGAGTCAATTTGAGTTTTGCACATTCTATGCAGAACTATCCGGTTTCTTCCGACTCCAAAACCAGTAATGTGATTACTGCAGGACGTACCATGCCGGGATTTTATCCGATTTATGAAATGAATACCGACGGTAGCTACAAATTGGATGAGAATGGAGACCGCATTTATGACTTCGGCTCTTATCGTCCTTCCGGTTCGATGGCAAACTGGAATCTGCCGGCTACTTTGCCTTTGGATAAATCAGAACGAATGAAAGATGAAGTCTCCGGTCGTACTTTCCTGGAAGCTACGATTATTGAGGGATTGAAATTCAAGACTAGTTTCAACTTTGACTTGATTAATTATAATACGTTGGATTATACGAACCCCCAATTAGGTCCGGCTAAAGAAAACGGCGGCGGTGTCAGCCGAATGAATACCCGTACTTTCTCTTGGACATGGAATAATATTGCTACGTATGACAAGACAATTGGTGAACATCATTTTAATGTTCTTGCCGGTGTGGAGGCCTATTCCTACCGCTACGATGAACTGACGGCATCACGTTCCAAAATGGCGCAGCCTGATATGCCGGAACTAGTAGTTGGTTCACAGTTGACCGGAGGTTCGGGGTATCGCATCGACTATGCGTTGGTGGGTTATCTGACTCAAGCATTATACGACTATCAAAATAAATATTTCTTCTCGGCATCCTATCGTCGCGACGGTTCTTCACGTTTTGCGCCGGAGACCCGCTGGGGAAATTTCTGGTCGTTGGGTACTTCCTGGCGTATCGACCGGGAAGAGTTTATGGCAAGTACTTCCGACTGGCTTTCTGCCTTGACTCTGAAAATGAGCTATGGTGCGCAGGGAAATGATAACCTGGGTACTTATTATGCGAGTAAAGGACTTTATACCATTGTTTCCAATTTGGGAGAAAATGCGTTAGTGTCCGACCGTATGGCGACTCCGAATCTGAAATGGGAAACAAACCTCAACTTTAATGCAGGTATTGACTTCTCCCTGTTCAATAACCGTTTTTCCGGTTCGTTTGATTTCTTTACACGTCGTTCGAAAGACCTGCTTTATTCACGTCCGATAGCTCCTTCCCTGGGATATGGTTCTATTGACGAAAATGTAGGAGCCTTGAAGAATACAGGTATAGAAATGGTGCTTAACGGAACGATTATCAATCAGAATGGTTGGGTATGGAAACTGGGTATGAACTTGACGCATTATAAGAATAAGGTGACAGATCTTCCATTGAAAGATATGCCGCGAAGTGGTGTGAACAAGTTGCAGGTAGGTCGTTCGGTGTATGATTTCTATATGATAGAGTGGGCGGGAGTAGACCCGGAAAATGGAGATCCGCTGTGGTATAAGGATGAGGTGGATGCAAATAAGAATCCGACCGGAAAACGTGTCACAACAAATGATTATGGTTCGGCTGACTATTATTATGTCAACAAATCGTCTCTTCCGAAGGTGTATGGCGGATTCAATACGTCTCTTTCTTGGAAAGGATTTGATCTTTCGGCTATCTTTGCTTACAGTATCGGCGGATATATCTACAATCGTGATGTTACAATGATTCTGCATAATGGAAGTTTGGAAGGTCGCGACTGGTCGACGGAGATTCTAAGAAGATGGACTCCCGACAATCGCTATACCGATGTCCCTGCTTTGAGTACTACCTCTAATAACTGGAACTCGGCTTCCACTCGCTTCTTGCAGAATAATTCGTATATGCGATTGAAAAACCTGACACTTTCCTATAACTTACCCAAACAATGGATTAGTAAGTTATCATTGAGCAGTGTGCAGGTATATGTACAAGGAGATAATCTGTTTACCATTCACCGGAATCAGGGACTAGACCCTGAACAGGGAATTACCGGTATCACTTATTACCGTTATCCGGCTATGCGAACCATCTCCGGAGGTATCAATGTTTCTTTCTAAATTCAGACTAAATTATGAGAAAAATAAAAATTCAATCCATTCTTGCGGCAGTTGCCGGACTTTTCCTGGCAACGAGTTGTAGCAGCAGTTTTTTGGATACGGACCCCACAGATGCGGTAAGTTCGGATAAGGTATCTGTACCCGAAAATGCGGAGGCACTTGTGAATGGTGCCTGGTATAATCTGTTTGATTATTCAAGTACCTATGCCAATATCGGTTATCGGGCACTTCAGTGTCTGGATGATATGATGGCAAGTGATATTGTTTCCCGTCCGAAATATGGTTTTAACTCTTCGTATCAGTTTAATGATATAGCGCAATCCTCAAATGGTAGAACAGAGTTTGCCTGGTATCTGATATATAAAACGATAGATAATTGTAACACTGCCATTTCTATCAAGGGGGATTCGGAAGAACTCCGTCAGGCACAGGGACAAGCATTGGCATTACGCGCCTTTTGTTATTTGCACTTGGTACAGCATTATCAATTCACCTACTTGAAAGATAAAGATGCTCCGTGTGTTCCTATATATACCGAACCTAGCAATAGCTCCACTGTACCGAAAGGAAAATCAACAGTGGCACAGGTTTATCAGCTTATTTTCGACGATCTCACTTTGGCGAAGGACTATTTGAAAAACTATGTCCGCAGCGGTGATAATCAAAAGTTCAAACCGAATGTTGCAGTGGTCAACGGTCTTTTGGCTCGCGCTTACTTGCTGACCGGACAATGGGAAGAAGCCGCAAAAGCTGCCGAAGCAGCACGTGCAGGATATACGTTGATGACAACTACAGCCGAGTACGAAGGTTTTAATAACATTTCCAATAAAGAATGGATATGGGGATTTCCTCAAATTCCTTCCCAATCGGATGCCAGCTATAATTTCTATTATTTGGATGCAACATACGTAGGAGCATATAGCAGCTTTATGGCTGATCCCCATCTGAAAGATACATTTACCGAAGGTGATATTCGTTTACCTTTGTTTCAGTGGATGCGTGAAGGATATTTGGGATATAAGAAATTTCACATGCGTGCAGATGATACGGCTGATCTGGTCTTGATGCGTGCTGCTGAAATGTATTTGATAGAAACGGAGGCGAAAGTTCGTGACGGCGTAGCGTTGGCCCAGGCTGTAGCTCCATTGAATACATTGCGTAATGCCCGTGGAGTAGGGGATTATGAGGTGACAGGAAAATCACAGGAAGATGTAATCAATGAGATTCTGATGGAACGTCGCCGTGAACTTTGGGGGGAAGGATTTGGTATTACCGATATACTTCGTACACAAAAGGCAGTAGAACGTGCTGCTTTATCGGATGAAATGCAGAAGACAGAAGTCGATTGCTGGCAGGAGGGTGGTAGCTTTGAAAAACGAAATCCTCTGGGACATTGGTTCCTCAACTTCCCGAACGGTAAACCGTTTACAGTAAATAGCACCTATTATTTGTATGCTATTCCACAGAAAGAAATTAACGCTAACCCTAACATATAAATAGCTCTCTTAATTTTTTGACTTTGACCTTAACTTGTAGACCGGTATACGTCGTGACGATGCATACCGGTCGTTTTCTTTGGAAAAGAGGGAGCGCAAAATGTGACACACCCCATTTTATTTAATCTAATCTTATTCTATTTTTTTCTTCTTCAAATTCGGTAAAAAGAATGTGACCAATCCTAGTAGCGGCATATAAGCACAGATATTATATACATATTCAATACTCGTTTTATCCGCTAAATTACCGAGTACGGCAGATGCTACACCAGCCACCCCGAATGCAAATCCAAAAAATAACCCTGATATTAATCCGAGCTTGGTAGGAAGCAATTCCTGTGCATAAAGCAATATAGCGGGAAAAGCGGAAGAAAGCATCAATCCCACACAGAAGCTAAGGATAATAGTCCACATCAAATTAGCATGTGGCATTAGTAAACTGAACGGGGCAGCTCCCAAAATAGAAGCCCAGATCACATACTTCCGACCAATTCGGTCACCGACAGGTCCACCAATTAATGTTCCGATAGCAGTAGCTACCAGAAAGATAAATAAATATAGTTGCGAATCTTGTACGCTTACATTAAATTTATGAATCAAGTAGAAAGTATAATAACTCGTGAGACTTGCCATATAGATATATTTGGAGAAAATCAGAATCAGCAATATCGCGATTGAAAGGGCTGTCTTATCCATAGGCAAAGGAAGATGAACAGGTTTTCTGACACTGACGGTCTGTGCTTTCATCCGGTTTAGATATGATTTATACCATTTGCAAATTGGGTACATCACTCCGATAGCAGCTAAAGCCACAAATGCAAATACGATGAGATGTTGTCTGCCATAAGGAGCCACCAACAGAGCAACCAGTAAAGGACCTAATGAACCTCCGAAGTTACCACCTACCTGAAAGAGTGATTGTGCTAGTCCACGTTTCCCGCCAGAGGCAAGGAATGTGATACGGGAGGCTTCCGGATGCAGTACGGAAGAGCCAATTCCGATTAAGAATACGGAGGCTAATATCCAGTATAGATTATCAGAGAATGCTAAGTTTATCAAACCAATCAGTGTAAAGCTCATTCCGATAGGCAACGACCATGCAACGGGATATTTATCAAAAATGATTCCGGTAATCGGTTGAAAGACCGAAGCCGAAAGCTGATAAACCAGTGTGATAAGGCCGATTTGCGCAAAACTTAATCCTAAATCATCTTTGAATAGTGGATAAGCTGCTGAAACAACGGACTGTAAAAGGTCATTGAGACAGTGTGAAAGACTTAATGCGATTAAGATGGAAAATGTAATTTTTCCTACGGGTTGTTCCTGATTTTGTACCATGATACCTATTGCTTTAGAAGTGTTCCTGAAAAATTGGCTGCAAAGGTACGCAAACTTTCCCGTTTCTCTAAGACTAAGGATTCTAAATTGTCGTTAATTCAATTTTGACTAACCGAACTATTCTCCGTACTTGCTGTTGTTAAATAAAAAAGGAGGATTATATGGGCTTTATTTGGTATATCATTATTGGTATTGTGGCTGGATTCCTCGCAGGTAAAGTAATGCGCGGCGGAGGTTTTGGTCTTATTATAAATTTATTACTTGGTATTCTTGGAGGTGTACTGGGCGGTTGGGTATTTGCCCTTTTCGGACTGTCAGCTTCAGGATTGATCGGAAGTTTGATAACTTCCACTGTAGGGGCTATCCTTGTATTATGGATTGCTTCCTTATTCTCGAAATCTAAATAGATATTTATATAATTTATTTTTAATCCTAAAAACAGAACTTAATTATGGAATGTAGACATGGAAATTTCTGGATTGGACTCGGAATTGGGTCAATCCTCGGCGCAGTAGCTTATCGTCTTTCACGTACAGCAAAAGCAAAACAGTTGGAAAGCGAAATTTATAATGCTATCCATCGTATAGGTCGCGATGCTGAAATAGCAGCTGCTCATGCTGAAAGAAAAGCAATGGATCTTGGACTTAAAGCAGTAGAAACCGGTGCGGAAATTGCTGATAAAGTAGCGGCAGAAGCCGACAAAGTGGCCGGAAAAGCAAAAGATAAGTGGGAAAAGTAAGAATCCCAAAACGGGTAATCGATTTAAATATAATTGGTTACCTGTTTTATTTTTGTATATTTAATCTTTTATCCCTAGCTTTATTTAGTCATCGTATCAATGTGTGTGCGAACACATTTAGGCTAATCTTCTTTATTATTCTCGTTTCCTTCAAGAATTGGGAGTTACTTTTTCTCTAACTTTTCATTTGAAAAGAGTCTTTTTCTCTATACTATCTTTACTTTTTCTTATGTTTAACAACATGTATGTTTACTGTTTATTGGAGTTAATTATTTGATTATTAATTGTATATGTTTGTTTTGATATAATGTGTGTGCGCACACACTATTGCTTAATTCAATAATTCATTTTACTTTTGCCGATGAAAAACAAGATGCTTATCAATATATGGATAAAGAGTTTTCAAATATTCGGATTGTAGACATTGCTAAGATGGCAGGTGTCTCTGTTGGCACGGTAGACCGTGTAATCCATAATCGTGGAAGAGTATCTGAAGAAAACAGGAAAAAAGTACAGGCTATCCTGGAAATGGTACATTACCAACCAAATCTGATGGCACGTTCATTAGCAGCCTCCAAAAAACAATATCATATCCTTGCAATAACTCCTTCTTTTGTGCAGGGGGAGTATTGGGAAGCTATTTCGGAAGGGATAGATAAAGCTGCGGCGGAAATGGAATCATATAATATCACCATTACCAAACTCTTTTTCGATCAATATAATAACAAGACTTTTGATGATATCATCCGAAATCTGCTGAATGAGAAAGTGGATGGGGTATTGATTGCGACTTTGTTTACAGATTCTGTTATCCGGCTTTCGCAGGAGCTTGACAGGAATGAAATACCATACGTGTATGTTGACTCCAACATTGGAGGGCAACATCAACTGGCTTATTTTGGAACGGAATCTTATGATGCCGGAGTGATTGCTGCCAGATTATTGATGGACAGGCTTCCTTCTTCTTCCGATATATTAATGGCACGGATTATTCATAGTGGGAAGAATGATTCTAACCAGGGAAAGAACAGGCGCGAAGGTTTCTGTCATTATCTCACTGAAACAGCGTTTAACGGAAATCTGCATGAAGTAGAACTGAAAATAAATGATTCAGTGTATAACTTCATGAAACTGGATGAAATCTTTGAAGCTAATCCGAATATTAAAGGCGCTATTATCTTTAATTCAACTTGCTATATTTTAGGAAATTACCTGAAAGCAAGAGGAATGCAGGCTGTCAAACTGGTTGGTTATGATCTTATCGGCAGAAATACGCAATTACTTTCCGAAGGTGTGATAACCGCATTGATTGCGCAGCGCCCCGAGCGTCAGGGGTACGATGGCGTTAAATCATTGTGTAATCATTTGCTGTTCAAGCAGAATAGTGAGAAAGTGAATTTGATGCCTATCGATATTCTCCTTAAAGAGAATCTGAAATATTATCTGAACAATAAATTATAAACATATAAATTTATAAGAACCATGAATGAATTATTTAACGTAAAAGACAAAGTAGTTGTTATCACCGGCGGAGCTGGTATTTTAGGTAAAGGTATTGCTGCGTATCTCGCAAAGGAAGGTGCAAAAGTGGTTGTACTCGACAGAAGTGAAGAAGCTGGAAAAGCATTGGTAGACAGTATCAAAGCAGAAGGAAATGAAGCAATGTTCCTTTACACTGATGTGATGGATAAGGAAGTGCTGGAAGGCAACAAAGTGGAAATTATGAAAGCTTATGGCCGTATTGATGTTTTGTTGAACGCTGCTGGAGGTAACATGGCAGGTGCAACAATCGCTCCGGATAAAACTTTCTTTGATTTACAGATTGACGCATTTAAGAAAGTGGTGGATTTGAACCTTTTCGGTACAGTATTGCCTACAATGGTATTTGCTGAAATTATGGTAGAACAGAAGAAAGGTTCTATTGTAAACTTCTGCTCTGAATCAGCTCTTCGTCCATTGACTCGTGTCGTTGGTTATGGTGCAGCTAAAGCAGCTATTGCTAACTTTACTAAATACATGGCTGGAGAACTGGCATTGAAATTCGGTAATGGCTTGCGCGTAAATGCAATTGCTCCAGGCTTCTTCCTGACTGAACAAAACCGTACATTATTGACTAATCCGGATGGCTCTCTGACTGATCGTTCAAAAACAATTCTCGCTCATACTCCATTCAACCGTTTCGGCGAGCCGGAAGATCTTTATGGAACCATCCATTATTTGATTAGCGATGCTTCCAACTTCGTAACAGGTACAGTAGCTGTAATCGATGGTGGATTTGATGCATTCTCAATTTAATAAATGGGGAATTGAGAATTAAAAATTGAGAATTGGCTGCGTAGCATCCGTATGCTGACTCTCAACTTTTAATTTTCAACTTTGATTTCTTAATTTTCAATTTTCAATTCTTAATTTAATAACAATATGTATTTATGTGAACAAACTTGGCGCTGGTATGGTCCTAACGACCCCGTTAGCTTGTGGGATATTAAGCAGGCAGGCGCTACCGGTATAGTAAATGCTCTTCATCACATTCCGAATGGTGAAGTGTGGACAGTAGAAGAGATCATGAAACGTAAGCAAATGATTGAAGAAGTAGGTCTGACATGGTCTGTGGTAGAAAGTGTACCTGTACACGAACATATCAAGACACAGACTGGTGACTTCATGAAATACATTGAAAACTATAAGGAAAGTATCCGTAATCTGGCGAAGTGTGGCGTAATGGTAGTTACTTATAACTTTATGCCCGTACTGGACTGGACACGTACTGACCTTGCCTATACAATGCCTGATGGCTCTAAAGCTCTTCGTTTCGAAAAGGCGGCTTTTGTAGCCTTTGACCTTTTCATCCTGAAACGTCCGAACGCAGAAAAAGATTACACTCCTGAAGAAATAGCTAAAGCAAAAGCTCGTTTCGAACAAATGAGCGAAGATGATAAGAAACTGTTGGTTCGCAATATGATTGCCGGACTTCCAGGCTCGGAAGAAAGTTTCACTGTAGAACAATTCCAGCAGGCATTAGACCGTTATAATGATATTGACGCTGAAAAGCTCCGTTCCAACTTGATTTTCTTCTTAAAAGAAATTGCGCCTGTTGCCGATGAAGTAGGCGTGAAGCTGGTGATTCACCCGGATGATCCTCCTTACACTATTTTAGGTTTGCCACGTATTTTGAGTACGGAAGAAGATTTCAAAAAACTGATTGAAGCCGTGCCTAACGAATCCAATGGCCTTTGCTTATGTACAGGTTCTTTCGGAGTGCGTGCCGACAATGACCTTGCAGGCATGATGGAACGTTTCGGTGATCGTGTAAACTTTGTTCACCTGCGCAGCACACAACGTGACGAAGAAGGAAACTTCTATGAAGCGAATCATCTGGAAGGGAATGTAGATATGTACGGCGTAATGAAAGCTCTTATTCTTTTGCAACAACGTCGTAAATGCTCTATCGCTATGCGTCCCGACCATGGTCATCAGATGATTGATGATTTGAAGAAAAAGACAAATCCGGGATATTCTTGTCTGGGACGTCTTCGCGGACTGGCAGAACTTCGTGGCTTGGAAATGGGTATCGCTAAATCTATTCTTTAGTTGAAGTTTTAATTAGCACTTTATTATAAAAACACTATGACTATTATTGAACGTGATAATAGTTGTGGTGTTTTTTTTATTTATTCTTTTTCACTTGTTGAGGGATAAGTGAGGCGAATAAGTCTCCAACATGCGTATCTTTATCGGCTTTTTTTGCTTTCTTCGGTTTGGGAGGATCGGGGATAATAAGCAAAGCTATTTGTGCACAAGCTTCTGCGTCAGCAAGTGCGTGGTGGTGATTCTCTAAGTTATATCCGCACCGTTCTGCTACCGTATGCAATTGATGATTGGGCAGATCTTTTCCGAAAACTTTTCTAGAAGTACGGCAGGTACAATAAAATTTGTAATTAGGATAAGTCATGTCATACAATTCGTGAACTGCCCGAAGACAACCTTCATCAAAAGGACTATTGTGTGCAACAAGTGGCAATCCATCTATCAACGGTTTGATTTCAGCCCATACATCAGGAAAATCTTCGGCTTCCATCGTATCGTCATAAGTTAATCCGTGGATAGCCGTTGTCCATTGCGTATAATAATTAGGAGCAGGACGAATGAGACGATAGATTTTATTCACGATCTTACCGTCTTTTACAATGACAACACCTACACTACAAACACTTGTACGTTTACCATTGGCTGTTTCAAAGTCGATGGCTGCAAAGTTCCTCATTTATTTCCTTGTTTTAGAGAAACAAAGATAATACAAAAAAGGGTCATGCAAAATATAGAAATAGGATTGATAACCAGGAAATTTATTGATTTTAATGAAAATGAATGTTTTTAATGGATGTTTTCAGTGAAATACCTTTCTTGTTGTGAAAATTATGCTATTTTTGCCAAACATAAACAAAAAAGCATGAACAAAACCTACTTCAAATATAAATACGTTTTAATATTCATTCTTTCATTGATTGTTTTTATAGGTGGACTAAATTATAAACACTGGTATGTTACTGACAATTTGATGGTAAAGCGTATTTCCCTGATTTACTCCATATCTAAAGATGATATTGGCAACAGAAATATAGAAAAGTTGTTGTATCAGGAGTTTCAGAAACAAGGGATAGAGGTAACGTTTGATAAGTTTTATTTTGATTGTAGCAAATATGATGAGAAAGAGCGGATAGAACATGTAAGGGAATATCTTGAATTTCTAGAAAGTAAATCGACAGACCTTATTCTGACCGTTGGTGATCAGGCAACTAATTCTTTATTATCTACCCGTCACCGGTTATTATCTTCTATTCCCGTGGTAGCTTGTAATGTGCATTTTCCCAATGAAGAACTGATTGAAGAATACGATTCGCAGAAAGTTTATGTATTGCGTGATAGTCCCGATCTGAAACGTAATATCGACTTTATAAAAACATTGTATCCCTATAATGATATGGAGATTATTTATAATATAGATCTGACCTTTCTTGGACATAAATCTTTCGATAGCCTTTCCCGAGTGGTTGACAGGAAGAATGTGAGAGTTTTGGGCTATCAAAAAGCATTTGTGCAAGAGTGTGATTATAAGCATTTGACGGAGATGATTGAATATTTTAATCTGACCCCCGGTTTGATAAATGATAATGTTAACAAGAATGGTCTGACAATAAGTCTTTGCCCCTTTCGTTATATAAAAGGATCTTCTTTGTTAGTAATGTTGAAACAATCAAAGAGAAGACAACAAAATCAAGCGTTTTTACTGGATAAATTAGATATGCTGGCAATTCCGATAGTAACAGCTTTAAATATTCCTTCTTTTAGTTGTATTCGTGAAGGTTTCGGTGAAAATGCTAAGATTGTCGGTGGTTATATGGCTACAGAGGGTATTACGGCGAAGGCTTCCGCTAGCCTTGCTGCACGCTTATTAAAGAAAGAAAAAATAGGAATGCCTAAAATAAGAGATTTAGAAAAAGAGTATGTACTGGACTGGACATATTTTTCTGAATATGCGGGTGATATTAGTAATGTTCCGCAAAATGTTCGTATGATTAACTATCCCTTTTATGATCGTTATCGAAAAGAACTTTATTTGTTGGGTGGGTTGTTTGTTTTCTCTTTTATTTTGGTAACCATTAGTTTGTTACGTACACATCGCCGTTCGTTGATGGAGCGTAAGAATCTTCAAATGCTGGAAGAAGCGCACAAACGATTGACTCTTTCTATGAATGGCGGCAAAATTTCACTTTGGAATATTCAGGAAGGTGTTCTTGAATTTGATGATAATTATGTACGATTGGTTGGCATGGAACAACGGAGATTTACAAAAGAGGATATTATGAGATATACCCATCCTGATGATGTACAATTGCTTAGCTCATTCTACGAAACATTATATCAGTCTCCCAGTATGCAAATACAACGAATACGTTTTTGTTTTGGAGGGAAAGAGGCAGATTATCAATGGTATGAACTTCGATGCAGTACCTTGAAAGATGCCCAGGGGGAGATTATGTTGGCAGGCATTATGCAGAATATTCAAAACTTGGTAGAGCATGAACAACAGTTGATTCTAGCGAAACAGATAGCAGAAAAAGCAGAGCTGAAACAGTCGTTTCTAAATAATATGAGTCATGAAATCCGTACACCGCTCAATGCTATTGTAGGTTTCACAAATTTATTAATAGGTGAGGGGGCTGATGAAATAGAACCGGAAGAGAAAGCTGCCATGATTGAAATAGTCAATAATAATAATGAGTTGCTTTTGAAACTGGTGAATGACGTATTAGAAATATCTCGTTTAGATTCAGGCAACTTATCCTTTGATATAAAAGAACATAACATTACGAAAATAATAAAGGAGATTTATGTCACTTACCAAACATTGATTCAGCCTTCATTATGCTTTATCCTTGAACTTGATGAAACAGTTTCCTTACCCGTTAACATCGACTGCTTCCGTTTTACTCAAGTCATCTCTAATTTCCTGAATAATGCAAATAAATTTACCAAAGAAGGAACTATTACTTTGGGGTGCAAAATATATAAAGAGCATCAGGAAGTTTGCGTTTACGTAAAAGATACTGGCAAAGGGATTGATGATAAAGAACTAATGATGATTTTTGATCGCTTTTACAAGACTGATGAATTTGAGCAGGGGAGTGGTTTGGGACTTTCCATTTGTAAAGTGATTATTGAACGACTGGCTGGACGTATAGAAGTGCATTCAGAAGTAGGAAAAGGAAGTTGTTTCTCCGTTATTTTGTCTTTGGCAAATATAATTTAGTACAATAAACAGAAGGTATTTAAAAGAAAAAAGCAAATAATGAAAGATAAGTTCAAACCCTGGCAGAGGTGGGTACTATTCGCTCTTGCAATGGCTGTTATTTTTGCATCGGGAGTAATTATTTCATTCCTGATGGAACACAGCGCAGAGGTTGTAAATGTAGACTATAAGAAAAAGATAAAAATAAACGGAATAGAAGCACGCAGCATTATTTTTGCTGAAAACTATCCACGTGAATATAAGACGTGGGTGGATACGACATCGACCGATTTGCACAGTAGATTAAATGGAAGAACTTCTATCGATGTTTTAGCGCAACGTCCTGAAATGGTCATATTATGGGCTGGATATGCTTTTTCTAAAGATTATTCAACACCGCGCGGGCATATGTACGCTTTACAGGATATTGTTCATTCACTTCGTACTGGTGCGCCTATGGGGGGTGCTGACGGTCCTCAATTTGCAAGTTGCTGGGTGTGTAAAAGTTCTGATGTTCCCCGTATGATAGAAGCTATTGGGGTAGATTCCTTTTATAATAATAAGTGGGCTGCATGGGGAGCCGAAATTGTAAACCCTATAGGATGTGCCGATTGTCATGAACCTAAAAATATGGATTTGCATATCAGCCGTCCGTCGCTCACTGAAGCTTTTAGCCGTCAAGGTAGAGATATTACTCATGCTACTCCACAGGAAATGCGTTCATTGGTCTGTGCACAGTGTCATTCGGAGTATTATTTCAAGGGGAATATAAAATATCCTACTTTTCCTTGGGATAAGGGCTTCACTGTTGAAGATTTAGAAAAGTATTATGATGAAATCGGATTTACTGATTATATTCATAAATTGAGCCGTGCCCCTATATTAAAGGCTCAACATCCTGATTATGAAATTTTCAAGATGGGCATACACGCCCAGCGTGGTGTGTCGTGCGCTGACTGTCACATGCCTTACAATGATGAAGGAGGGATAAAATATAGCGATCACCATATTCAGAATCCGTTAGCAGTGACTGAACGTACTTGTCAGACTTGTCATCGTGATAATAAAGAGACGCTCTGTAAAAATGTATACGAACGTCAGCAAAAGGCAAATGAGTTGCGTACACTTTTAGAAAAGGAGTTGGCAAAAGCACATATCGAAGCGAAGTTTACTTGGGATATAGGAGCTACAGAAAATGAAATGCAAGAAGCCTTGCTGTTAATTCGTCAGGCACAGTGGAGATGGGATTTCGGCGTATCTTCTCATGGCGGTTCTTTTCATGCCCCGCAGGAAACCATGCGTATTTTGGGGCATGGCTTAAATAAAGTATTCCAAGCTCGTATGCTTATCAGCAAAGTGCTTGTAGCGCATGGGTATACAGATAATGTACCACTTCCGGATATTACAACGAAAGAAAAAGCACAGCAATATATTGGTTTGGATATGGCTGTTGAAAAGGCGGACAAAGATAAATTTCTCAAAGAAATTGTCCCTGAATGGCTTCAAAAGGCAAAGGCAAACGGGCGTATTGTGAATTAGAATTTATTTTCACTATATTTGCCTACAATATAAATCCAATAAGATTATGTCAACAAAAACAATGAAAGAGAAAGCAACCGAGTTGTTGCAGAGGTGTGAAGTGGTAGTGCTTGCTTCTGTAAATAAAGAGGGATATCCCCGTCCTGTGCCGATGAGTAAGATTGCAACAGACGGAATTTCTACTATTTGGATGTCTACCGGAGCGGACTCATTAAAGACTATTGACTTTCTGGCAAACCCGAAAGCCGGATTATGTTTTCAGGATAAGGGAGACAGTGTAGCCTTAACGGGAACTGTGGAAGTGGTAACCGACGAGAAGATGAAACAAGAACTTTGGCAGGACTGGTTTATCGAACATTTTCCTGGAGGTCCTACCGATCCGGGCTATGTGCTGCTGAAATTTGAATCGAATCACGCAACTTATTGGATTGAAGGGACATTTATTCATAAGAAGCTGGACTAATCACTTCATACAGTTCTATTCCCGTGAGATCTGGAAATAAGAAGAGAGAAACATTCTTTCCTTTCGAAGAAGAATGTCTCTCTCTTTTTGATGATAGTTGGATAGATAGTATATCTATTCTTCGTGTTTCATTTAGAATTCGAACTTCTCCAGTTTCATTTCAGCTAATTCCTGAATGATACCTACGTACTTGCTGAAATGAGAAGATTTCTCGTGAGCTGCCAATACTTCAGCATTCTGCCATGTTTCACAAATCATGAAAACGTCGTGACGGGTACTGCTTTCGAAAGTATCATAAGCAATGCATCCTTCTTCCTTCAAAGAACAAGCAGTCAGTTCTTTAGCTGCCTCAATCGCTTTTTCGCGGTTTGTCTCGCTTACGCGGACGAAAACATTTAATCTAATCATAGTCTTTATTATTAAATGATTAAAAATAGCTTTATCACATCTTTGGTAATAAATCGCAGGCAAAGATACTATTTTTGTGCTTTTTCGGATACCTTGTTCTTTAAATTTCACCAAAACGTCATATAATCATAAAAAACGATTATATTTGCCCTTGAAATCAAAAAGCAACTATTTTGGGCGCAACTCTTAAATTTGTTCTGGCTTAATATTAGCCTCACGAACCACAGGCTAATTTCTTTCGTTTGAGTAATTCCACTCGAACCGGTTTTTCATTTTGTTATTTTTATTATTTACTGCATGGTTTCTCGAAACGTATGCGATATGAAAACGAATGGAAAATTTCGTAAGAAATAGTAAGCAGAACATAGAAAAAGAGATTGAAAGAATTGAGCGACAGCCGATTGCCCCACTAGATAAGATTAAGCAGATTATTGATGTCATACAGATGTCTCTTATTCTGTTGAAATCCGCCGTTGCCGAATACCAATTCCCGAATCCGAAAGAAGAGATTCTTTTCTTTAAGACCTGGAAACCACAGATTTCCGGGCTGTTGATGTTTTATGTCCGCTTGTATCAGATTGAAAAGAAGCGTATCGGCGAATCTCCGTCTTCCCAATGCAAATATCTGAAGTCGGAACTGGAGAGCTTGAAAAAACACTTCCTGAATAATTCTTTCTATGATTATTACCGTACCGGCAGGACGGAACTCGACGAACAATATTTTGTCAGAAGAAACTATGATATTCTGGCAGACACCCGTTTCGGGTTGCTGGACAGGGATTCTTCTTTCACTACCCTGCATGATTCAAGTGTGGCTGAAATCATAGCCAACAATCGTTTAGCGGAATACCTGTCTGCTCAAATAGAGATATTATCAGAGGAACTTCATTTGAAATTCACTTCAATGGTAGAAAACCGGCTATTGCAGTGGACGGACAGCAAGGTCGCTTTGGTTGAGTTTATCTATGCCCTGTATGCGGGCAAATGCTTCAACAATGGAAATACCAGTTTAAAAGACATAGCCTTTTGCTGCGAGACTCTTTTCAATATTGAGATTGGAGACTTTTATCGCATATTCTTGGAAATCAGAAACCGGAAGAAGAGTCGGACGCAGTTTCTTGATAAGTTGAAAGATAAAATTATAAAGATGATGGATGAGCTGGACAAATAAATTTCATGTCGTCTTGTGACATCTTGTGAATTATACAAATGGCTAATATCCAACTTTGCGGAGAAAAAGATTTGATTCACAAAGAAAGATAATAGCTTTTGTATAATTATGGAAACAACATTTACATGGGAGATAAAGGTGAAGAATACTCCTTTATTGATTAAGAAATGCAGCCACTGTGAGAGTGATCGCTTTTATTGCAGTGATAAG
The DNA here is from genome assembly GCF_000163675.1 of Bacteroides sp. D22. Taxonomy (NCBI): domain Bacteria; kingdom Pseudomonadati; phylum Bacteroidota; class Bacteroidia; order Bacteroidales; family Bacteroidaceae; genus Bacteroides; species Bacteroides sp. D22. The sequence continues at coordinate 105,521 of NZ_GG774805.1, read as the reverse complement.
TTCAGAATGAATGCACAGAAAAAGAACATTGATGTCTGGCTGATTTACAGATGCGTGAAGTGCGATAATACTTGTAATATAACTTTGCTGTCACGTACCAAACCGGACTTGATTGATAAAAAACTGTTTCATAGCTTTTCTATGAATGATAGAGAAGTGGCCTGGCAGTATGCTTTTTCAGCCGGAATGGCAAGTAAGAACAAGCTTCAAATAGACTACGATAGCGCTGAATATGAGGTGATAAGTAATATCTCCTTCGAAGATATTATGAATATGAACAACGCGATAATAAGTATTCTGATCGAATGTGATTTTGAATTGAACCTGAAATTATTATCATTGATAAAAAGATGTTTTTCTCTTTCCACTACCCGGTTGAAGCATTTGTTTGAAGAAGGAAATATTTCTTTGCTTTCCGGTAAGACGTCTCCAAAGTGTAAGGTAAAGAATGGAGATATAATTTTGATAGATCGAAAAAGCTTGATTGATATTTTGGAATAAGGTCGATTTTACAGTTTTTTTTAATAGCTTTGTGATATAATCATTCGGATGCTGTAAATGAGGTTGTACTATAAAATTAAAGATATGAAAAAGGTATTTTTATTAGCTTTTGTTTTGTTTGCATGGAGTATGGTTGTCAATGCTCAAGAAAGTGATGGGAAATATATTGAAGTGACAGGTTCTTCGGAGATTGAAGTCGTTCCGGATGAAATACATTTTCTGATTCAGATTAAGGAGTATTGGCAGGAAGAGTACACAGGTAAATCTAATAAAGAAGAAGATTTTCGGACAAAAGTGCCATTGGCTATGATTGAAAAGGATTTGCGTCGGAGTTTGCGCAAAATCGGAATAGCGGATGATGCTATCCGTACACAGGAAATAGGGGATTATTGGCGCCAGAGAGGAAAGGAATTTCTGATAGGTAAGCAATTGGATATCCAGTTGACCGATTTTGAGCAGATTAATTCCATTATCCGTTCTGTTAACACATGGGGAATTGAGTCCATGCGCATCGGAGAATTGAAGCATAAGGATTTGCCAATGTATCGGAAGCAAGGTAAGATTGAAGCATTGAAAGCTGCCCGTGAAAAAGCATCTTACTTGGTGGAAGCGATGGGACAGGAATTGGGTGAAGTGATCCGTATTGTAGAACCTGTTGATAATAATATAAGCCGTTATCTTCCTTTTCAGGCACAGAGCAATGTCAGCATGGGGACGGCTGCTACCGAACAGTACCGTGTCATCAAGTTGAGATATGAAATGACTGCCCGTTTTGCCATCAAATAAAAAATGCCTATCTTTGTGGCATGACTAAAAATAATAAATCGGATTTGGTTTGATAAACAATCTGTGTTTCTGACACAGGTTGTCCTTTCGTTTGCTCTCGGATGATTCCATTCGAGGGTGTTTTCTATGTTTTTATAAATTCAATTTTTAACTTGCGTACAATGGTGTGAAAAGCATTGTTATGCTTTTCAACGTGTGCGCTCTATATATTAAGATCATGAATAACGAAAATCAAACAATTCACAAATCCGACGATAACCTAACTATTTATGGTTGGAATGAGAAACTCAATCAGCTAAAACAAGAATCAATATATAGTGCCCTTGCTCATGGGCGTGTTTCCATTGTACACCGTACTTGCTACGAGGTAATTTCCGGAAACGGATTGTTTCAGTGTGAACTCACGGGAAATATGATGTATGGAAAATCGGATGATGAATTACCTTGTACAGGTGATTGGGTCATTTTTCAACCGTTCGATGAACATAAAGGGATTATAGTTGATAGTTTGCCTCGTGAGCGGACATTGTATCGCAAGAAAAGTGGCACGGTTGCTGATAAGCAGGCCATTGCTTCTTATGTCGATAAGGCATTTATTGTGCAGAGCCTTGATGATAATTTCAATGTTCGCAGGGTAGAACGCTTTATGGTTCAGATAATGGAGGAAAATATCAGCTCTGTATTGGTTCTTAATAAAGCCGATTTAGATTTTGACAGACAGAGTGTTGAGGAACAAATAAAACATATCTCCAGTCAGATACCCGTATTTTTCACGAGTATTCATCAGCTCGAAACAATTGTCCGGTTACGGAAGTCCATATCGGAAGGCGAAACGGTTGTGTTTGTCGGTTCTTCGGGTGTCGGGAAAAGCTCTTTGGTGAATGCTCTTTGTGAAAAGCCGGTATTGCTCACATCTGATATAAGCCTGTCCACAGGAAAAGGCCGTCATACTTCGACCCGTCGTGAAATGGTATTGATGGACAGTTCGGGTGTTTTAATCGACACTCCGGGCGTCCGTGAATTTGGCTTGGCCATTGACAATCCCGATTCTCTTGCCGAAGTGTTGGAAATCTCTGACTATGCTGAATTGTGTCGCTTTAAAGATTGCAAACATATCAACGAACCGGGCTGTGCTGTTTTAGAAGCAGTCAACAGTGGTGTATTAGATTATAAAGTTTATGCGAGCTATCTGAAACTTCGCCGGGAAGCGTGGCACTTTTCTGCTTCCGAACATGAGAAACGCAAAAAAGAAAAATCATTTACCAAACTCGTGGAAGAAGTGAAGAACCGCAAGGCAAATCGTTGATCTCTATTGAGACGATGCAGGTATCTCCGGATGCCTGCATCGTGTTATACTAACTTAAGCTTATATCTATTGGGGATTTACATTTATGAAGAGTTTTTTTATTACTTATTGTCGTATCTGCCTGTAAAAAGCAGTTTCCCTTTCTGTGTATATTGTTTTACGAAATCACCTTTGTGGGAAGTGTACATATTTCTGTCATGTTCATATTGTTTCCATAAATCAAGTTTAAGCCGTTCATATTCTTTCGCAATAGCTGTATTTGCTTGAAGATAATCTCTGAAATACAATTCATCATTATCTCCCTCATAACATAAGTGTAGATGAAATACCCGTTCAGCAAATCCTTGTAATGTATAACCTTTATTGAAATCAATGCGACTGTCGTTCTCTGCCATGCAGATATAGCCGCATCTTTCAATTGTACCTTTCAAATTGACGACTTTTTCTTCTCTTGGGATTTCCACAAGTATATCTATGGTAGGCTTTGCCCAAATTTCTTTAATTGCTGTGCTACCTATATGGCTAATACGTTCAATACAGGGAAGTCTCTCTTTCAGCAACTCCGCTTCTTCCTTATACCAATCTGTCCAATAGTCTTGGTGTGCAGTCAGGGTTATGGGGAATAATTGCCAAAGCTCGTCTAATGATAATTCAGTTAATTTCTTTTGTTCCATATCATGTGGCAATTGTTATTAATAATAGGTGACATAGCTATATAGATAAATTACAGCCAAAAATCAATTAATTCTTTTATTTCCTATTTCATTATCAACATTCTTTTTTGTATTAATGTTTTATGCTGATAATGGTTTGCAGCTTGCCGCCGTTAGGCAGGACAGGTGTATGTTGTAAGCTAAATTTCGTATTCAATCTTGTAATCTTCATATACATTGAATACCGTTTCACAATCTGATAAAATACTTTCAAGCAAAGGTTTGACCTCACTATTCCAATCTAACTTACCCAGCCCTGCACCTATTTTCGGTAGCGACACGGTTTTGATACCTCTGCTTTCGCACACTTTTTTCAAGCGTTTCAAACCTTTATTCAGATATGTGAGTTCCGCATGATACATATCGGGTTGTGTAGCGATGTAGATTATACCCGGAGAGAAACCTTTGATTTCTCCTATAAACACATTGCCAGCCTGGAACTTAGTGTTTCGTGTGTACTTCTTAAAGAGTTTTTGGATTTCAGGGAATTGACTTGACAGCTTAAAGGCAAGCCCAGTTCCTAATCCTTCTTGTGAGCCAACAGCTACACCTTGTGCTATGTACTCATCTTTACTCTGTAATATATCTCCCGAAATGTATTTTATCATATTGTTTCCGTTTTTCTATTGCTTATAATGGTTAGAAAGGAGCATCGTCAGATGCTATCTTTCGTTGTTAGCAACCTATTTGAAATAATTAATCATTTTATCGTTATTAGGAATATTCCCAGTATGCCACAAATGGATTTGTGACTTTATTACCTTCAATTTTTCCATAAACATATATACAGCCAGCCATGAAAACGGAAATATCTTTCATGCAAATTTCGTTGATTTGAAAAATGAAGCTATTTCCATCTTTAACCACTTTACCATCATTATCTAATCCCCATTGAATAGGCATTACGTTACCCCCAAACTTGATTGCACAATTTTTTTCAGGCATATCTTTTTCCGTACTCATTTCGTATATTGAATAAATTTCATCTATTTCGGGGTGTTTATATCTATCACTTTTACTTTGGCTACTTAATTCATGTTCAACCAACAACAATTTACAATCGGGATATGTGTTATATTCCAATGCAATATCAAAATCCGGAGTGAAAATAGATATTTGCTTGTTCGGATTTAGAGGGTTTTGAAATGTTAGATAAAAATAGAGATTATCTTTGTCCGATAAATACTTATCATCAAAACAAGCTGGAGCATTTCCACCAACCCAACCAAAGCAGTCTTTTTGGTATTCACCAATGCCGTAGTATATTGCATTTTCTCTTGTTTTAAGTATTCTTTCTATATCCATAATAACGATAATGATTTGATTGTTGCTAATGCGTTAATAACCACACCTCATAGTGTAGTTCCTAATCTCTATTATTCTCATATATTTACTACCTATTAGTTTCATATTATCAGTCCTTATCAATAGGAAATGAAAGTAAGTCATCAATCATTCTGCTTTGAATCTCGGTCACCCCATTTCCCCAAAGTAAAGCTAATCTTTTGATAGCTTTAACTCCCTGTTCTTGTAATTTGGGTGAGAGACGCCCAGTGATTTTTATTTGTCCAAAGGCAGTAGCGTAAGTCACCATGTCGCTTTGTGTCATATCCATTTCTTTCTTTGAAGCTAGTTTTTTAACCACTTCGGGGTCAAGACTTTCAACAGGAATATATTCCATGCCCCAGTCGTGTTCTATCAGATACTTGGGATAATCAAGAAAGTTGAGTTTGGGATTTTTTCTGATCGTTTCTTCAAGAGAATCTAACGTATCACTTCCCTCATCGCTACCAAAAGGTGCTTCTTCGTCTACGCAATCATAATAGAGTTCTTCCGTGAAGTGTTCGGTAAATCGGGGATGAGAAGTTTTGGGGTGCAAACCATATTCTTCGGAATCAATATAAAATCTGTGCATGAAGTCGAAGTTGGCATCTTCTACATATCCTTTTTTCTTTTTCGAGTGAATAAGTTTCTCTGCTTGTTTCAGGCATTCTTCTTCTGTATCGAAGTCTTTGATTTCAAATTTACCGATACTGTCGAACTTACCATAGTTTACAGCAAAATCACAGCCACTATAATCAATCCACCAAAATTTATGAGATTTCTCATCTTTATAAATAAATGCTCTTTTCATAATATTGTGTGTTTATTGTTGGGAGAGAGTAATGTCTCTACTATACACAAAAGTAGGAAAACTGTTGAGTTATCACCTATATGTCTTCGTATTTCTTCTGTATTTTTACAAAATAAGTCTTGTTTATTCATTTTTTACTATTTTTTCGAGAAAACAGCAAAAAAGTTTGAGTTACGCAAAAAGGTTGCGCACCACTACGCCTATCTTTGTCGAAGAAATAAGAAAACAGGTCAAGTACGGGTTACTTCAACACACTCTTTAAGGTAGAACATTACCAGTACGATTATCTGTTTTCCTGTTTCGTAAAGGGGCAGTAGCTCAGTGGGTAGAGACGGTCGTCGGTTCGACTCCAGCCTGCTCCACAAAAAAACAAATATAGAGGTAGGACAGTAGCTTCGGGATTATCTGAAATGAGGTCAACCGGGGCTTACTTCTTAACGGTGGATATTGCTGGTTCGAATCCGGCCTGTTCTACCTCTTTTTATCAACTTAAGGTCAAGGAAGACTTACTTCAACACTGCAGGAATGCTCCATTGATTCACAGTCTTCCGATTACCTTACTTAAAACACAATGTATGAAAAAAGATTAGTTGAAAGTACCTATCAGTCTAATTGTTGATCTCTATTGAAACGATACAGGTATCTCCGGATGCTTGCTTTGCAGATTGAAGTGCTGTTTGTTATTGTTATCAATATCGTATATCCGCGTGTTTATTATCTTTTCTTGATTTAAATTTGTCTTTTTCCTGTCATATCCGTAACTTTGTAAACTAAAGAATCCGATATGAATCAGGAGTTATTAGTAACAAAGCCGATACAATTCTATTCTTCGTAGATGCGCTTTCGGTGGTAAGAATTAAGATAGCCGGGAAACGAATTGTCAGGCTATTGAGAAAGAATGTACGATTAAGAATACAAACTAAAAATAGTGGCATAAATGATAACTTCCTGTATAGCAATAATATTCGGTTTTCGCTTTTTCGGCAGAGGATTGCATGAAATCTCCGGGGAAGAAATGGCGATTATTGCATTTTTCATGTTGTTTCTGTTTGTTCCGTGCCTGTGGCTTGTCAGGTATTTAAAAGATGACGAAATAGATTCAAACAGACAGGATAAGCTGGTGGAGATACATATTGCCCTGACCATCGTTCTGACTGTTGCGGGTGGTGTCTTTTCCCGGATGTCCGTACTTGTCAATAAGTGGATAGACGAACAACCGTTCATTGTTGCAGCTTACATAGCGTTGGCACTTAGTGTTTTTGGTGTCGTTATCGGCAAAGCTATTGATTTTTGGGTATATTATTTGAAGAAAAGAATATTCTAAAACAGTATGATAGAGTACATGAATATTCCGGTTTTGGTTTGTGTCTCCCTGTTAGGGGTGGGGGCTTTTGTTATGATAGTAGGCTCGCTATTGAAAAAGCAGTGGGCTACGGATGGGAAAAAGACTTCGTTATCCATTTACCTTTTATATCTTCTCGCAATGTCAGGTTCCGGCTGGACATGGTACAATAGCATACATAAAGCCCGTGCGTTGGCAGAAGGCAATCGATACACTTTAGCCACTTATGAAAAAGTGTCGGGTGTCATTAAAGGGGGACATAAGGTACGCCAGTTCGGTTTTTATGTGGATGGGGTGAAATATAATACTACAACGACATATCCTAAATTTTTGGGTGTCAGCAATCCTTTGCGTATCATAGTGAGGTATGCCGTCAGCAACCCTGAATACAATAAGGCTTTGGGGGACGAGTTTGTCCCCACATGGGTGCTGTCCCCGCCGGAAAAAGGTTGGAAACAATACCCGCCTGCTATTCATTGGGAAGGTGCTGTTCTGGATTCTGTTTATATGCAATCATTACAGGGTAATAATTAATCCGATGACGGTAAGTGCCGTATATACGCAGTTGATATAAAATGCAGCCATCAACAGCCGGGGAATATATTCAGACTTCTTGAATAAGGATGCAGACTGAATGATGAACAAAGCAGTAAAAAGAGCAATGCTAAAACCGACCTGACTTATCAGCAACCATTGCGGATATTCCGTAATGACAGCCGCAGACCATGCTTGGAGCAAGGGAGTTATATTTTGCAGAAATACGTGAGCCGCAAAATATCCTAGAGAAGAAATTGCTTCTTTTTTCTGTCGTAGAAGCGCATTGATAGCATAAACGCCTATTCCGGCTTGTCCCAGTAGTATGGATAACTGGAAAAAGTCGAAAATCCAATAGATGGGATTGTTGGTAATGCCATCGTGGGCAAAATAATCATAGAAACAGAGTGAGGATACGCAACTTGTTGTGACCAACCCTGCACAGATAAATGAAATAATTCTTTTATTCATTGTATTTTATTTCTTTCAGATGTTTTTCCAATGCAATATACACTTCTTTCTGATAACTGATAAAAATAGTTTTATCTGTTGGGAGGAATGTTTCTTTTTCCCGTCATAGTGCGGAATATTAGATAAAAACAGGCTATATGAAAAAATCATATTCTCCTCTATTTTACGGGAAGGCTTGAATGACTTGGCAGGTATATAAGAATAAATACCCTCTTTACAACGGTAGGGCTTATACATTTGCACAACTCCCCACGAATTAACCTCATTCTGTTTCATTTTTCGTTTATTAATTTACAAATTAAGTTCGGTGTCAGCATTTTAATTCAAGCTATCTTTCATCATTATTCGTAGTTGTTTTTGTGTAGGTAATGTTTTCCATCCTTTATCTGGTGCTTTTAGAGTAAACCAAGATGGTACGCTGTCTAATATTAGATGTCGGTCGGGGGCTTTTGCTAAGAATGTTACAAAGTAACGGGTTCCGATTGGAGTGTTTTTACTCTCGGCAAATGATATAAAAAAACTTCCTTTATATAAAGTCTTATTATATACAAATTCATATTTTGCACTTTGCCCTCTATAAGCAGAACTGTATTTAACAAGAGTTACTATAGAATATATGCCATCCTTTCTTACATTGTTGTTTCTAATTGTTGAGACAGCATACAATAGAATAAATACTACAATAGGGATTATAAATTTAAAAATCTTGGTTTGATTAATCATATTTATTGCTATTCTATAATACTTTCATTTTTTCCTCTGTCGATAATGTCCAGCAGCGTTCCGCTTTAAGCAGTAGTGCTGTTTGTTAGCAACTTATTCAATAATCAAAATATCTCCAAAGATATTTGAAAGCATTTTTCTATACTCTTTTATATCTTCAATTGCATTATCCTTATATGACACAGTTATTGAAGTAATATCGTCTTCATATTTATGTTTTACTGAAAAGACAATCTCATTTTGACGTATGACGACTTTACTACATAAACCATAACCAGAATTAGATTGATCTGAATATTCAAAGTAGTATGAATCCATACCCAATTTAATATCCTGTTCATCAAACTCTAATGCTCTTTCGACAATTACATATTCTTTGGGTTCATTCTTATCATCTGCGAAACCGACTAAATATGAATTGTCTTCTGTTACTTCATATACTATATCATTTGCTATAAAGTTTATTTCCATATTTCACCTGTTTTAATCAGTTGCTAACGTTATGCTAACAGCGATCATTTAATGTTTCGTTGTTATTTTTTCTAAGTATTTTATTAAATCTCTTCTTCAAAATATCGTCCAACGGATTTTTAATGTTTTGTTTATCAGTAAATTATATTCATATTGTTTTGCTATATATAATTATGCCTCTAAAAATACGGTTTTGTCTAATTATTCACAAAGGAATCTGTTAGTTTTTTCCTCTATCCTATACAATTTCATCCTTTGGCAGCCAATAACACAATCGTATGTTGTATAATTCGTAATTGCCTGTTTTCTGTTTACATTCGTACATCTATATCAAGTTATCAGGCAGAGAGAAGAAGCGTATAGCATCTCTATACCCAGTCTCTCCACAAAGATAAGCTATAATAATCCTCTTTCGGGAATAATAGCTAACTATATATGCTATATCGTCATTTCTTATCTATTTTCAACCTCATATCTTTGCAACATCAGAAAAACAATAGAATAAACTACTTATTAAATGGAGAATTATGAGAAAGAATTTATTATTTCTAACAGCATTACTAATGTCGGGAATGATTTTAGCTCAGAGAGGAGAAAGTATTATGAAGAAGTATGAAAATCAACTGCCACAGGCAGGGAGAGGAAATGTACATGTAGCCTACCAAGGAAAGGCTATTGATCAGATGATTTACGAATTTATGGAAGAGCAGGGGATACCGGGTATGACACTTGCCATTGTTCAGGCTCCTTACATTCCGCGTGTTGTAGGCTATGGAGTGACAGATTTTGAAAAAGGAAATCTGGCTGCGGCAAAAACTCTTTGGCCGGTAGGACCAATTTCACAGGGTTACGCTGCTGTAGCGGTGATGCAACTATATGAAAAAGAGAAATTGAAACTGAACGATCCTATCGGAAAGTATCTTAAGGATATTCCGGAAAATTGGAAAAGTATCAGTATTCTTCAATTGTTGCAGCACAGTTCCGGTATTGCGGATTACCGTGCGCAGGCGGGATTCAATGTGTCGGAAGATTATCAGCCCTTGCAACTGATTAAGACAGTCGAAAGTCTTCCTTTGGCTTTTGAACCTGGTACTAATGTGAAGCAAAGTGCGACAAACTTCCTGTTACTGGCTTCTATCATTGAAAAAGCAGGCAAAATGCCGTATCATGATTTCGTGAAAAAGTATCAGATTGACTATCTTGGGCTGCAACAAACTTATTTTGGTGAGGATTTGGCAAAAGTGAAACAGGAAGATGTAACGACTACTGCCAATGTGCATCAGACTTTTAAAAAGAACAAAGACTATATCAATCCGTCGGAAACAACTACCGGATACATGGAGAAAGATGGGAAGCTTGTAAAGGCTCCTTCTGTGAGCCCGACAGCAATGAAAGGTTTTTCGGATATTTGGGCATCCGCAGAGAATGTGAGTCATTGGGATATCGCTCTTGCCGGAGGTGTGCTGATTGCCAAACCGGAGAATCGTGACTTGATTTATAAGCCTACGAAGCTTGCCAATGGAAAAATAGTTCCCGCCATAGCTGGTTGGCAGTTTTATAACCACAAAGGTTTGATGGATATCAAAGGAAATGTTTCCGGGCATTCTGCTTTCTTGAGCCGTTTTACAGATGCTTCCGAACTGGTCTGTGTCACTCTCCTTGCCAATAAAGAAGGTGTTGATTTAACGAACTTGGGACGTAAAATAGCCGCGGCTTTCGATAGTGATAAAATGGGGACGGGGGCAAATGATAACTTGCTTTATACTTATGAAAGCCAGTTCGGTGTAGTAGAGACAATGGCACGTATCGAACAAACATTGATAAATATGGGAATCCCAGTATTTGCGAAATTCGACCACGGCAAGAATGCTCAAGATGTTGGTCTTGAACTACGTCCGAATCAAGTCATTGTCTTTGGCTCTCCTAAAGTGGGAACCAAATTGATGCAGGACAATCCAAGTATCTCTATCGAATTACCTCTGAAAATTTCTGTATGGGAAGATGAAAAAGGCAGTGTTTGGGTGACATTTCCGCAGATGGGAGTGATGGCGACAGAATATGGGCTTGATAAAGAACCGGTGATTGGAAAGATGCAGAAGTTGCTGGAAAAGATTGTTATTCAATCGGCCAGCGTTTATTAAACAAGAAATATAAAACAAGATACTTTATATTTTAAATCATATAGAGATTGTCCCCTTTTCCGAAAAAAAGTTTGAGTTACGCAAAAAGACTGCGCATCACTGCATCTATCTTTGTCGAAGAAACAAGAAAACAGGTCAAGTACGGGTTACTTCAACACACTCTTTTAGGTAGAACATACCAGTACGATTATCCGTTTTTCCAGTTTCGCAAAGGGGCAGTAGCTCAGTGGGTAGTTACGGTCGTCGGTTCGACTCCGGCCTGTTCTACCTCTTTTTTATAAACTAAGGTCAAGGAAGACTTACTTCAAAACCGCAGGAATGCACCATTGATTCACAGTCTTCCGATTACCTTACTTAAAAAAACACAACGTATGAAAAAAGATTTGTTGAAAGTATCTATCAGGCAACATGCAATTTATTTGCCAGCGATAGAAGGAACAGAAAAGCGCGAAGCATTGACTTCGACTACTGTAACATTGGTTGCTCAACTTCGAAAAGTGGGATATAGCTTATCCGAAGAGTTGCTGCATGCTGTCAATCAGTTGTATCCGGCACAACAGGTGGAGATTCTTCAGGTGATGAAAGAAGTATTGGGCGTGTCACTCAACTGGGCTCCATTGGTGAAAGGCTGGGATACACCTACCGGAGAAACACGTTTGGATCATTGGATTACATGGCTTGCTAACATGTTCAATAGTAAGAAAGGGGTGAAACTATCTTGCGGACACGTGATTCCTGATAATACATTCCCCTTGGAACGATACAACGGTTGTCCGTTCTGCGGAACTCCGTTTGAAACGGCATCTACAGAATATTTCGGACAAGCCAGTAAACTGAAAGTGTTGGAACTTTGGCAGGAAAAAGAACTGAATGTTTTCTTTGGTGACTTGCTGGAATCACGTACGGCCCTTGATGCAACACAAGCGGACAGCTTGAAAATCTTGCTGGCTGAACTTCCGTTGCCGGCAGTCGGAATCAAGATGAAAGAAACTCTGATGCTGGTGATCGACACACTGGTAGAGCAGGATAGGGCACAGGAAGCGCAGATTTATTTCTCTGCTCCGAATGATATATTGCGTTATTTGTGGTATAAGAAAACCGGATTCTTGCAAATCATAGAGCCTAAGACCCTCATTCGTAAAGCGGGTAGAAACAATGCACATCTGTGCAATGCTTTGGATAAAAGCCGTTCGGCTGCCCAGGCAAAGCGGGAAGAATTAAAACTGAAATATACCCGTCGCGAGTGTAAAATGGTGGCTCTTTGGTTGAACAATTTGGCGATGACACCGGAGAAGTCTTGTGAAATGATGCATCCGAAAAGGGAAATGTGGGTACGTATGATACGTGCATTGCGTTTGGCGGAATATGCTCGTAAACCGGGATTCGAAAATTTGAAAGAGTTGATGGACGTATTCTACTGTCAGGCATATACAGTTTGGCAGGGAGAAGTGGAGCGTAGCCGTTTGAAAGCAGATGCGACACAGACATTCGCTTTGTTGAAGCAACGTCCGGGTATGTTTGCACGTTCCTTGTTTGCCAATATGCTTTGGTTCGGTCCGGAAGAGACGTTGACGGCATTTAAAGAAGTCGTTCATTTGTTGCCGGCTCGTTTGGTGGTCACTTTGGGTATGTATGCGGAGAGTTACTTTGAGCAAGGACATAAGAGAATGGTGAAGCCTTTAGGTGGTAATGCGCTTTTGATAGAGCCTCACTATTTGGTGAGTCTTTATATGGAAGACCAGCTTAAAGAGATGGTGAAAGAGGTACAGGATTTGTGTAAAGAGGTTGTTGCTGCCCGCTTTGCTAATGCGGGTGTCGGGAGTGGAAGCGCAAGTATGTATATTGATCCTATGTTGTTTCATATTCCATTGTCTATCGGCGACCGTAGCGAAACGGTTCAGGATACTTCCTGTGCCTTGCAGGGTACACGTTTCCCGGTGGAAGGAGATAAAGTTCGATTGTTTATGCAATGGGGAAAAGGACTTCCGGCACAGCATTTGGATATGGACTTGAGTTGTCATATCACTTTGCCTTCAACGACAGAAGTATGTTCCTACTTCAATCTGACTGTTATTGGTGCTAAACATAGCGGAGATATCCGAAGCATCCCCGACAAGAAAGGTACTGCCGAGTATATCGAATTGGATTTGAATGAGTTGAGCCGTGTAGGTGCGCAATATGTTGCTTTCACCTGCAATGCGTATAGCAATGGGGCTATCTCTCCTAATCTGGTGGTAGGTTGGATGAACTCCGCTTACCCGATGAAAATATCGGAGAGAAACGGAGTGGCTTATGACCCTTCTTGTGTTCAGCATCAGGTGCGAGTTTCTCAAAGCGTGCAGAAAGGACTTGTTTTCGGAGTCCTGAAAGTGAAGGAACGGGAAGTGGTATGGTTGGAAATTCCTTTCGGCGGACAGACGGTTCTTTCTTTGGATACACAGACTATTGAAAAGTATCTGGATAAACTGGAAGCCAAAACCACTGTGGGCGAACTGTTGGCAATCAAAGCACAAGCACAGGGTTTGAAGTTGGCTGATACACCGGAAGCCGATGAAGTATATACCCGTGAATGGGCATTGAATACGGCTGCTGTGACTAAGTTGCTGTTGGGTGATTAATTTCTAGCGGTTAACTGAATCTTTTCTTCCTAATATTTATAAGTTGTATTGCGATAAAGTATATCTTTGTATGCAATAAACTAATCGTCTGACTATAGTTACTTTTTCGTCTAACTATAGTCAGACGAAAGAATAACTATAGTCAGATGCAAATTATACTATAGTCAGACGAATAAATATATGCTAGTCAAGAACTAATGATTGGTATAAGAGAGATTAAATATCAGGCAAGAAAATGATAAATGATAATCAATAAAATATAGCTGCTTATGAGTGCGTATTATGATTTGTATGAGACACCGGACGTTCAGAATACCGGCGAGAAGCAACCCCTTCATGCGCGGATAGTTCCGAGCGGGACTTATTCCCAAAAAGAGTTTATAGAACGTGTGTCACGTTATCAACATTTTCCCCAGAATATGGTTGACGGGGTGTTGGGGGCTGTAATAGATGAACTTGGTAGTCTCTTGGCGCGTGGCTATATTGTGGAGCTTGGAGAGCTGGGACATCTTAGTGTCTCTTTGAAATGCACCCAAAAGGTAATGACTAAAAAAGAAATCCGTTCCGAATCTATCTGTTTTGACAATGTACACCTGCGTACCTCCAAAAATTTTAAATTGAAGGTAAGACGGGAAATGAGACTTGAACGTGTTCCCAAATCGGGACGGACTGTCAGTAAAACGGAGATACCTATCGAGCAACGTCTTCAAATGTTACAGGAGTTTCTGAAGAAGAATGGAGGAATCACCCGCATAGAATACAGCAGACTGACAGGAGTAGCCCGGCTGAAAGCTGTTGATGATTTGAATACTTTTATTCAGGAGGGAAAACTGCGTAAGAGAGGGGCGGGAAGGAATGTGTTTTATGTATGGAAACAGGAAGAATAATATTATAATAAGTAATTGTCCTTCTTTTTGCTAACAATTTTGTACCTTTGTTTGTATATAGAGAGAATAGTAAGATTATGGCAAGAATAACTATTCCTTATGCAGTAGCGGATTTCATAGATTTGCGTGAACGTGGTTTTTATTATGTTGATAAGACTGATTATATTCCTAAATTAGAGGATTATAATGCTCCTGTATTTCTCCGTCCCCGTCGTTTTGGAAAAAGTTTGTTGGTTTCTACATTAGCTTGCTATTATGACCGTACAAAAGCGCATCGGTTTGAAGAACTGCTTGGGGGAACCTGGATAGGTAACCATCCGACAAAAGAGCATAACAGTTATATGATTATTCGCTACGATTTTTCGAAAATGGTAATGGCGGATACTATTGAAGGGTTGGCTCAAAACTTTAATGATTTGAACTGTGGCTCGGTAGATGTGATGGTAGAGCATAACAGAGATTTGTTCGGTGATTTTCAGTTTACTACTCGGGGAGACGCTTCCAAAATGTTGGAAGAAGTTCTTAATTATGCCCGTTCTCATGAATTTCCAAAAGTTTATCTATTGATTGATGAATATGATAACTTCACTAATCAGTTGCTTACAGCATACAACGATCCGCTTTATGAGGAAGTGACGACGAATGACAGTTTTTTGCGTACTTTCTTTAAAGTGATAAAAGCCGGAATAGGTGAGGGGAGTATCCGTACCTGTTTCTGTACAGGTGTATTACCTGCTACGATGGATGATTTGACCAGTGGATATAACATAGCAGAGATATTGACTCTTGAACCTAATTTTCTGAATATGCTCGGGTTTACATACGAAGAGACAGAGACATACTTGCGTTATGTACTTGACAAATACTCCACAGGACAGGAACGTTTCGATGAAATCTGGCAGCTAATTGTGAGCAACTACGATGGTTATCGTTTCCGTCCCAATGGTGATCGGTTGTTCAATGCTACTATCCTGACTTATTTCTTCAAGAAGTTTGCGGCCAATGCTGGTAGTATTCCCGACGAACTGGTAGATGAAAATCTACGTACCGATATTAATTGGATTCGTCGGCTTACCCTTTCACTGGATAACGCGAAAGCGATGTTGGATGCACTGATTATTGATGATGAGTTGCCTTATAATGTAGCCGACCTTTCAAAGAAACTTGATAAACAGAACGTTTTTGATATAAGATTTTATTCTATCATTTTGTTTTATTGGGGTGTAATAACTTTAAAAGATAAATATTACATGACTTTTCCTAATAAAACAATGCGTAATGTTCTATTGTTATAGTTTTGTAATCCTTACTTGGACATTGAAAGAGATGTAGTATCTAGTTTAAAAACAGGTTCCTAAATAGATAGTATTTTTTCTCCATTTTTCAGACATTCTGTTAGTGGAGCTCCCATGTATCTAACGGTAATACCTAAATTGATAATAATTGAAGTTACTCCAAAATTGTTGCAACAATCCTGGCATGCTTCAATTGTAATTCCTGATTGTAGCATTTCCAATACTTCTGTCTGAACTTGTGTATCGTTTGCCACTAATCTTACCGATGCTCCCCAAAGGATTACATTTATATGTTTCCACCAACCTCTGTTTTTAGAGTTTATTACGTACATTGACAACATATTAAAGATCGTATCTTTATTGTCCGTTGTCCACAGGATATTTAACTTGTCGTTTTCATTCATTGTTTTAAATTTAAAATGTTCAATACTGCAAAAGTAGTGAATTAAATTTAGATTTCGTTTGTTACAGATTCTTTAAATAACACATATTAAGCCTGATAATTTGTCCGTTCACTTTCATACGCCTATATTTGTTCCCACTATTCTATATAACCAATAGAGGGAGAATGTATCACGAGAGAAAAATAAGAGCATACATAGCGTGGGTGTTGTTTATGACATTCATTCCTTTCTTTGTAGTGAAGACCTTTCACTATCATGGAAGTGAGGATGAAAAGTCATGTTCTCATGCCGGGCACTCTCACAAGTCATCCGATGATTGTGCGATATGTCAATACTCCCTTTCTTTCTTTACTGAACCCCCACCGGTAGAATTTCATTGTACATTAACGCTCGTGCCTTACGAGCCAATCATTTACCAGGATAAGGTCGTTTGTAAACGGACTTATTCGCATCAACTGCGTGCACCCCCTGTCGCATAATTACATACTCAAATTTACGAAGAAGACAGATTCACTGTAACCTGTCCTCACATTCATTTTACATATTAAATAAAGATTGTAATTGATGCGTATCGGAATTATTTCGGGCGTACTGGGGCTGATTGTAGCCTTACCCGTCCACGCACAGAAATCCGATTCAATCAAGAGTATGCTTTTACCTGATGTTGTGGTGACCGAAACGTACCAGCAACGTCAAGCTAAAAAGTCTGCCCTTACGGTTGATGTAGCAGATCAGGATTTTCTGCGCAAACATTTTACAGGAAACTTCATGCAAGCGATGGAGAATATTCCCGGAGTGCAAGCAATGGATATCGGTTCGGGATTCTCCAAACCGATGATTCGCGGAATGGGATTCAACCGGATTGCCGTATTGGAAAACGGAATCAAGCAGGAAGGACAACAATGGGGAGCCGATCACGGTTTGGAATTGGATGCCTTCAATATAGGAGCGGTCAATGTTTTGAAAGGCCCTTCCTCATTGCTTTATGGTAGTGATGCGATGGGAGGAGTGATAGATGTCGTTCCACCGGCCGTGCCTATGGATAATCGGGTGTTTGGAGATGTCACACTGCTTGGTAAATCAGTCAATGGAACCGTCGGAGGATCACTGATGCTGGGAATCAAAAAAAATGCCTGGTACTCTCACATTCGTTATTCGGAACAGCACTTCGGCGACTATCATATTCCTACGGATTCTATTGTCTACCTGACACAGAGAATCCCCATCTATGGGCGTAAACTGAAGAATACAGCAGGCATTGAACGCAATATCGGACTCTTTACCCAATATCAGCGAAGGGCATATAGAGCGAATTTCTCCGTGAGTAATGTCTATCAAAAGACAGGTTTCTTCCCCGGAGCGCATGGCATACCCGATGCGTCCCGTGTGGAAGATGATGGAGATAGCCGTAATATCGAATTGCCTTATAGCAAAGTGAATCACCTGAAGGTGACCATCCATCAGCAATATGCGTGGGAGAAACTGATCTTGTCAGGTGATTTGGGTTTCCAGAACAATCACCGTGAAGAATGGAGTGCTTTCCATACTCACTATGGCTCGCAACCCGCACCAGAGAAAGACCCCGACAAAGAACTCGCATTTAATCTGAACACCTTCAGTGCTTCAGTGAAAGCTCGTTTTATCGGATCTTCTTCATGGGAACATACATTGGGGTGGGATGGACAGCATCAACGGAATGACATTGCCGGCTATTCGTTTTTATTGCCCGAATATCACCGTTCCACCACCGGAATGCTCTGGCTTACAACGTACAGACCTAACAATGTGCTCTCCGTCAGCGGAGGAGCTCGGTATGACTACGGATACATAAATATTTCTTCGCATGAAGATGTTTACCTTGCCGATTATCTTCAAAAACAGGGATATACCCAGGAACAGATAGACCTTTATAAGTGGAACAGTCACCAGGTGAAAAAACACTATGGTGATTATTCTCTTTCTCTGGGATTGGTATGGACTCCCTCCGACAAGCATCTGGTAAAGGTGAATATCGGGCGTAGTTTCCGCCTGCCCGGTGCGAATGAGTTGGCTGCCAACGGAGTACATCACGGCACTTTCCGCCATGAACAGGGAGATGCCAATTTAAAATCGGAACAGGGCTGGCAACTGGACGCTTCTTATCATCTGAAGTACCGGAGAATTTCTTTCTCCGTCTCTCCATTTGTCAGTTGGTTCAGCAATTACATCTTTCTGCGTCCTACCGGAGAGTGGTCTGTATTGCCTCATGCCGGACAAATCTATCGCTATACCGGAGCGGAAGCACTGTTCGCAGGAACTGAAGCTACCGTAGATGTTGATTTTCTGCGTAACTTCAATTATCGGATTTCCGCTGAATACGTTTACACCTATAATTGTGATGAACATATTCCATTGAGTTTCTCGCCGCCACCTGTTATGCGCAATACATTAACCTGGCAAAAGAACCGGTATATGTTGTATGCAGAATGGCAGAGCATTGCTCGGCAAAATAGAGTGGACCGTAACGAAGACCGTACAGCCGGAGCAAATCTCTTCCATTTGGGCGGATCTTTAAACATTCCGATAGGTGGAAATAATGAAATTGAAATTACCCTGACCGCCCGGAATATATTCAATACCCGATATTACAATCATCTTAGTTTTTACAGGAAAGTTGAGATTCCCGAACCGGGACGTAACTTCCAGATATTAATCAAAGTTCCATTTAAAAAATTACTGAAATGAAAAATAAATTTTATCTCCCAATGGTTAGCCTTTTGGCAACAGTTACTTTCATGTTTTCCTCTTGTGATAATGATGACTCCAGCGATACGATCAAACCTTTGATTGAACTTCATGAACCGGAAGAAGGTCAGGCATTGGAGATCGGAAACGAACATGGAGTTCATTTTGAAATGGATTTGTCGGATGATGTCATGCTGAAATCCTATAAGATCGAAATTCATAGCAATTTCGACCATCATTCACACGGCGGTAATAGTAGGGCTGTGCAGGAAACAGTAGATTTTAGTTTTAACAGATCGTATGATGTGTCAGGACAGAAAACAGCACATATTCATCATCACGATATTGTAATACCAGCCAATGCGACTGCAGGGGATTATCATTTGATGGTTTATTGCACAGATGCCGCAGGCAACGAATCTTATATCGCGCGCAATATTAAATTGAGCAATGAGGTGGAAGATGAAGACCACCATCATAATGAATAGACAACTATATAAAGGAACTGGAATATCTGTTGGCTACAGGACGATAGATAGGCTGTTTTTTGTATAAAGAGTATTTTTTCTTTCGAAAGGTGTAATAGATATTACACCTTTTTTGTTTCCAATCCTTTACTTTTGTGAAAAATTCTATTTCGTATGATGAAGTTTCCAATAATAAATCGACTCTTTCCTTCTTTTAAATGGAAGGTAGCGGCTGTCATCATTGGCGGTGTTATTGTGGGGGGAGGGGCATTGTTTATGTACATGCTCCGGGCGCATACCTATCTTGGAGATGACCCGGCTGCCTGTGTGAACTGTCATATTATGACTCCTTACTATGCAACTTGGTTTCATAGCTCACATGCCCGGAATGCTACCTGCAATGATTGTCATGTACCGCATGAAAATGCTGTGAAAAAATGGACCTTTAAAGGGGGGGACGGTATGAAACACGTGGCTGCATTTCTTACCAAAAGCGAGCCGCAGGTGATTCAGGCTCATGAAGCCAGTTCCGAAGTGATAATGAATAATTGTATTCGCTGTCATACACAACTCAATACGGAATTTGTGAAGACGGGGAAGATTGATTATATGATGTCACAAGTAGGAGAGGGGAAGGCTTGCTGGGATTGCCATCGTGATGTTCCTCATGGTGGAAAAAACTCTCTGTCCGGCACTCCGGGAGCTATTGTTCCTCTTCCGGAATCGCCCGTTCCCGAATGGCTCCGGAAGATGGTGAATCAGAAAGATAAATAGGAAATGAAATACGTAATAAAATAATAAAACCGATATACAATGGAAAAGAAATTAAAATCATGGCAAGGATGGCTGTTGTTCGGAGGTTCAATGGTCGTTGTATTTGTTTTGGGATTATGCGTTTCTGCGTTGATGGAACGGAGGGCGGAAGTTGCCAGCATTTTCAACAACCGTAAAAACGTCATCAAGGGGATTGAAGCGCGAAATGAACTATTCAAGGATGATTTCCCCCGTGAATATCAAACTTGGACGGAAACTGCAAAGACTGACTTTGAAAGCGAATTTAATGGGAATATAGCTGTGGATGCCTTGGAAAAACGTCCTGAAATGGTGATTCTATGGGCGGGATACGCTTTCTCTAAAGATTATTCTACTCCACGGGGGCACATGCATGCTATTGAGGATATTACGGCATCGTTACGTACCGGTGCACCTGTGAACCCGACGGATGGTCCGCAACCGTCTACTTGCTGGACTTGTAAAAGTCCGGATGTTCCCCGTATGATGGAAGCATTGGGTGTCGATTCTTTCTATAATAATAAATGGGGAGCTATGGGGGCCGAAATCGTAAATCCGATTGGCTGCTCTGATTGCCACGACCCGGAAACAATGAATCTTCATATCAGCCGTCCGGCTTTGATTGAAGCTTTCCAACGCCAAGGTAAAGACATCACCAAAGCTACTCCGCAAGAAATGCGTTCATTGGTCTGTGCGCAATGTCACGTTGAATATTTCTTCAAAGGTGATGGCAAATACCTGACTTTCCCTTGGGATAAAGGTTTCACGGTAGAAGATATGGAGGCTTATTATGATGAGGCCGGGTTCTATGATTATATCCATAAATTGAGTCGTACTCCGATTCTGAAAGCACAGCATCCTGATTATGAGATTGCTCAAATGGGTATTCATGGGCAAAGAGGTGTTTCTTGTGCCGATTGTCACATGCCGTATAAGAGTGAAGGTGGTGTGAAATTCAGCGATCACCATATTCAGAGCCCATTGGCTATGATTGATCGTACCTGTCAGGTTTGCCATCGCGAGAGCGAAGAGACTTTGCGCAATAACGTTTACGAACGCCAACGCAAAGCGAACGAAATTCGTAACCGCTTGGAACAGGAATTGGCGAAAGCGCATATCGAAGCTAAATTTGCTTGGGATAATGGAGCGACAGAAGCTCAAATGAAAGATGTTCTCGCATTGATTCGTCAGGCACAATGGCGTTGGGATTTCGGAGTGGCTTCACACGGCGGCTCTTTCCATGCACCGCAGGAAATTCAGAGGATCCTTTCTCACGGACTCGACCGTGCTATGCAAGCCCGTCTTGCCGTATCCAAAGTATTGGCGAAGAACGGATACACTGGTGATGTTCCGATGCCGGACATCTCGACGAAAGCAAAAGCACAGGAATACATCGGCTTGGATATGGACGCTGAAAGAGCAGCGAAAGAGAAATTCCTGAAAATAACCGTTCCCGCCTGGTTGGAGAAAGCGAAAGAAAATGGACGTTTGGCGCAGATATAAAACAAATATAAGCATAGATATATATGTGGAGCAAACCGTGGAGTTATAAAGAAGGGCTGACGATTGGCACAGGATTACTGATAATAGGCATATTGCTGCAAATGACAGTGGGTGCTATCAACTGGGATTTGTTTGCCTGTCCGGTCAACGTGATTGTGCTGGTGGTTTATATCATTGCCTTGATAGTCATGCACCTTCTTCGTAAACGTGTGTATTTATTCAGCTGGTTAAGCCATTATTCCGCTGCCGTCTCCGCTTTGTTGTGGGTGGTCGGCATGACGGTAGTTATGGGACTTATCCGGCAAGCTCCTTCCGGTCATGCTCCAAATGCTTCAACGGATTTGCTGGGATTCTCACAGATGATTGCATCCTGGCCTTTCGTTCTGCTTTACTTTTGGATGGTCACTGCATTGGGACTGACGATACTTCGTGCCAGCTTTCCTTTTAAGTGGAGACGACTTTCGTTCCTTCTCAATCATATCGGATTATTCGTCGCGTTGATAGCGGCCACTTTAGGAAACGCCGATATGCAACGGTTGAAAATGACAACCCGCATGGGCAATGCCGAATGGCGGGCTACTGACGATAAAAGTCAACTGATTGAACTTCCATTGGCTATCGAACTCAAGGATTTTACTATCGACGAATATCCTCCAAAACTGATGCTGATTGACAACGAAACCGGGCGTACGCTTCCCGAAAAATCTCCTGAACATGTATTGCTGGAAGAGGGAGTGATAAAGGGAACATTGCAGGACTGGCAATTGACAATCGAACAATCTATCCCGATGGCAGCTTCTGTGGCTACTGAAGATACCTTGAAGTTTACAGAATTTCATTCGATGGGAGCAACTTATGCTGTTTATCTGAAAGCAGTCAATCAGAAGAATCAAACAATAAAAGAAGGCTGGGTAAGCTGTGGCAGTTTTCTTTTTCCTTATAAGGCAATCCGACTGGATTCTTTAACCAGTCTTGTGATGCCGGAACGGGAACCGCAGCGATTTGCATCGGAAGTGAAAATTTACACACAAGAAGGAACGATAACGGAAGGTACCATTGAAGTGAACCGTCCGATGGAGATAGAAGGATGGAAAATCTATCAACTTAGCTACGACGAGACAAAAGGACGATGGAGCGATGTCAGTGTCTTCGAACTGGTTCGCGATCCGTGGCTACCGGTCGTTTATGCAGGAATTATAATGATGATGGCAGGAGCTGTCAGCTTGTTCGTCAGTGCACAAAAGAGAAAAGAGGAGGACAAAGCATGAATTGGGAATACTTTATACTATTTGCAATAGCTGCACTGGTTTGTTGGGCTTTAGGAGCTTTTGCTGCCTGGAAAGGAACAAAACCGGGATGGGCTTACGGATTTACTTTCTTAGGGTTGGCTATTTTTTTCAGCTTCATTATCGGAATGTGGATTTCATTGGAACGCCCTCCGATGCGAACCATGGGGGAGACCCGGCTGTGGTATTCTTTCTTCCTTCCGTTGGCGGGATTGATAACATACATACGTTGGAAGTACAAATGGATTCTTAGTTTCAGTTGCATCCTTTCGTTCGTCTTTATCTGTATCAATATCTTCAAACCGGAGATTCACAATAAAACATTGATGCCTGCTTTGCAAAGTCCGTGGTTTGCTCCTCATGTCATTGTGTATATGTTTGCTTACGCTATGTTGGGAGCGGCGACGGTGATGGCTGTTTATCTGCTTTGGTTCAAGAAGAAAAAGATTGAACGGAAAGAAATGGATTTGTGCGATAACCTCACTTATGTAGGTCTGGCATTTATGACATTAGGTATGCTTACAGGAGCTATCTGGGCGAAAGAAGCTTGGGGACACTACTGGGCTTGGGACCCGAAAGAAACATGGGCGGCAGCGACTTGGTTTGCTTATCTGGCATATATTCATTTCAGATTGGGAAAGCCATTAAAGGCACGTCCGGCATTGGTTATTTTATTGGTCTCTTTTGTCTTATTACAAATGTGTTGGTATGGAATCAATTATCTTCCGTCCGCACAAGGAGTCAGTGTACATACGTATAATTTAAATTGAAATATCAAATCATTTAAACTGCACTATCAATGAAAACATTTTATTGGTCATTCTTGCTTATGCTATTGCCAAGCATGGCATACACACAAAACACGGAGAAAGAGAATGAATTTACGATGTCTATGCAAATCAGACCTCGTGCAGAGTATCGGAACGGTGCCTTGACTCCACGGGATGAAGGGGTGGCTCCTACGTCCTTCATCAATAACCGTGCGCGGTTATCGATGGATTATAAACGTTCGGATCTGGAACTGAAGATGTCGGCACAGCATGTAGGTGTTTGGGGACAGGATCCGCAGATTGAAAAGAACGGGCGTTTTATGCTGAATGAGGCTTGGGCAAAGATGAACTTTGGCGAAGGATTCTTTGCCCAACTGGGACGTCAGTCGTTGATTTATGATGATGAACGTATTTTGGGAGGATTGGACTGGAATGTAGCGGGTCGTTACCACGATGCGTTGAAGCTAGGATATGCCAACAAAAATAATGAAGTGCATTTGATTCTTGCTTTTAATCAAAATAATGACAGTAGAACAAGCGGAGGCACTTACTATGATTCTTCTACGGGACAGCCTTATAAGAATATGCAAACCGTTTGGTATCACTATAAGGCGGACAATGTTCCGTTCGGGGCTTCTTTATTGTTTATGAACTTGGGATTGGAAACGGGCGATAAAGCTACGGATGATTCTCACACCCGTTACTTACAAACAATGGGAACCTACCTCACTTATAAGAACAGTAACTGGAATCTGGATGGTGCTTTCTACTATCAGATGGGTAAGAATAAAGCAGCTGATAAAGTTTCAGCTTTGATGGGAAGCATACAGGCTGCTTATACGTTTGACCATACATGGGGAGCTGTGGCTAGCTTTGATTATCTAAGTGGTGATAAGGGAAATGGCGGTAAGTACAAAGCTTTCGATCCTCTTTATGGAACTCATCATAAATTCTATGGAGCAATGGATTATTTTTATGCTTCTACCTTTGCGAACGGTTATGCCCTTGGATTGATGGATGCCCGTATCGGAGGCCGTTTCCGTGCTTCTGACAAAGTGGATATGGAACTTAATTATCACTACTTTAGCACAGCCGTAAAGGTTCAGGACTTGAAGAAATATTTAGGTTCGGAAGTCGATTATCAGATAAACTGGTCGATAATGAAAGATGTGAAACTCTCTGCCGGATATTCTTTTATGCGTGGTACGAAGACGATGGACGCTGTGAAAACCGGCAATCATAAAAGCTGGCAGGACTGGGGATGGGTATCGTTGAATATCAATCCGAAGATATTGTTTGTGAAATGGTAAATCTAAAGGAATAGATAGAATTTAAATAAAGAGAGAGTTTTTGAAAGGTTTTGAATTTATAAAATCATCCTTACCACAGTATATCTGAAGTGAGGATGATTTTTTGTTTTAAGCACTTCTTGATAGCTACACTCTTATTGTTACGTCTGTTGTTACGGATATTTTTCTAAATACGTCGTTACAGATACTTTTCCAAAGTTGTTTTATCTAAAATCTCGATTCGTTTTCCTTCCATGATGACGAGTCTTTCTTTCATCATCTTATTGATTTCTTTAGATAGAGCAGGGCGTGACACATTTAAATATTCGGCGAGCTGGGATTGGGTGTGCATGATATCTACTACTAACGAGTCTTTTTTCTTATGTTCGTATAGATAGACAATGAACCTTTCCCGTACGGTTTTGCGTGAAAGAGGTTTCAGGCGGGATACGGTACAGATGTTACAATTACCTGCGATGCAAAGAAAATTATGAAGAACTTGTGGGTCCTGACTAATTACTTTGAAGGTTGAATCTTTGGTTGCCATAAGTATCACACTGTCCTCAAGAGCAGTGAAAGTAGCCGGCAAAGTATTGTTCGAATTAAAAAGATGAGGAGTGGCGAAGGTACGTGGAGCGATAATGTATTCAATCATCACCTCATTACCTAATCCGTCAATAATATCTGTACGTAGTTTTCCTTCCAAAAGTACAAATAACTTGTTGCAGGGTGTTCCTTGTGTAACGACTATCTCTTTTTTATTAGCCGCATAGATTACAAAATCCAGCTTTTCCAATAAGGACTCTTTGATGTTTAAAGGTAAATCCCTGAATAAGGGGATTTGAAACAGCTTTTCTTTATGTGAGTCGGTCAGTTGTATTTTTTTCATTGTATCATGTTGTCTGTATCACGGGCAAAGATATGAATTATATATTAGTGAAAGAAACTTTCAGAACTATTTGTAGAATAACTATATACAAGAAAGTTGTTAAAACGAATGTAAAATATAGAATCTGTAATTATGGTATCTTTCTCTGTAATTTATCTACATGCAGGATACCTTTATTTGTCTATTTTTGCAACATGAATTATTGATAAAAAGAATTCTGAAAATAAAAAGTAATAAAAGAAAGTTATGGCTAAAAAAGTTTTGATCATTTCGTCCAGTCCACGTAAAGGTGGTAATTCGGATTTGCTTTGTGATGAATTTATGAAAGGTGCTATCGAGGCGGGCAATGAAGTAGAGAAGATTTTTCTGAAAGACAAAACGGTTCATCCTTGTACGGGATGTAGTGTTTGCAGTATGTACGGTAAACCTTGTCCGCAGAAGGATGATACAGCGGAAATCGTGGAGAAGATGATTGCTGCCGATGTGATTGTAATGGCAACTCCTGTTTATTTCTATACCATGTCCGGGCAGATGAAGATTATGATTGACCGTTGTTGCGCACGTTATACGGAAATAACCAATAAGGAATTTTATTTCATTATTGCGGCAGCAGAAAACGATAAAGCAATGATGGAGCGTACTATCGACGGCTTCCGTGGCTTCCTCGATTGCTTGGAAGGACCACAGGAAAAAGGGACAGTCTATGGAATCGGTGCATGGAAAGTAGGAGAGATTAAAGATACTCCCTACATGCAGGAAGCATATAATATGGGAAAAATGGTGTAACTGTTTGTTTTCCATATTAAAGATATTCATAAAGAATATGATAAATGGATTTGTTCGAATATTTGAGATATCGTTTCGAACTTAACTTTTAAAACCTGACGGGAAATCTGGAAAAGACGGTTATGTTTTCCAGATTTTCCCCTTTTTACGATTACTTAATTGACTGGATTGCTTGTTCTGCCACAGAATTATTATAATTTTGTGGCAGAACTTTTTATTTTGTATAATTCGTTTGATAACTAACTAAGTATCATGGGCTATAAAATAACGACTCTTGTGGAGAATTGTGTCTATGGACGTAAATTGCAGGCAGAACATGGTCTTTCTCTATATATCGAGACTCAAGAACATAGATTACTTTTCGATACGGGAGCATCCGACTTGTTTATCCGTAACGCCCGCTTGTTGCATATTGACTTGCAAAAAGTCGATTATTTGATATTATCTCATGGTCATAGCGATCATACGGGTGGACTACGTTATTTTTTGGAATTGAATACGCAGGCAACCGTTGTTTGTAAGTGTGAGGTTTTTTCTCCTAAATTCAAGGATGAACGTGAGAACGGGATGATGCATACACAAAACCTCGATCGTTCCCGTTTCCGCTTTATTACAGAGCAGACCGAGCTGCTTCCCGGAGTTTTCCTTTTTCCCTCTATTGATATTATAAATCAGGAAGATACCCATTTTGAACGTTTTTGGGTTCAGCAAGAAGATGGATGCAAAATACCGGATACTTTTCAGGATGAATTGGCGATGGTATTGGTGGAACCGGAAGGATTTTCTGTATTAAGTGCCTGTTCTCATCGGGGAATAACCAATATTTTGCGTACGGTTCAGGCTGCCTTTCCCGAATCTCCTTGTAAGTTACTTCTGGGAGGTTTTCATATCCATAATGCGGAAAAACAAAAATATCAGGTCATTGCAGATTATTTACAGGAATATCTTCCCCGACAGATTGGCGTTTGTCATTGTACGGGAGTGGATAAATATGCCTTCTTTTACAAAGACTTTGGTGACAGCACATTTTATAATTACACGGGAAAACTAATTCAAACCGATTTATCGGAATAAATTTATAATAATTTGATATGAAGAAACTAATAACTTCTTTAGCGCTGGTACTATCAGCATTATCCAGCTATGCAATTACTCCTTTGTGGATGCGTGATGCACGTATTTCACCGGATGGATCAGAAATTGTTTTTTGTTACAAGGGTGACATTTATAAAGTCCCTGCACAAGGAGGAACAGCTGTTCAACTCACCACACAAACCTCTTATGAAGCCAATCCGGTTTGGTCGTCCGATGGCAAGCAAATTGCGTTTGCCAGTGACCGGAATGGAAATTTTGACATATTCATCATGCCTGCTGACGGAGGTGCCGCCCGGCGGTTGACCTACCATTCTGCATCAGAAATACCGTCAACTTTTACTCCGGATGGAAAGTATGTCTTTTTCTCTGCTTCTATACAGGATCCGGCAAGCAGTGCCCTGTTTCCTACAGGAGCAATGACGGAATTATATAAAGTTCCTGTTGCCGGCGGACGTACCGAGCAAGTGCTGGGCACTCCTGCAGAACTGGTCTGTTTTGATAAAACAGGGAAGAACTTTCTTTATCAGGATCGTAAAGGGTTTGAGGATGAATGGAGAAAGCATCATACTTCTTCCATTACGAGAGATATTTGGTTATATAACACCCAAACGGGAAAACATACGAACCTGACAAACCGGGGAGGAGAGGACCGTAATCCTGTGTATGCACCTGATGGTAATGCTGTCTATTTTTTAAGTGAGCGTGATGGAGGTTCTTTCAATGTGTATACTTTCCCTTTGAGTACTCCACAGGAAGTGAAAGCTGTGACTACTTTCAAAACTCACCCGGTACGTTTTTTGTCTGTCAGTGATAAAGGTACCTTATGTTATACCTATGATGGTGAGTTATACACACAGAAGTCTGGTGCACGTCCGGAAAAAGTAAAAGTAGAACTGGTCCGTGATGATGGGCAGCAGCTTGCTACACTTAAATTCTCACAGGGAGCAACTTCCGCTTCTGTATCTCCGGACGGTAAGCAAATTGCTTTTATTGTACGTGGTGATGTGTTTGTGACTTCAACTGATTATGCTACCACCAAGCAAATCACAAATACTCCGGCAAAAGAAGCTGCCGTTTCTTTTGCTCCGGACAATCGGACACTGGTTTATGCCAGTGAGCGAACCGGTAACTGGCAACTTTATACCGCTAAAATAAGTCGTAAGGAAGACCCGAATTTCCCTAATGCTACTCTTATTGAAGAGGAAGTATTATTACCGTCCAAAACGGTAGAACGTGCTTATCCGCAATATTCACCGGACGGTAAAGAATTGGCTTTTATCGAAGACCGTAATCGTTTGATGGTACTCAATTTGAAAACAAAAAAGGTACGTCAGGTAACGGATGGTTCTACATGGTATAACACCGGAGGTGGATTCGATTACGAATGGTCGCCTGATGGTAAATGGTTCACTCTCGAATTTATAGGCAACCGCCACGATCCTTATTCGGATGTAGGCATTGTCAGCGCACAGGGAGGGGCAACTACTAATCTGACAAATAGTGGATATATCAGTGGTGCTCCGCGTTGGGTACTCGATGGGAATGCTATTCTTTTCCAAACCGAACGCTATGGTATGCGTGCGCATGCTTCCTGGGGATCGCAGCAAGATGTGATGTTGGTGTTTCTCAATCAGGATGCTTATGATCGTTACCGTTTGAGTAAGGAAGATTTCGAATTACTCAAAGAATTTGAAAAGGAACAGAAGAAGGCAAAGGAGAAAGACGATGAGAAGACGAAAGACGCAAAGAAGTCTAAGGCGGAAAAAGCAGATAAAGGAAATGCTGACAAAGACAAGATCGACAAGGATAAGGCAGACCAAAAAGAGATACTTGTCGAGCTGAACGGCATTGAAGACCGTATCGTGCGTCTGACTCCCAATTCATCCGACTTGGGTAGTGCCATACTTTCAAAAGACGGGGAAGATCTTTACTATTTCTCTGCGTTCGAAGGTGGATATGACCTTTGGAAAATGAATCTCCGTGAAAAAGATACGAAGCGTCTGCACAAACTCAATACCGGTTGGGCATCGTTGATGTTGGACAAAAAAGGAGATATCTTTTTGTTGGGAAGCCGGATTATGCAAAAGATGGATGCCAAGTCGGATGCGTTGAAGTCCATCAGCTATCAGGCTGAAATGAAAATGGATTTGGCTGCCGAACGTGAAACGATGTTTGACCATGTGTACAAACAGCATCAAAAACGCTTCTACAATGTCAATATGCACGGGGTTGACTGGGATGCTATGACTAATGCTTATCGTAAGTTCCTGCCTCATATTGATAACAATTATGACTTTGCAGAATTATTGAGTGAGTGGTTGGGTGAGCTGAATGTTTCACATACCGGAGGACGTTATTCTCCCAAAGGAAAAGGAGATGTCACTTCTAATCTCGGACTCTTGTTCGACTGGAATTATCAGGGAAAAGGAATGCAGATTGCTGAAATAATAGAAAAAGGTCCGTTCGATCATTCACGTACCAAAGTAAAGGCTGGTTGCATCATTGAAAAGATTAATGGAGAAGAGATAACTCTCGATAATGACATAACCTGCTTGCTGAATAATAAAGCAGGGAAGAAAACATTGATTTCAATCTACAATCCACAAAGTAAAGAGCGTTGGGAAGAAGTGGTGATACCGGTCACCAACGGGCAACTGAATGGGTTATTATACAAACGTTGGGTAAAACAACGTGCGGCAGATGTTGAAAAATGGTCGAAAGGACGTTTGGGATATGTTCATATTCAGTCGATGGGAGATGACAGCTTCCGTACTGTATACTCGGACATTCTGGGAAAATATAACAACTGCGAAGGCATTGTGATTGATACCCGTTTCAACGGTGGTGGCCGTCTGCATGAAGATATTGAAATACTGTTCAGTGGTCAGAAATACTTCACACAGGTAGTACGCGGACGTGAAGCTTGTGATATGCCGAGTCGTCGTTGGAACAAACCTTCCATTATGCTGCAATGTGAAGCTAACTACTCGAATGCACACGGAACTCCGTGGGTATATAAACATCAAAAGATTGGCAAACTTGTCGGTATGCCTGTTCCAGGTACTATGACAAGTGTGTCCTGGGAAACTTTACAAGATCCTTCACTGGTTTTTGGTATTCCTATCGTCGGTTATCGTTTGCCTGACGGCAGTTATTTGGAAAATACCCAATTGGAACCGGATGTAAAGGTTGCCAATAATCTGGAAACAGTAGTCAAAGGAGAGGATACCCAACTAAAGGTGGCTGTGGATGAACTTCTGAAAGAGATAGATAGTCAGAAGAAGTAAATACGAGTGTAATTATATCTAAAATAAAGAGTCGCTTCTTTGAAAGAATCAATTAGATTCTAACAGAGAAGCGACTTTCTTTTATAGTGATTTTCTTATATTGACCTTTTTATATGACTCCTTTTATAAGGCGTTTATTTTAAATAGATATAGGGCTTACTTCCAGACCGGCAGTAATCTATGGAGGGTTTTTCTAGTCATTATCTTCTGATTCAGGAAGCTGACGATATACCCCGTTATACAAGCGGCAATGAGTGATCCTTCGCGTACTCCCTGAATACCTTGAGTCAGCAGGAGCGAGAGAATCACGGCTAATGTAACCAAAGTAATATCAAAATAAACTTTGAACTTTCCAAATTCCTTGTTATAATGGCGGGATGCATATTTCACAAATGCTTCTGCGCTCATCATGGCTACTTTTGGTTTCAGTTCAAGTACTACTCCGATAGACTGCACCATGCATCCTGTAAGTAATAAAGCAATCGACATACCATAATTAGCGGGATGCAGTTCGCTTGTCAGCATCATATTGAAATCAATGAATGCCGAAAAGATAAAAGAGAACGGTAGTTGAAGAAGAATTTCAATAATATCCTGTCGGGTTCTATTCTTTCGGATTAACCAAAATTGTCCCAGGATAAGTACCATGTTGATGATAAATGTGCAAGTACCCAACGATAAAGGACTATTCAGGCTTAACACATAATTGATGCTCGATATGGGAGTAGTTCCCAATGCCGAGCGTATAATCAACACGATACCTGCCGCTAAAAAATAGAGTCCGATAACAAACACTAAATACCTCTTAAAAATCTCTTTCATTTCCATGTCTTTTTAACCTCTTTCTATTGATTCTCTTCTCATGTATTGAAAAGGATATGCAAAGGTCCTGTTTTTTACTCTGAAATAGATTATCTAATTCCATACAGTTTTTGTCATATCCGAAACAAATCGTATTTTTACGTCATAAAATAAAGGTGTAAATGGTAAAATCTCGTATATTTGATAATACACAGTTGTTGAAGGAGCATCCTGAACTTCCTCATTATAAAGAGGAAGTAGTCTGTTTCCGGAGTGAATATAAAGACAGAAGTTATCCGGCAAATGAATGTTATTTCAATCGGGGGCTTTATATGATATTCGTTCTTGAAGGCCGTTCGGAAATTCTACTGAATGGAGAGTTTATTGCGATAGAACCGAATATGTTACTTATTCATGGAGCAAATTATCTCACGGAACATCTTTATTCAAGTCGGGATATTAAATTTATCACTCTCGCCCTTTCCGAATCTA
The DNA here is from genome assembly GCF_000163675.1 of Bacteroides sp. D22. NCBI lineage: Bacteria > Pseudomonadati > Bacteroidota > Bacteroidia > Bacteroidales > Bacteroidaceae > Bacteroides > Bacteroides sp. D22. The sequence continues at coordinate 73,014 of NZ_GG774805.1, read as the reverse complement.
TGCGGACAGACGATTCATATCTGACACAAATCACGGCAATCCTGCTGGCAACTATGAGGCGGAATAAGCAATATACGATTCAGTTGACGGAGTACGAAGCTCAAATCATCCATAAGGAGCTGGAAGTATTGATGCATCTGATGAATATTGAACATCATTTCCTTTTCCGGCGTATACAGGCAGCGTGCAATTCTCTGTTTTTGGATATAGCAGATTTTCTTTCCCGAAAGACCGTTATCAAAAAAGAGATCAGTCGTAAAGACCACGTTCTGCAAGAATTTCATGCACTCGTTACCCGTAATTTCAGGGAAGAACATTTCGTGAGCTTTTATGCGGATAAACTGGCTATTAGTGAACAGTACCTGGCACGCATTGTACGTCTTGGAACAGGTAAGACTATCAATAGCCTTATTAATGAATTATTAGTAATGGAAGCGCGTACTTTATTGAGTTCTACCAAATTTACGGTTGGTGAGATTGCTACTAAACTGGGGTTTAGTGATGCAGCCGGTTTTTGTAAGTTCTTTAAAAGAAATGCGGGACAGACTCCGTTGAATTATCGGAAAGGATTATTGATTTGAACGGAAAGGATTGCTGAACTGAATGGGGAATTACTGAACTGAATAGTGAATATAATGAATTTAAATAATAAGTTGACTGATTTGAATGAAAATGGAAGTAGGTTGATGCAACTGTCCTTAAAGACCGTATACATCAACCTACCTGAATATATAGTGCATGGGTTTGATTTTAACCGATCACTGCTGTGATATCTTCTACAATCTGTTCATCCGTCAGATGATTGGCACGGAGAAACTCCTGTATATCATATCGGTCAACAAATTCTTTTTTAGCTCCAAAGTTCAGAACTTTCATGTTTGTAGCACCATAATAACGGGCAATCTTTTCACCGAAACCGCCATCCAATACACCGTCTTCCAACGTAATCACTAATTCGTGATCTGCTTTCAGTTCATCCATCAGTTCGTTGTCTACACCGGTGATGTAACGTGGATTGATGAGTGTTGCGTCAATATTGGCTTTTTCTTTCAGAAGTGATGCAACCGACTGTCCCAATCCATAGAACGAACCTAAAGCAAGAATGGCTACTTTCGATCCACGATGCGTTACTTTATAGCGATTGAGAACACTATAATCAGTCTCCACCGGTTCCCCACAAGTAATTACATCTGTTGCCGGTACACGGATTGCAACAGGGTGTTCATTTTGGCGGATGCTCCATTCTAGCATAGCAAGATATTCCTCTTTGCAAGTCGGTGCCAGATAAACCATATTAGGAATATTGCTGATGAGCGGAATATCGAAGAAGCAGAGGTGAGTTACATCATTCATTCCGGACAGTGTACCCCAGAATACCAATAAAACAGCCGGGTTATTATTGATACAGAGGTCTTGCGAAAGTTGATCGTATGAACGTTGGATAAATGTACTATACACTCCGTAAACAGGTTTTCCGCCATTGGCTGCGATACCCGAAGCAAGAGCTACTGCGTGTTCTTCTGCAATACCGACATCTACAAACTGTTTGCCAGCTTCCTTGCGGCGGTCCGGAGTGAATCCGAGAACGGCAGGAGTACCCGAAGTGATTGTTACCACTCGCTTGTCTTCTTTCATCTTTTTCAGCAGATATTGGGCAGTCATTTCGCTATAATCTTCCGCATCCTCGGCAAACTTTGGTTTTCCGGTTTCTATATTGAAAGGAGTGAGCCAGTGAAAAGTTTCCCTATCTTGTTCTGCAGGTTTATAACCTTTCCCTTTCAGAGTATTAATATGTACTACTACCGGATGCTGAATATCTTTCACTTTAGAGAAAGCCTTAACCAATGCTTCCACATTATTGCCGTCGTTCACGTACATATAATCCAATCCCATAGCCTTGAAGAAATTACATTCGCACTGACCGTTACTGTCACGCAATTTTTTCAGGTTCTTATATAGTCCACCGTGATTTTCGGCAATAGACATCTGATTGTCATTGACAATAATAATCATGTTTGTACCAAGCTCCGCCACATAATCCAATCCTTCAAATGCTTCGCCGCCACTTAAGGAACCGTCGCCTATCACGGCTATGATATTCTCATTGCCACCGGTCAGGTCGCGTCCTTTCGCCAATCCGCTAGCCAGGCTGACGGAAGTGGAAGTATGACCGATAACAAAAAAATCATGCTTACTTTCTTGTGGTTCGGAATAACCGGATACGTTGTCATACTCTGCCGGATAGAGAAAAGCATCTTTCCGTCCGGTCAGCATCTTATGTACATAACTCTGATGCGATACATCAAAAACAAGCTTGTCTTCCGGTGAATTGAATACATAATGTAAAGCGATAGTCGCTTCCACCATTCCGAAATTAGGGCCGAAATGCCCGCCGTGTTCACTCAACTTTTGCAGGAGTGATGCACGGATTTCATTACTTAAATCATTGAGTTCTTTAAACGATAACTTCTTTACGTCTGCGGGAGAGTAAATATTTTCTAAATACATATCAATTTGTTTTTTACGTTTATACCTATTATCTTTATCACACTGCAAAGATACTGCTGATTTTAGATTCGATTTGTATATAGATTACGGATTATTTTACCTATATTACCGACCTTGGAAAATAGGACTGACGATAAACATAAAAATAGTAGATAATATATATTGGAGGACAACATATATGAATAGTGATTATAAAGTGGGCGATTTAATTTATGATGCAAATATTTATGATGCGATGAATACTAATCTAGATGATTGGTACTTTTATAAGCGATGGCTGCCGGAAAACAAGGATGCCAGGATACTTGAACTTTGTTGTGGTACGGGCAGGCTCACTCTGCCCATTGCAAAGGAAGGATATGATATTACTGGGATTGATTATACCCCTTCAATGCTTGCCCAGGCAAAAATTAAAGCTTCCGAAGCAGGATTAGAAATAAGTTTTATCGAGGCAGATATCAGAACTTTGAATTTGCCGGAAAAATACGACTTTATCTTTATTCCGTTTAATTCAATTCATCATTTATATAAGAATGAAGATTTATTTAAGGTATTTAATGTCGTTAAGAATCACCTCAAAGACGGTGGCTTATTTCTGTTTGATTGTTTTAATCCGAATATCCAATATATAGTTGAAGGTGGAAAAGAGCAGAAAGAAATTGCTGCATATACAACCGATGACGGTAGAGAAGTATTGATAAAGCAGACTATGCGATATGAAAATAAAACTCAGATTAACCGTATCGAATGGCATTATTTTATCAATGGCAAGTTCAACTCTATTCAAAATCTGGATATGAGAATGTTCTTCCCTCAAGAGTTAGATTCATATTTGGAATGGAATGGTTTTCATATTAATCATAAGTATGGCGGATTTGAAGAAGAGGCATTTGACGATAATTCGGCAAAACAGATATTTATTTGTCAATGTGATTTAGTGTATTGAGATTTTATTAATAAATAAGTGAAAATGTAATTTGTCGGCAATCAGTATGGTAGCGTGGTTGCCTAAAGGCCTTTTGGGGCTGTCTTTATCCTTTTGAACTGGAAGTACTCATCAGAATTCTTTTTCAGTTTCGACTTTTCTCATTTTGTTTAATGATTCTTTAGTTACTTCTCGTAATAAATTTGGCGTTCGCTAAAGTAGGAAGTCTGACTTTGGCTTCCTTGGTTTTGATACTTACTTCATTTCCTTAAATAGGTTAGAATAGATATTATAGCAGATTGATAAAAAATAGAATCTGTAATTCGGGTAATAATGTCAGTAATTCATCTACATACAGTCTCTTTCTTTCATCGTATTTTTACAATGTAGAAAGTAGACAATCAATTCTTTAATAATTAAAAATAAGAGATATGAAACGGATTTTATTATTAACAACTGTATTTATGATGATGCTTGGAACTAGTTTTTCTTCTGCACAGACAGATGCAGATAACTTTTATAAAAGTGATTTGGTAAGTGTGGAGAAAGTTTCTTTTTCCAACCAGTATAAAATGAAGGTAGCCGGAAATTTGTTTCTGCCTAAGAATATGAAAGAAGGGGACAAATACCCTGCAATCATTGTCGGACATCCAATGGGAGCTGTCAAGGAACAGAGCGCGAACCTTTACGCAACGAAAATGGCCGAACGGGGTTTTGTAACACTCTCCATAGACCTGTCTTTTTGGGGTGGGAGTGAAGGCGAGCCGCGCAATGCTGTTCTGCCGGAAGTTTATGCGGAAGACTTTAGTGCCGCAGTTGATTTTTTAGGTACCCGTCCGTTTGTTGACCGGAATCTGATTGGAGTAATCGGTATTTGCGGCAGTGGAAGTTTTGCTATCAGTGCAGCGAAAATAGACCCTCGCCTTAAAGCCATTGCGACAATCAGTATGTACAATATGGGTACGGCTAGCCGTAACGGGTTAAAACACTCATTGACATTGGAACAGAGAAAGCAAATAATGGCTGAAGCGGCAGAACAGCGTTATGCTGAATTTTTAGGTGGAGAAACTAAATATACAGGTGGCACCGTACATCAACTGACAGAAAAGTCCAGTCCGATTGAACGGGAGTTCTATGAGTTCTACCGTACACAAAGAGGAGAATTTACCCCCGACGGAGCAACTCCTATGACCACCACTCATCCTACACTTTCAAGTAATGTGAAATTTATGAATTTCTATCCTTTCGAAGATATTGAGACTATTTTACCCCGCCCTATGTTTTTCATCACCGGTGAAAATGCCCACTCACGTGAATTTAGTGAAGACGCTTACCGATTGGCCGCCGAACCTAAAGAACTGTATATAGTACCCGGCGCCGGACACGTAGACCTTTACGACCGTGTAAGCCTTATACCATTTGACAAGCTGGAATCTTTCTTCAAGGAGTATCTGAAGAAATAGTGATAACAGGAAGTGTAAATGTAACTTTTGAAATAACAGATTAAAGAATAAACTAATGGAACAAATAAGAAATAAAGAATATGGAGGCGAACGTCCTCTGTTCGCGACCCACGACCTTCAACTGGAAGATGTAACAATTCACGCCGGTGAATCTGCATTGAAAGAATGTAGTAATATTATAGCAATCAACTGTCGCTTTGAAGGAAAATATCCTTTTTGGCATACCAACGGATTCATTGTGAAAAACTGTCTCTTTACAGAGGAAGCCCGTGCTGCTCTATGGTACTCTCAAAGTCTGCAAATGGCAGATACCTTGGTAGAAGCACCGAAGATGTTCCGTGAAATGGACGGAATAAAACTCGAAAACGTGCAGTTGCCTAATGCTTTGGAAACGTTTTGGTATTGTCGTAATATAGAGCTGAAGAACGTACAGATTGATAAAGCGGATTACCTTTTTATACACAGTGAGAATATTAAGATACAAAACTATGCCCAAAACGGGAACTATTCGTTCCAATATTGCAAGAATGTAGAAATCCGTAATGCAGTTATCAACTCCAAAGATGCTTTCTGGAATACGGAAAATGTAACAGTCTATGATTCCGAGCTGAACGGAGAATATCTGGGCTGGCATTCTAAAAACTTACGTCTGGTAAATTGCAGGATTTCGGGGACTCAACCGCTTTGCTACGCACATGATCTGGTGATGGAAAATTGTACGATGGCGGAAGATGCTGACCTTGCTTTTGAACACAGTAGTGTGAAGGCAACGATTAAAAGTCCCGTTCATAGCGTAAAAAATCCTCGTACGGGAAGTATTGTTGCCGAAAGTTTCGGAGCAATCATTTTGGACGAAAATATTAAATCACCAGCAAATTGCGAATTGAAACTTTGGGACGATCTAACCTGTTTTAATTGAAATATGAAATATAATTTCGATGAAATTATTCCACGCAGAGGAACGAATTCTTATAAATGGGATTCGGCTGAAGATGCGGATGTATTGCCGATGTGGGTAGCTGATATGGATTTCCGTACGGCTCCCCCTGTCGTGGAGGCATTGAAGAAACGGGTGGAACATGGGATTTTCGGTTATGTACGTGTACCTGATGCATACTACGAGGCAGTTCTAAATTGGTTTGCTCAACGGCATGCCTGGCGGATGGAAAAAGAGTGGATTATTTACACCACCGGTGTTGTGCCGGCAATATCTGCTGTGATTAAAGCATTAACGCTGCCCGGAGATAAAGTAATGGTGCAGACACCTGTATATAACTGTTTTTTCTCCTCTATCCGTAATAACGGATGCGAGATGATTGCCAATCCTTTGGTATATAGAAACAGGGGCTATCAGATTGACTTTGATGATTTGGAGCGGAAAGCTTCAGACCCGAAGGTAAAACTTCTGTTGTTATGCAATCCGCACAATCCTGCCGGAAGAGTGTGGAGCAAGCAAGAGTTAAGGCGGATAGGTGAGATTTGTCTTCGAAATAATGTGTTTGTGGTTGCGGATGAAATTCATTGTGAATTGGTATTTCTGGGGCATGAATATACTCCTTTTGCTTCTATATCAGAAGAATTCCTACTGAACTCGGTCACTTTTGTTTCGCCTAGCAAAGCCTTTAATTTGGCAGGACTTCAGATAGCCAATATCATTTCCGCAGATGCAGATGTACGGAGGCGGATAGATAAAGCGATTAATATAAATGAAGTCTGTGATGTGAATCCTTTTGGAGTGGAGGCGTTGATAGCTGCTTATAATGAGGGTGAAGAATGGCTGGAAGAACTTAAAATCTATTTGTTTGCGAATTACATCTATTTAAAAGGTTATTTCGAGACCTATCTTCCGGAGTTTCCTGTAATGATGTTGGAAGGTACGTATTTAGTTTGGGTAGATTGTTCGGTTCTGCATCAGGCGTCAGCGGAAATAGTCAAAGACTTGTTGAAGAAAGAAAAACTTTGGGTGAACGAAGGCAGCCTGTATGGAGAGGCTGGTGAAGGATTTATCCGTATCAATATTGCCTGTCCGCGACAGCGGTTGATAGATGGATTAAACAGATTGAAGCGGGCTTTGAAATAATAAAATAATTGTCAGTTTATTGAGAAATCCCCCTTCTCACTCCCCGTAAATACGAATGAAAAGAAGTAATATGGAAAGTCTGAATTGTTCGAAAGGGAATACGGTAGGTATTGTTGTTGCCTATTTTCTCATTTATGTAGTCTGGGGCTCCACCTATTTTTTTATCGGTGTGGCCTTGAAAGACTTTTCGCCTTTCCTTCTCGGAGCGCTCCGGTTTACGGCTGCCGGGATTATACTTCTGGGAATCTGTTATTTGCGGGGAGAACAAATTATAAAGAAAAGCTTGGTAAAACGTTCCGCCGTTAGTGGCATTGTATTGTTGTTTGTAGATATGGCTGTCGTTATGTTGGCGCAACGTTATCTGACCAGTAGCCTTGTAGCCATTATCGCTTCTTCCACAGCCCTTTGGATTTTGCTGTTGGATGTCCCGATGTGGCGTACTAATTTCCGTAATCCACTTACTATAATGGGAGGTTTGATTGGTTTCGGAGGGGTAGTGATGCTTTATGCAGAGCAACTCAATGTCAGATGGTTACATTCGTATAGTGAGCGTGGTATTCTGCTCCTTATTTTCGGGTGCATATCCTGGGCTTTGGGAACGCTATATGCCAAATATCGTTCTTCTCGTGAAGAAAAAGTGAATGCTTTTGCCGGTTCTGCCTGGCAGATGCTTTTTGCCAGTGGAATGTTTTGGCTTTGTGCTGTTATCAATGGAGATGTTCGGGAGGCCGATTTGCGTGAAGTCTCGGTTACAAGCTGGCTCTCCCTGCTTTATTTAGTCTCTTTCGGTTCTTTACTGGCATATTCGGCATACGTTTGGCTGTTGAAAGTGCGTCCGGCTGCGGAGGTAGGGACACATGCTTATGTCAATCCTTTTATTGCTGTTCTTTTAGGAGTCTTTTTAGGAAACGAACAGGTTACTTTTATTCAGGTTTCCGGTTTGCTGGTTATTCTGTTGGGAGTGATGTTGATAGGTCGGAAGCGTAAAGCGCAATAAATAGAAAACGATGTACATCTTATATCATTTCGATAATATAATTCCTTATATTTGTATCAGGATGAATAAACCAATAATTTGAGAAATGAAAACAGAAAAAGAAAAAATGTTGGCGGGAGAAGTTTATGATTGTGCTGATAATGAGTTACTGACCAGATGGCATAAAGCAAAGCAGCTTCAACAGGAGTATAATAATACTCTCACTACTGATGCAGGTAAAATTTCTGATTTATTAGATGAATTAATCGGTTCAAGGGGGGATAATGTCTGGATTAGTGCTCCTTTCTTTGTGGACTATGGTGAGAATATTTATATCGGGAAGAATGTAGAGATTAATATGAATTGCGTTTTTCTTGATTGTAACAAGATTGTTATCGGTGATAATTCGGGGATTGGGCCGGGAGTACATATTTATACTGTTTTTCATTCTACAAAGGCATCGGAAAGAACCTCTGAAAACAGTACTTTTTGGAAGTCACAGACGGCTCCGGTGATTATTGGCAATAATGTGTGGATTGGTGGAGGATGCATCATTCTTCCGGGAGTAACTATTGGCGATAATACAACTATTGGGGCAGGGAGCGTTGTCACAAAGTCTATTCCGGCCAATGTGCTGGCGGTTGGCAATCCGTGTAGAATCCTTAAACAGATAGAGGATTGACGCTTCTTTAATATTCGTATTATCTCGTCAGTAAAAAAGTCACTTGTAATGCTATGTTAAGCACTTCCCGTTCATAACGTAAAAAATACCAGAACGGGGAGTATTAGGGAGAAATGTGTTGATCTAATAATGACGCTATCTGTATTTAAAATGTCAGGTTTGCGTGCGGAATTTATTAGGAGTCATCCCGACAATTCGTTTAAACATTCGGCTAAGATGTTGTGGATACTGGAATCCGATTTCGTAGGCAATCTGACTCGTTGTTTTATCTGAAGACAAGAGTTGTTCTTTTGCCAGTTCAATCATTTTATCCTGAATATATTCGGAGACGGTTTTACCAGTTTGCTTACGAATCATATCGCCAAAGTAGTTGGGAGAAAGAAATACTTTGTCGGCAAAGTATTTGACCGATGGCAATCCTAAATGTTGCGGAGCATCTCCTTCAAAATATTCATTGAGCAGATGTTCGAAGCGGACGATAATATCATTGTTAACTTTGTTTCGGGTTTCAAACTGCCGTTCGTAAAAGCGCATACAATAATCAAGCAGCAATCTGATATTGGTACAGATGAGGCGGCGACTGTGTCTGTCGATAGCATGGTTTAGTTCGATTGCTATTTTTTGCAGGCAATCCATTACTATCTGTCGCTCTTCTTCAGAAAGATGGAGTGCTTCATTGGTTTCGTAAGAGAAGAATGAGTAGTTTTTTATTTCTTGTCCGAGGCTAGTGCCTCGTATGAGGTCGGGATGGAATAGGAGGCCGTGCGCATTGGGCTGAATATTTTGGATCAATTCCAAATCAGTAATTTGCCCGGGGCCAAAACAGACAATGGTTCCGTCTTGATAGTCATAATATTGACGACCGTATTTAATATCACCGCATTTTACATTCTTCAAGAATAGCGCATACACTTCATAGCGAAACCATGTGCGTGTAGGCCATGTGGTGGCCTTGGTGAGATCGATGATGCTGACCAACGGATGTTTGGTTTCAAGTCCGAATATTTCGTTATAACGATTCACGTTATCTATTACAATCATTTCGTCTTTATAATTCTCTTCCATAGCGTTGTCTGCTTTTAGTAGGTTACAAATATAATTCTTTTATCCATAAAATTAGTTCTCCATCTTCAAAATCCATGATTGGGGTATAAATATTCGTAAATCGTCTACATCCGGGGTGGATGATTCCCAGTAACTTTGTAATCGGTAATTTAATACTGAAATTCGAACTATCATAAGTTATCAAGATGAAAAAGTTACTGATTGCTTTTCTATTGTTTGCTGCCGTTATTTCGGCCAGCATCATTAAACCGGTTGAGCGGTTTGCCACCGAAAATAATAAAGTACGGTTGTCTCGCATAACAGTCGATTCGGCACGACTGGAAGAATATAATGCTTATCTGAAGGAAGAAATCGAAGCCTCCATGCGATTAGAACCAGGTGTGCTGGTACTCTATGCCGTAGCGGAGAAAGAACGTCCCCACCATGTGACAATTCTTGAAATTTATGTTGATGAAGCAGCTTATAAAAGCCATATTGCTACGCCTCATTTTCAGAAATATAAAAAAGAAACGCTTGATATGGTGCAGTCGCTCGAACTGGTAGATACCACTCCACTCATTCCCGGGCTGAAGATTAAGTAAATTGAATCAGTAATATTGGTTTCTATATCCGTAATTTGTATCATAAAGAGTTGGAACAGAATAGCTAACTTTGCATTATTAGAGAGTTCATAAATAATAAACCATACGTAGTTATATGAGAAAATTGTTTTTTATTATTGTAACAGCTATCGGAATGATGCAAATCCCGATGCAATCTATAAATGCACAGAATATGAAAAAAGAAGAAGTACCTCAAAACATCAGCGCATTTCCGGTAGGAAAAGCGAATACAGGATTCGAACAATATTTTACGGGTAGATCTTGGCTGGCACCGCTGACTGGTAACAAAGACTTGAATGTACCCATGTCCAACGTTACTTTTGAGCCTGGCTGCCGAAATAATTGGCACAGCCATACGGGTGGACAACTCCTGATTGCCGTCGGCGGTGTGGGATATTATCAGGAACGTGGTAAAGCGGCGCGCCGTTTACTTCCCGGTGATGTGGTTGAAATTGCTCCAAACATAGAACACTGGCATGGCGCCGCTCCCGATAGTTGGTTCTCACATTTGGCTATCGGATGCAATCCGCAGACCAACCAGAATACATGGTTGGAACGAGTGGATGACCAACAGTATGCCGAAGTAACGAAAGATAACGTAGCAATCGGACTGCAAGCTACCGATCCTGAATTGGACGATATATTTAGTAATTTTACAAAAGAAGTGCAAGAATACGGTGCACTGGACATTAAAACCCGTCTTATGGTAACATTGGCATCCAATATTGCTTCACAAGCGCAGGCCGAATACCGCATCACACTCGAAAGCGCACTTAATGAAGGCATTGCTCCGATAGAAATAAAAGAAATCCTTTACCAGTCAGTAGCCTATGCGGGCATGGCTAAGGTCAGAGATTTTATCGGCATCACCAATGATATATTGCTCGCCCGTGGCGTGCGTCTTCCTTTGGAAGGACAATCGGTTGTATCATCCGAAACACGTTTCAATAAGGGACTGGAATTGCAGAAATCCATATTTGGTGAACGGATAGAACAGATGCATAAGAACGCTCCCGACAATCAGAAGCACATCCAACGTTACCTCTCCGCCAACTGTTTCGGCGACTATCAGACACGTAGCGGACTGAATGTAAAGACCCGCGAACTGATTACATTCTCGATACTTGTTTCTTTAGGCGGCTGTGAATCGCAGGTAAAAAGTCACATACAGGGAAATGCCAACGTAGGGAATAATAAAGATACGTTGCTGGCAGTCGTAACGCAACTCTTGCCATTTATTGGTTATCCGCGCACACTCAATGCCATAGCCTGTCTGAACGAAGTGATTCCGGAAAAGTAATAAAGACATTGATGCATCCCCAAAGATAACGATTAAAATCTATCCGGGACTTGACAAACGCTTTTTAATGTTATATATTTGTAGTCCGGGAAAGTATGAAACGAATGAATACTGAATGAAAAAACAGACGGAATATGGATATGAAATGGATGGAAAATAGTATAATATTACAACGAACTTAGCTCATTCCCTTAGCTTATACTAGGGGATAAGGCAACAGATATAGCCCAAAGGCTGCGAACTTTACAGAGTTCGCAGCCTTTTTTGTAACCTATTATTGAATATATTTTTGCAAATTCAGGTTTTAAAGTTTATAATAAACAGGAGGGACGTTTATAATAAACGGTCACAGTATTTATTAATAACGCTCTTTATGTTTATGTGGTAGGTTGTTATCTTTTTTGTATAACCTTTCTCTAAAGGATAGAAACTTGTGTGGTTGTGATAATAATAATTGATATATTGACTGGGTAATTTAATTTTATAAAATATAGTTTCTCCACTATTCTTGTTATTGTTACTCTATGTTATCTATCAGCTTTGTTTTGAAATGCACTTTGAATACCTGTTTTTATCTGTCGGAAACTTTGCAGGACGAGATAATAAAACCTCATATTTGATGATCGATTCACTGCAAGATTTGTTATCTTTGCAAAGGTTTCATTTATAAAGAGAAGAAGTTATGGATATCATGGACCGTTTGAAAGGACCCCGGCGCAATCTGCCTATCGGAATACAAAGTTTTGAGAGACTTCGTCGCGACGGCTATTTGTATGTTGACAAAACAGCATTTGTCTACGAACTTGCCTCAACGGGCAATCCGTATTTCCTTAGCCGTCCGCGTCGTTTTGGCAAAAGTCTGCTGCTTTCTACACTGGAAGCGTATTTCTGTGGAAAGAAAGAGCTTTTTGAAGGACTTGCCATTGAGCAGCTCGAAACAGAATGGAACGAACACGCTGTACTGCATCTTGACCTTAATGCCGAGGATTACTCTGAAATAGAAGGATTGAGAAACGGACTTGAATTGCAGCTTCGTAGTTGGGAAAAAGTCTATGGAACCAGTGAGGAAGGTTTGAGTTATTCCGGTCGTTTCATGCAAGTCATTAAAGAAGCTTATCGACAAACAGGTCGTGGCGTAGTTGTTCTTATTGACGAGTACGACAAACCGCTGCTTCGCTCCATGCATAATCCGGAATTACAAGACAAGTTCCGCGAAATGCTCACCGCTTTTTATACTGTACTGAAATCAGCAGACCCCTGGTTGCGCTTCGTCTTTATCACCGGAGTGACCAAATTTGCTCAAATGGGTATATTCAGCACTCTCAACCAACTGATCGATATCAGCTTCGACCCGCAATACAATGCTCTTTGTGGTATGACCCGCCCGGAAATTGAAGCCAATTTCGTCCCGGAACTGGAACGGTTGGCAGAAAGGAACGGTTTGACAAAAGAAGATTGTATGGCATACCTTACTCGTATGTATGACGGATATCATTTCAACTATGTCCGTAAGGAAGGTATGTACAACCCGTTCAGCATACTGAATGTGCTTAGGAGCGGGATGTTTGAGAATTACTGGTTTGCCAGTGGAACACCCACTTTCCTTGCCGAAATGCTGAAGAAGACCCATTATGATTTGCGTGAACTGGACGGATTGGAAGTAACTGCCGCCTCTCTTACCGACGACCGTGCTGACGTGAACAACCCTGTGCCGATGATTTATCAAAGCGGCTATCTGACCATTAAAGGATATGATACAGAAGTGCGTCTCTACAAGCTGGGTTACCCCAATGATGAGGTGAAGTATGGCTTTCTTAATTTTATCACTCCGTTTTATACCTCGTTGGATGAATCGAAAGCCCCCTTCTATATCGGACAGTTTGTAAAAGAACTAAGGGCAGGAGATGTTGAGGCTTTCCTCACCCGTCTTCGTGCGTTCTTTGCCGATTTTCCCTACGAACTGAATGATAAGACAGAGCGTCACTATCAAGTGGTATTCTATCTTGTTTTTAAACTACTGGGGCAGTTTATTAACGCCGAAGTGCAAAGTGCCCTGGGACGTGCTGACGCTGTGGTGAAAACAGCAAATGCTGTTTATGTCTTCGAATTTAAGCTAAACGGTACCGCAGAAGAAGCATTGGCACAGATTAATAATCGCGGCTATCTCATACCTTATACTACTAATGGTTGCCGTATAGTGAAAATAGGTGCAGAGTTCAGTAAGGAAGAACGCAATTTGAGTCGATGGTTAGTAGAGGAAGAAGGATAGTAGGGAATTGATAATAAAAGTATAGTATATAATTTCACCCCCCAAAAGTAACGCCCAAACGGTAAAACAGCATCCGTTTGAGCGTTTTTTTTTAGAAATCTTTTTGGAAGGACGAGGAAGGAAACGATAGCTTATATCTTCCATTACTCCGTTCCCTATGCGATATAGACGTTGATTTTAATGTTTCTTTTGACAACTCCCGGTCGATGTTCTATTTTTCATATTTTAGATTGCTCGAAAACACAATAGATGTTAATTGGCTACTAGGCTTGCGAACTAATTTTTGATATGATATGTTGTTTAAAGTGAATAACGAATTAAAAAATGAACTAGAAAGTTAGACATGGACAAATAAAACATTTCTAATGATTTAGCAGATAAAACATTACATTTTAAAACTTATGATTATGAGAAAATCGATTATTTTATTAGCCTTGATATTGGGTGGCGTTACAGCAAATGCCCAATCAGTTGTAGAAGGTACAAAAGTAACAGACAATTGGTCTGTGGAAGTCAATGCCGGTGCAATCACTCCCCTTACTCACAGTGCTTTCTTTAAAAGTATGCGTCCTGCTTTTGGAGTGGGAGTTTCCAAGCAATTAACTCCTATCTTCGGTTTGGGATTCCAAGGAATGGGATACATTAATACTACTCCGAGTAAAACATCTTTCGATGCTTCCGACGTCAGCGTATTGGGTAAAGTCAACCTGATGAACCTGTTTGCAGGTTACAAAGGCGAACCCCGTTTGTTTGAAGTGGAAGCCGTTGCAGGAATGGGCTGGTTACATTATTATGTGAATGGTGATGGAGATCAGAACACTTGGTCTACCCGTTTGGGATTGAATTTCAACTTCAACTTGGGCGAAAGCAAAGCATGGACATTGGGTATCAAACCTGCCATTGTATATGATATGCAAGGCACTTACCCCGAAACAAAGAGCCGTTTCAATGCCAATAACGCAGGTTTCGAATTGACAGCCGGATTGACATATCACTTTAAGACAAGTAACGGAACACATCATTTTGCAAAAGTGAGAGTGTACAACCAAGCTGAAATTGACGGATTGAACTCTTCCATCAATGCGCTTCGTTCGGAAGTGAACAACAAAGACGGTCAGATCAGCAACGCCAACCAGCGCATCAACGGACTGCAAGAAGAACTTGAAGCCTGTCGTACAAAAGTTGTTCCGGTAGAGACAGTAGTGAAAACCGCCCGTGTACCTGAATCTATCATTACTTTCAGACAAGGTAAATCATCGGTTGACGCTTCCCAACTTCCTAACGTGGAACGTGTAGCTTCATACATGAAGAAATATGCTGACTCAAAAGTAGTTATTAAAGGATACGCTTCTCCGGAAGGTAGTGTGGAGGTCAACGCAAGAATCGCTGCTGCACGTGCAGAGGCTGTAAAAACTATCCTTGTTAATAAATACAAGATTAGTGCATCCCGCATCACTGCTGAAGGTCAGGGCGTAGGCGACATGTTTACTGAACCGGATTGGAACCGTGTAAGTATATGTACGATTGAAGATTAAACAGATAGATTACATAAATAGAATAATGAAGGCTGCCCAAAAGGCAGCCTTTGTTGTATGTACTGGTTTTATAGATAAGCGGCTTATTTTTGAATAAGCCTGAAAGATTAGTAAACAGATTTCTTTGTACATTACATAAAATAGCTATTTTTGCAAGTATTGTTCATGCGCGTTCTGTGTTGAGTGTGCAAATATCAACCATTAAAAACTGTATTATGAAGAGAGTATTCGTTTTCCAAGATTTTAAATCGCAGAAATTCTGGAGTATAGAGGTAGTCGGAACAGATGTTACTGTAAATTATGGTAAGCTGGGGACTGACGGACAAACACAAGTGAAAAACTACGCAACTACTGAAGACGCTGAAAAGGCTGCCAACAAACTGATTGCAGAGAAGACAAAGAAAGGTTATGTGGAAACTGCCGAAGAAACTGCACGTGAAATGAAAGTGGAAGCTAAGAAATATACATTGAGCTATGATGAGTATGAAAACGATGTGAAGCTTTTGGATAAGATATTGAAAGACAAGCATCTCTCTGAATATAAGCAAATAACGATTGGCTGTTGGGATTATGAAGGTGATGACTGTTCGGCTTTGTTACAAGGCCTCATTGAAAATAAGGACAAGTTTGCACAGATAGAAGGCCTGTTTTGGGGTGATATTGAACAGGAAGAACAGGAGATTTCATGGATTGAACAAGCCGACCTTAGTCCGCTGCTCGATAGTATGCCTAAATTGAAGGATCTGAAAATAAAAGGAACAAACAATCTGCGCTTGGGAAAAACTTCACGTCCGGAGTTGCGGTCGCTGGAAATAATCAGTGGTGGTCTGCCTACTGAAGTGGTAGAGGACATTCTTGCTTCTGATTTTCCCAATCTGGAAAAACTGATTCTATATGTTGGTGTGGAAGATTACGGATTTGAAGGTGACATTGAGATCTTCCGTCCGCTTTTCTCCAAAGAGCGTTTCCCGAAGCTGACTTATCTGGGGCTTGTTAACTCTGAAGAACAGGATAGTATTGTAGAAATGTTCCTGGAATCGGATATTCTTCCTCAACTTGAAACCATGGATATTTCGGCCGGTACTCTGAAAGATGAAGGTGCACAGTTATTGCTGGATAATATGGATAAAATCGCTCACTTGAAGTTTATCAATATGCGCTATAATTATTTGAGTAAGGACATGAAGAAACAGTTGCAGAACCTTCCTATGAAAATAGACATTGCCGAAACCGAAGAGGCGGATGAATATGATGGTGAATTGTGGTATTACCCGATGATTACAGAATAGGAGATGCAGATAATCGTTGTCAGCAACTCTTTATCCAAACGTATAGAATACTTTGTTGAAGCAGGTAAGCACTTGCAGACAGAAGTTTGTTTTATGACTTATGAGGAACTTTTTAGCTGCTTGCCGCTATTGCGGCAGGCAGTTATCAAACTGGAACCCTGTGTAAGTGATGAAACTGATTTCCTGAAATATGCGCTGTTGAATCAGGCATATAAGGAGACATTGCAACGTTTGAGCGAGATGAGCCTGCCTGATGATGTGTGCTTTTTAAATACTCCTGATGCTTTGTTGCGTGCTCTTGATAAAAAGGAAACAAAAGAAGTCCTGATGGACAAAGGGCTGAAAGTGACTCCGATGTTACCGTCTCCACACTCTTTCGATGAGTTACGGCAGCTTCTTGCCGATTGTGGTAGAGGATGCTTTTTAAAACCCCGTTATGGTTCGGGTGCGGGAGGCATTATGGCGATTCGTTATCAGCCCAACCGGAATAAGTGGGTAGTCTATACTACGTTGCGGCAAGTGGACGGAGTGATTCATAATACCAAACGAATCAATCGTTTGAGCGTGGAAAAAGAGATAATCCCGTTGGCAGAAGCTGTGATACAAACAGAAGCTATCCTCGAAGAATGGATTCCTAAAGCACAATTGCAAGGAGAAAATTACGACCTTCGGGTAGTGTGCCGGGAGTCTGAAATAGATTATATCGTTGTGAGATGCAGTAAAGGAAGCATAACGAATTTACACCTGAACAACAAGGCGCATTGGTGGAATGAATTGTCTCTATCCGAAGAGGTACGGCAACAAATCTATTTTCAATGTCAGGAAGCTGTGCAATCCTTGGATTTGCGTTATGCAGGAGTAGATGTATTGATAGAAAGAGGGACGGATATTCCTTATATAATAGAAGTCAACGGACAAGGAGACCATGTTTATCAGGATATGTTTGCTCATAATTCTATTTATACTCAACAAATAAAAAACATAAAAAAGAAATATAACCATGCAAATAGATGAACTGCCGGCTGGCGAACAGACCCGTCATCCGGATCTGGATATGAATCAGGTGGTGGGTACTCATGATATATTGATGCTTTGCTTTGACACCTTGCGGTATGATGTCAGCAAAGAGGAAGAAGCGGCCGGAAGAACGCCTGTACTGAACAGCCATGGAGGAGAATGGGAGAAAAGACATGCTCCGGGAAATTTCACTTACCCGTCTCATTTTGCCATCTTTGCCGGATTTCTGCCTTCTCCGGCAGAACCTCATTCACTGCGTAGTCGTAACTGGTTGTTTTTCCCCGTGCAAGCGGGTACAGGACGTATTCCGCCCAAAGGAAGTTATCCATTTACAGAAGCAACCTTTGTGCAGAGCCTTGCCCATACAGGCTATGAAACGATTTGTATAGGTGGCGTAAACTTCTTTAGCAAGCGTAATGAGCTGGGGCGTGTATTCCCCGGTTACTTTACTAAAAGTTATTGGCTGCCTACCTTTGGATGCACAGCACCCGATAGTACTGAAAAACAGATTGATTTTGCATTGAAAAAACTAGAAAATTATCCGGACGACAAACGGATCTTTATGTATATCAATTTTTCTGCTATCCATTATCCGAACTGTCATTATGTGGAGGGTAAAATGAAAGATGATAAAGAATCACATGCGGCTGCCCTGCAATATATTGACAGTCAGTTACCTTGTTTGTTTCAGGCTTTTCAGAAACGGAGCAATACGCTGGTGATTGCCCTTTCCGATCATGGCACTTGTTATGGTGAAGATGGGTATGAATACCATTGCATATCTCACGAAACGGTTTATACAGTCCCTTACAAACACTTTATTTTAACGAAACAATGAATCAACAGCTACCACGATATGTAGACTATATGTATAGCTATCCACATAAAACTGCCTATCGTCCTTTTCCATCTCCGGTTTCGCTGCTTCCTTACCTGGAACAGGTGGAAGGGCAGAAGGCATCGCTCTATTTCCATATTCCTTTTTGTAGTCATAAATGTGGATATTGTAACCTGTTTTCTCTACAAACCAATCGTGCGGATTATATCGCAACTTATTTGGAAACCCTTCATAAGCAGGCACAACAATTGTCACCTCTCACCACCGGACTGATCTTTGACAGTTTCGCCATTGGAGGAGGTACACCGTTGCTTCTCACCGTTTCCCAACTGGAATACTTATTGGAGACGGCTGCCCTGTTCGGAGTGCATCCCTCACATGCTTTTACTTCCATAGAAACCTCACCGGAGTATGCTGATCCTGCCCGTTTGACATGGTTGAAACAGGCAGGAGTGGATCGTATAAGTATCGGTATACAAAGTTTTCTCAACGAAGAGTTAACCGCTTTGAAAAGACGTCCTCGGCAAGACACGATCAATCAGGCGTTGGAAACTATCCGGAAGATGGAATTTCCTTTTTTTAATATCGACTTGATTTACGGAATCAAAGGACAAACAGTGGATAGTTTTCTCTATTCCTTGGAGCAGGCTCTTCTGTTTCAGCCTAACGAACTCTTTATCTATCCGTTATATGTGCGACAGGGAACAGCTATCACGGAGCGGGAACCTGATGATGTCTGTTTCCGGATGTATTGTACCGCCCGTGATCTGTTGAAAGACAGAGGCTTTCTACAAACTTCGATGCGGCGTTTTATTCATCATCCGTCTACTGATGCGGAAATTTCCTGTGGAGATGAAGTGATGCTTTCGTGTGGTTCCGGCGGACGTAGTTACTTGGGTAATTTACATTATGCCACCCGGTATACTGTTTCTCAACACTGCATTGCCGGAGAGATAGATGACTATATGGGCACTGCTGATTTTACAGTAGCTCGCAATGGATTTATTCTCTCTCAAGAAGAACGAAGGCAACGTTTCATCATTAAAAATCTGATGTATTATATGGGGCTTGATAAAGCCGAATATAAGCGTCGTTTTGGCGAATCACCGGATGATATTCCATTATTCCGGCAACTGGCAGAACGGCAATGGATAGAAAATACAGATGACCGCATTTGTCTTACTTCCGAAGGAATAGGATATTCTGATTATATTGGTCAGTTGTTCATTACTCCTGAAATAAGAGGGCTGATGGAAACTTATTCTTATTGAACGAAATGGAAATGAAAAACGAGGGGGATTTACTTTCCATCAAGCGTATCTATTATCGCGGTAAATTGAATAGCTGCAATTATACCTGCTCTTACTGTCCTTTCGGCAAAAAGTCACATCTGACAGCCACTACGCAGGATGAACAGGCGTGGAACCGTTTTATTACGGCTATTGAACAATGGAAAGGGGGACCGTTGCAGTTATTTATTATTCCTTACGGTGAAGCATTGATACATCGTTATTATCGGAAAGGGATCATTCATTTAGCGGCGTTGCCACAAGTGGCCGGAATTTCCTGTCAGACTAATCTTTCTTTTTCGGCCGATGAATGGCTGGACGAATTTCCGGCTACACCGGCATTGATAAGTAAGATAAAGATTTGGGCCAGCTTTCATCCGGAAATGACTTCAGTAGAAAGTTTTGTCCGGCGACTTCATACGCTTTATAATGCAGGAATACAGGTCTGTGCCGGAGCGGTAGGCAATCCGATGGCAAAAAGTGTACTTAGCGATTTGCGAAATGCTCTTTTGCCGGATATTTATTTGTTTATTAATGCTATGCAAGGTTTGAAGTCTCCGTTGAGCGTAGAAGATATTCGTTTTTTTACGCAACTGGATAACCTTTTTGAGTATGATTTAAAAAACGCTTCGGCTCAATGGACTATCTGTTCGGGAGGGAGAAGTAGTTGTTTTATTGATTGGAAAGGAGATATCTTTGCTTGTCCCCGAAGTCAGGTGAAGATAGGAAATCTTTATCAGAATCAGATCTTGGACCCCTTGCTTCCTTGTCGGCGGAAGGTCTGTGATTGTTACATTGCTTTCAGTAATTTGACTAATCATCCTTTGCATCGAATAATGGGAGCAGGTGCATTTTGGCGGATCCCGGATAAGCCTTTCATTACTTCCGTGTTTTTTGATGTGGATGGAACACTTACCGATGCACAGGGAAGGGTTTCAGAAAGTTATGCCCATGCTTTGCGGTACATAGCGCAATTTGTTCCCTTATATCTTGCTACTTCTTTATCTATGCAACAGGCACGGAGAAAGTTAGGCAAGACTCTTTTCAGCCTGTTTGAAGGAGGGGTGTTTGCCGACGGTGGATTACTGGTATATGGCGGGCAGAGCCAGTGTATGCCGGTTGAATTGCTACTGGACATAAACGAAGAATCCACAAAGATAACGGCGCATAGCTATGAAGGTCAAGTCTATAAATACAGCATGCTGGTTTATGATAAGGAAGAGAGAATAAATATTCTTTCTCGCTTAAAAGAGAAACCTTATCAGGTGTTTTATAAACCACCTCTTATTACGGTTATCCATAAGGAAATTGATAAACGGAAAGGAGTGCTTCATATATGCAAGGCTTTAGCTTTTCCCCTTGACCAAGTATTGGTTGTCGGAAATTCACTGAAGGATTGGGAGATGATGTCAGTGGTGTCTCATTCTTGTGCAGTGATGAACGCCGAACCACTTTTAAAAGAACGTGCCCGCTACACGCTGAATCCGGACCGATTGGCTGCTTTCTTCCGCTTCCGGGAGTAGAAAAGCGGCTGCAATAAAAGCTTCACATTGATACCTGATTGTACCATTCAAAAATAAAAATCAGTTATAATTTGGTAGTTATAAAAACAAAGCCCATATTTGCAGCCCGAAAATAGGGACAGGCATAAAAATCCTCATCGGAGGGTGCTATAATAGATAATTATAGTGCTGGATAAGATGAATGGTGTAAATCATTCGCTTGTCCGGCACTATTTTTTATTGTAACAATTTAAGATAAGAGGTAAAGTAGCGGAGAAACTATGAAAGAGTTAAATTTGACACAAGGAAGTGTTCCGAAGGTATTGCTGCAATTTGCAGTACCTTTTCTTATTGCCAATGTGCTTCAGGCACTTTATGGTGGAGCCGACTTGTTTGTTGTGGGGCAATATGATGATTCGGCAAGTGTGGCGGCTGTGGCTATCGGCAGTCAGGTGATGCAGACGATTACGGGTATTATTCTTGGCATTACGACAGGCACAACCGTGCTGATTGCTATCGCTATCGGAGCAAAAGATGACCGGAAAGTAGCTTTTACAATCGGTTCTTCCGTGTGGCTATTTTCAATCGTAGGAGTCTTGCTGACCTTGGTCATGCTGGCATTTCATGGGCAGATAACCGAACTGATGCACACGCCTGCGGAAGCGATGGCTGATACTAAAAACTATATTCTGGTATGTTCGGCTGGTATTCTGTTCATAATAGGGTATAACGTTGTATGTGGTATCCTGCGTGGATTGGGTGATTCAAAGACACCGCTTTATTTTGTAGGCTTGGCATGTATAATCAATATAGTGCTCGATTTTATACTGGTCGGCTATTTCCATTGGGGAGCTACAGGAGCGGCTATTGCTACTGTAACCGCGCAAGGCGTTAGCTTTGGAATAGCGCTTTGGTTCTTATACCGGCATGGATTCCACTTTGATTTCTCACGGAAGGATATCCGTTTGAACCGGAATCTGTCTAAAAAGATCATGGTATTGGGAGCGCCTATTGCTTTGCAAGATGCTTTAATCAATGTTTCATTTCTGATAATCACTGTCATTGTGAATCAGATGGGAGTCATTGCGTCTGCTTCTTTAGGTGTTGTTGAGAAAATCATAGTGTTTGCCATGTTGCCTCCGATGGCTATATCATCGGCTGTGGCAACCATGACTGCACAAAATTACGGGGCGGGACTTATCAAGAGAATGAATAAATGTCTTGCTTCCGGAATAGGGATTGCTCTTGTTTTCGGTGTGTCGGTTTGCGTGTATTCGCAATTCCTGCCGGAGACTCTTACCGCTTTTTTTACGAAAGATGCCGCTGTGGTGGCAATGGCAGCAGAGTACCTGCGGGGATATAGCATCGACTGTATCGTAGTCAGTTTTGTGTTCTGCATCAATTCTTATTTCAGCGGACAAGGGAACTCGTTATTCCCGATGATTCACAGTCTGATAGCCACGTTTCTGTTCCGTATACCATTGTCATACTGGTTCAGTCAGATGGATAGCTCGTCGCTGTTTATCATGGGATTTGCTCCACCCATTTCAACGGTGGTTTCATTATTGATTTGTATCTGGTATTTGCGATATACCCAAAGGAAATTATACTTGAGAGGCACATTGATGCCTGCTATGTCGAATTAGGTGTTTTTAGGTGACATATATTAACTAAAATCTATTTTGTATGGAAGCTTATTTGAAGAAACTCTGTTTTGAGTATCAGGTTGATGAAAAAGAAGTGAAAGAGCTGTTGGCTCGTATGGAAATGGTGTATCTGGATAAAGGAGAAACGATTGCATCTGCCACAATGCCCGAGCAGAGCTTGTATATTATTGTTTCCGGCATTCTGCATACATACACGACTCATGAAGGAGAGGATAGAACCATCCGGTTTTTATCTGAAGGGGATGCTGTATTGTGCTATAACTCCAGTCAATATGCTGTAAAGGCGCTGACGAAATGTGCTGCTTATTACATCAGCGAAGAGGAGATTGAAGAGTTGTGCGCAACATCTATTTCGTTTGCCAACTTGGTTCGTCAACTGATGGAATATCAGTTCTATTTTAAAGAAGAAGAGAATATGAACGTTCGTAAACTGACGGTAAGAGAGAGGTATCTTTCTTTATTGGCAGAAATCCCAGATATTCTGTACAGGGTACCTTTGAAGTATATTACTCATTATCTGGGTGCCGATGTAACCAGTTTGGGATATATGGCTGGAAGTTCTAAATAGGAAATATAACCTGGACATCTATTTTTCTATGTATTCCTTATCAGATGGTTCATTGACTATTCAAAATTGAGTTTGAAAAGTCTTTGGATTATTTGGTAAGGAATATTATTTTTGTATTCCAAATGAAAAACTCAATACCTCGATATACTTTTTATAAGAATAAGTATGGAAGCGAACTTTTGGTCGATGTGGTAGAACTGAAATATGTGAAGAAGTTCTTGGCTGAAAGTGCTATTCACACGTTGAATTATTATGATGTTACTTTTATAACAGAAGGTAAAGGGACGTTTTCAGTCGATAACCAAACCTATGAAGTAACCCCATGTGACGTTCTATTCTCTAAACCGGGAGAAATCCGGAACTGGGATACGCGTCATATCATCAATGGTTATGCGCTGATTTTCGAGGAAGAGTTCTTGTCTTCCCTCTTTAAAGATTCTTTGTTTGTACAGCATCTTTCGTTTTTTCAGCTGGAAAGCTTTTCATCAAGACTGCATTTGCCAGATGAGCTTTATGCCCGTATACTCCAAATTTTGCATCATATAAAGATGGAGATCGACTCGTATCAGCAAAACGATGTGCATGTATTGAGAGCGTTGCTTTATGAAGTCCTGATGTTATTGGACCGGGCTTATCTTAAAATGACTTCGATAGAGGAGGGCAGGAGCAGAGAAGCGTCTAATAATCATGTAAGTAAATTCATGAATTTGGTAAATATCCATTCGAAAGAGCAACACTCGGTTCAGTATTATGCGGATAAACTCTGCATTACTTCAAACTATTTGAATGAGATGGTAACCTCGACAATGGGGTTCAGCGCCAAACAATATATTCAGAATAAAGTGATGGATGAGGCTAAAAGACTGCTCGTTTATACAAACGTCCCTATATCGGATATTGCTTTTGAACTCTGCTTTTCAACGGTCTCCTATTTTATTCGCAGCTTCCGGCAACATACGGGAGAAACTCCATTACTTTATCGGAAAACACATAAACCGTAAAAAGTACTATTTTCCCCTTTCTTTTTATTACGCCGTTCCTCTTCTATTTCTCTACTTTCGCATCAGATAATAACTAACAATAAAAAATGAAATGATGAGAGACGCAGAAAAAACAGTAGGGAACATGATTGATAAGTTGAAAACAGCTTTTATCGGTTCTATAGACAGGGAGGGATTTCCTAATATCAAGGCAATGTTGCAGCCAAGAAAAAGGGAAGGGATAAAAACGATTTATCTGACAACGAATACTTCATCCATGCGTGTGGCGCAATACCGGGAAAACAATCATGCGTGTATTTACTTTTGTGATACAAGATTTTTTAGAGGTGCGATGCTGCGGGGTACAATGGAAGTATTGACAGACAGTGCCAGCAAAGAAATGATTTGGCAGGAGGGTGATACCATGTATTACCCGGAAGGAGTGACAGATCCCGACTATTGTGTATTGAAATTTACGGCAACTTCCGGTAGGTTTTATAGTAATTTCAAATCGGAGAGCTTTATCGTAGAATAAAACTCATAGTATATAAGAGATACTAAGAGACAGCGCTTTTATAGTCTCAATGTGCTATTTTTAAGATTGTATAAAAGAATAGCAACTTTAAAAACAATGAACCAGTGAATAAACGGCATAAAATAGTGCAATAATATGCGGAAATACAGGTCTATTTCGCATAAAACTACATACGGAATGCATCTTTTCTTGTTGGCAAAGCGTTCGTTCCTCGGTGAGGAGCGGGGTGTTCCTCGGTGTGCGTCGCTAGCTTCCTCACCGAGGAACTTGTTTGTCATCGGTGAGGAAGCTGAAACTGGTCTTTTTGAGGGTGGTTTTTCTCTAGTTTGGCATAACTGTTAGAAAGGATAGGAATAATAAAAAGAACGGTTATCTTAATATTTTATGTTGAATGGTGAATGAATAATGGAAAATAGCTGCTATTTGGATGATATATGTCCCAAATGATAATAATAAAGAACTTTCTCCCGACAGATGCCGGGCTTTTTTCTATTTTTCTTAAATCGTTATGCTATTGTCTCTCTTTCTGATTGCTTAAATATTCCTTTTTTAAGAATGGTCATTCTTTCATTCATTTTATGCTCCCGGACAGAATCCGTTTTTATAAAACAGATAACTTTCCTCTATCGCATCGGCAGTATCAGCTTCTAATGCATATAATATTTCTTTGCAAAATTCCAATTGCCCGGTTCCGTTGGCAGTTACAATATTCTCGTCTCTTACAGCTTGTTCATTGATATAGTTCGAATCGCCTGTATATTTATCCCCAGCATACTGTTTTAGATAATTGAGCGTATTGCTGGTATGCTTTACCTCATTAAGGAAACCGTGCATACCCAGAAAAACAGAAGCATTACATATTCCGGCAACTAATTTCTTTTCTTTAATAGCTTTTTCTACAAGTGGAACTATTAATTCAGCTTCAGGTGAGAACCAGTTCATACCGCCAATTAACACCAGCCCCGCATAATCTTCCGCCATATCTTTTAGCCTATAATCAGGCAGCACTCTGAATCCGCCTATTGAACTTACGGGTTCTTGAGTTATTGATAGGGTTTTCACTTTATAACTAATAGGATTTCCGGGCTTGACTCCCTGATTCAAACAGGTAGCTATATATGCGCCTTCCCAGTCGGCGAACCCTTCTAAAATTACAAATATTACTTCTTTCATATATGATTCTAATTTTTAGTGAGTACAAAGGTGTGATATTTAATTGACTTTTGTAGTAGTAATTGTGGTAAAATATCGAATAATACAATTAAAATATGATTATTCAGTTTACAATAGGAAACTTTTTATCATTCAAAGAGCAATGATGAAGGGCGTGAAGTAAAAACTATAACTTTTCCATTCAGGAAAAATGAATTGGAAGGTACAATACCTTATGGGGGAGTGCGATACGCTCGGAAAAGAAATGACTCAATTAACGGAAGATAAATTTTTGTCCGTACTGGGACTGTCAATACACAAACAGGTAAACTTGTCGTCGCAGGTTATTATGATACAAACAATAATAACAAGTATGACAAAACAGATAAGGATGAAATCTTAATCTATGATTTGAAAACCTTGAAGTTAGCTTCGAGAATATGATTTCCGGCTAGATAGCCAACTGTGTACAAAGTAGAAAAGTGAAATAAAAAAACTCTGTAATCATTGAATTACAGAGCTTTTTCTTTGTTTCACTTTCTTAAGAAGCGGTGCGTACGGGACTCGAACCCGTGACCCCATGCGTGACAGGCATGTATTCTAACCAACTGAACTAACGCACCAAATTTTAATTGGATTAACTCATTTCTATTCTCTTTTACTTCTTAATGAAAGAAGCGGTGCGTACGGGACTCGAACCCGTGACCCCATGCGTGACAGGCATGTATTCTAACCAACTGAACTAACGCACCAGAATTTCAATTTATTAATCTGCATCTCTCTCGATTGCGGGTGCAAAGGTAGTTGTTTTTTATAAATCTGCAAGCGTTTTGAGAAAAGTTTTTTTCAAGAAAAAACGATAAAAATGCTTAGTGTCTCATTTTGAGTACTTTTGTAATGAAAAAAATATTGTTTTTTTTCTCTTCGGATAGTGACGCTATCCGGTTGTTATAGTGACGCCATCACGATAGGATAGCGTCACTATCCGAAGTCAATAGCGTCACTATCCTGAAGTTTGTCATTCTATTCATAGAAAATAACTCCCGATATCTTTCTATCTGTAAGAAATCACCGTTTTTATATCAACTTTCTGCTTGAATAATTCGTAATTTTGCAATAAATCGTTATTTTTGCGGACTAAAATAAGAAAGGTGGAAAATTATCCGCCTAGAATCGTTAATTAGTAAAAAGAATGATGACAACAGCCAAACTGTTATTGCACTGTCCCGACAAACCGGGAATCCTTGCGGAAGTGACAGACTTTATTACGGTAAACAAAGGAAATATTATCTATCTGGATCAATATGTAGATCATGTAGAGAACATATTCTTTATGCGTATTGAATGGGAACTGAAAGACTTTCTGGTTCCGCAGGAGAAAATTGAAGATTATTTCAGAACTCTCTACGGGCAAAAATATGAAATGGATTTTCGCCTTTATTTCTCTGATGTAAAACCACGTATGGCTATTTTCGTTTCCAAGCTGTCACATTGTCTTTTCGATATATTGGCACGATATACAGCCGGAGAATGGAATGTAGAAATACCTCTTATTATAAGTAACCATCCGGATTTGCAGCATGTAGCAGAGCGGTTCGGAATTCCTTTCTATCTGTTTCCTATCACAAAGGAGACGAAAGAAGAGCAGGAGCGTAAGGAGATGGAACTGCTTGCCAAGCATAATATTACATTTATTGTATTGGCGCGCTATATGCAGGTAATTTCCGAGCAGATGATTAATGCTTATCCGAATAAGATTATCAATATCCACCACTCTTTCCTTCCTGCGTTTGTAGGAGCGAAGCCTTATCATGCGGCATTCCAGAGAGGTGTGAAGATTATCGGTGCAACCAGTCACTATGTAACGACTGAACTGGATGCAGGACCGATTATTGAGCAGGACGTGGTGCGTATTACTCATAAAGACGCCATTGAAGACCTTGTAAATAAAGGAAAGGATTTGGAAAAAATCGTTCTTTCGCGTGCAGTACAGAAGCACATTGAGCGTAAAGTTTTGGCTTATAAAAATAAAACAGTAATATTTAGCTGATGAAAGTAGCAGTTGTAAAATACAATGCCGGCAATATTCGTTCTGTGGATTATGCTTTGAAGCGGTTGGGTGTGGAAGCGGTGATTACTGCTGATAAAGAAGAACTCCAATCGGCAGATAAAGTTATTTTCCCCGGAGTGGGAGAGGCAGAAACTACCATGAACCACTTGAAAGCAACGGGACTGGACAAACTGATAAAAAATCTCCGTCAGCCTGTATTTGGAATTTGTCTCGGTATGCAGTTGATGTGCCGGTATTCCGAAGAAGGAGAGGTCGATTGTTTGAATATCTTTGATGTGGACGTGAAGCGTTTTGTTCCGCAGAAACATGAAGATAAAGTGCCGCACATGGGATGGAATACCATTGGAAAAACGAATAGCAAATTGTTTGAAGGATTCACCGAAGAAGAGTTTGTCTATTTTGTACATAGCTTTTATGTGCCTACCTGTGACTTTACTGCTGCTACAACAGATTATATTCACCCGTTTAGTGCTGCATTGCATAAAGATAACTTTTATGCCACCCAGTTCCATCCGGAGAAAAGCGGTAAGACGGGAGAAAAGATTCTGACGAACTTTTTGAATCTATAATAAACTATGTTGCCGTTTATAATAAACTCCATCATAATTTATAATAAACTTTTAGCAAATAAATAATAGATGATAGAAATTATTCCAGCCATTGATATTATTGACGGAAAGTGCGTACGTCTTTCCCAGGGAGATTATGACAGTAAGAAAGTATATAACGAAAATCCGGTGGAAGTTGCCAAGGAGTTTGAAGCGAACGGTGTTCGCAGGCTTCATGTAGTAGATCTGGACGGTGCTGCTTCTCATCATGTAGTCAATTATCGGGTGTTGGAACGGATTGCTGCGCACACTTCTCTCGTTATCGATTTTGGTGGTGGAGTAAAGAGTGATGAAGATTTGAAAATTGCTTTTGAGAGTGGAGCACAGATGGTTACAGGTGGAAGCATTGCGGTGAAAGACCCGGAATTGTTCTGTCATTGGCTGGAAATATATGGCAGTGAAAAAATCATTTTGGGGGCAGATGTAAAAGATCATAAGATAGCCGTCAACGGTTGGAAAGACGAAAGTGCCTGTGAGCTTTTTCCATTTCTTGAAAATTATATGGATAAAGGTATACGCAAAGTAATCTGTACGGATATTAGCTGTGACGGAATGTTGAGTGGGCCTTCTATTGATTTATATAAGGAGATGCTGGCAAAATTCCCTGACCTCTATCTGATGGCTAGTGGCGGGGTGAGTAAGGTGGATGATATTGTTGCTTTGGATGAAGCTGGTGTTCCCGGAGTTATTTTCGGTAAGGCATTATACGAAGGACATATCACCTTAAAAGATTTGAGAATCTTTTTATAATTAGCGTACCAGAATGAAATGGCTGTTTATATTATAAATGGCTACCTTATTATAAGAGGAAACAAAGAATCAAACTTCAGGGATATAGATTATAAATTGTTGAACAATAAATAAAAGTAGAATTGTGTTAGCAAAAAGAATAGTACCTTGTCTGGATATAAAAGACGGACAAACCGTGAAAGGAACGAATTTTGTCAATTTGCGCCAAGCCGGTGATCCGGTAGAGTTAGGCCGCGCTTACAGTGAACAAGGAGCAGATGAACTTGTTTTCCTGGATATTACTGCAAGTCATGAAGGACGTAAGACTTTTACGGAATTGGTAAAACGGATTGCTGCTAATATCAATATCCCATTTACGGTAGGTGGCGGAATCAACGAATTAAGTGATGTGGACCGCCTGTTGAATGCAGGGGCGGATAAGATCTCTATCAATTCTTCCGCTATCCGTAATCCTCAATTGATTGACGAGATTGCAAAGAATTTCGGTTCGCAGGTTTGTGTGTTGGCAGTAGATGCCAAACAAGCCGAAAATGGTTGGAAATGTTACTTGAATGGAGGACGTATCGAAACAGATAAAGACCTGTTCGAGTGGACAAAAGAGGCCCAGGAACGCGGAGCAGGAGAGATTCTCTTCACAAGCATGAATCACGATGGTGTAAAGGCCGGTTATGCAAATGATGCACTTGCCGCTTTGGCGGATCAGCTTTCCATTCCTATCATTGCTTCGGGAGGTGCGGGCTGTAAAGAGCATTTCCGCGATGTCTTTTCACAAGGAAAGGCAGATGCTGCATTGGCTGCCAGCGTTTTTCACTTCGGAGAAATTAAAATTCCCGAATTAAAATCGTATCTTTGCGGCGAAGGAATTACCACTAGGTAATTGCTGCGTAGCAAAAATTAGCCTTTAGGCTGCGGCGAAGGAATTACCATCAGGGGGTGAGGCACCCCGGCCGGGTTTCCATGCTGATGAATAATCTATTTAGATAAATAGAATAAGATATTTGCAAAAAAAAACTCCATAGGCGAATAGATCATAATTGTAAATTGGAATAGTAATTAGAACTTATATAAAAATGGAATTGGATTTCGATAAAATGAACGGACTCGTTCCGGCTATCATACAGGACAACGAGACACGTAAAGTCTTGATGCTAGGCTTCATGAATAAAGAAGCTTATGATAAAACGGTAGAAACCGGAAAAGTTACATTCTTTAGCCGTACCAAGAATCGTTTGTGGACAAAAGGCGAAGAAAGCGGTAACTTCCTTCATGTGGTATCTATAAAGGCCGATTGCGACAATGATACACTACTGATTCAGGTAAACCCGGTAGGTCCCGTGTGTCATACTGGTACAGATACTTGTTGGGGTGAGAAAAACGAAGAACCGGTTATGTTCCTGAAAGCATTGCAAGATTTCATTGACAAACGTCATGAAGAAATGCCCGAAGGCTCTTATACTACCAGTCTGTTTGAGTCGGGAATCAATAAAATAGCTCAAAAAGTAGGTGAAGAAGCTGTAGAAACAGTAATCGAAGCAACAAACGGTACTGACGAACGTTTGATCTACGAAGGAGCCGACCTTATTTATCACATGATTGTATTGCTTACTTCAAAAGGCTATCGTCTCGAAGACCTTGCACGTGAATTGCAGGAAAGACACAGCAGTACATGGAAGAAGCATTAAACAATTAAAATTTAATAATTAAAAATTAAAACGGGAGTCAGCATGGATGACGAGGCGTTGATTCAATATAAGAACGTAGAAATCCATCAACAGGAACTCTGTGTGCTAAGCGATGTAAATCTGGAACTGCACAAAGGAGAGTTCGTCTATTTGATCGGAAAAGTAGGCTCGGGAAAAACGAGTTTGCTCAAGACTCTGTATGGCGAACTGGACGTAATTGACGGTGAAGCGGAAGTGTTGGGTTATAACATGCGTTCTATCAAACGTAAGCATATCCCGCAACTGCGTCGGAAATTAGGCATTGTCTTTCAGGATTTTCAGTTGCTCACAGACCGTACTGTATATAATAATCTGGAATTTGTGCTTCGTGCCACAGGCTGGAAAAACAAACAGGAAATCCAAGACCGCATTGAAGAAGTGCTTCAATTGGTGGGAATGTCCAACAAAGGTTATAAGCTCCCGAACGAGCTTTCCGGTGGCGAGCAACAGCGCATTGTGATTGCACGTGCCGTACTCAATTCTCCGGCTATTATTCTGGCGGATGAACCGACCGGAAATCTGGACGTAGAGACCGGTAAGGCTATTGTAGAATTGTTGCACAATATCTGTGAATCCGGTTCATCCGTAGTGATGACAACGCACAATTTGCAATTGCTGAAAGAGTATCCGGGCAGGGTATATCGTTGCGCCGACCATCAAATTGTAGATGTGACAGCCGAATACATGCCCAGACAGAGAACAATAGAAATAGATTTAAATATAGATAACTAAAACAGTAACGAAAATGAAAGTTTTAAAGTTTGGAGGAACTTCCGTAGGTTCTGCTCAGCGCATGAAGGAAGTAGCCAAATTGATTACCGATGGTGAACAAAAGATTGTTGTTCTCTCTGCTATGTCAGGAACAACAAACACATTGGTGGAAATTTCGGACTATCTGTATAAGAAGAATCCGGAGGGTGCCAACGAGATTATCAATAAGCTGGAAGCAAAATATAAACAGCACATTGATGAACTTTTTGCAACCCAGGAATATAAACAGAAAGGTCTTGAAGTTGTCAAATCCCACTTCGACTACATCCGCTCCTATACTAAAGACCTTTTCACTTTGTTCGAAGAGAAAGTGGTTTTGGCACAGGGAGAGCTTATTTCTACGGCGATGGTAAACTTCTACCTGCAGGAATGTGGCGTGAAGTCCGTGTTGCTTCCAGCTTTGGAATTCATGCGTACTGACAAGAACGCAGAGCCGGATCCTGTATATATTAAGGATAAATTGCGCGCACAGCTCGATCTCTATCCGGATACAGAAATCTACATTACGCAAGGTTTCATCTGCCGCAATGCTTACGGTGAGATAGACAATCTGCAACGTGGTGGTAGTGACTACACTGCTTCTTTGATTGGAGCCGCAGTAAACGCTTCTGAAATCCAGATTTGGACAGATATCGACGGTATGCACAATAACGACCCGCGTATTGTTGACAAGACCGCTCCGGTTCGTCAGCTTCACTTCGAAGAAGCAGCCGAGTTGGCTTACTTCGGTGCAAAAATCCTGCACCCTACCTGCATCCAGCCTGCTAAATATGCCAATATCCCTGTTCGTCTGTTGAACACAATGGATCCGGAAGCTCCGGGCACACTGATTTCCAACGACACGGAAAAAGGTAAAATCAAGGCAGTAGCCGCAAAAGAAAACATTACTGCGATCAAGATCAAATCCAGCCGTATGTTATTGGCTCACGGTTTCCTGCGTAAGGTATTCGAAATCTTCGAAAGCTATCAGACGTCTATCGACATGATCTGTACTTCAGAGGTAGGTGTATCTGTAACAATCGATAACACGAAGCATCTTAACGAGATTCTGGATGACTTGAAGAAATACGGAACAGTAACCGTTGATAAAGAGATGTGTATCATCTGCGTTGTAGGTGACCTTGAATGGGAAAATGTCGGTTTTGAAGCGAAAGCTCTTGATGCGATGCGGAATATACCGGTGCGAATGATCTCGTTCGGAGGAAGTAACTACAATATTTCCTTCCTCATTCGGGAGTGCGATAAGAAAGTAGCTTTACAGTCGTTGAGTGATATGCTTTTCAACGACAAATAAATCCACAAATAACACGAGCGCTTTTACCGAACTGATAAAAGCGCTCTTTTTTAACCAACTAAACAAGTTTTTCGAATTATGAAGGGAATATTTCCAATCGATAAATTCCGCACTTTGCAGACACCTTTCTATTATTACGATACCAAAGTGCTGCGTGATACATTGTCGGCTATTAACCAGGAGGTTGCCAAATATCCTAATTATTCAGTGCATTACGCTGTTAAAGCCAATGCCAACCCGAAAGTACTTACCATTATCCGTGAGAGCGGAATGGGAGCCGATTGTGTGAGCGGCGGAGAAATCCGTGCCGCTATCCGTGCCGGATTCCCTGCCGATAAAGTTGTTTTCGCAGGAGTCGGCAAAGCAGATTGGGAAATCAATCTCGGACTGGAGTATGGCATCTTCTGTTTCAATGTCGAGTCTATCCCCGAACTGGAAGTAATCAATGAATTGGCTGCTGCTCAAAATAAGATTGCTAATGTTGCTTTCCGTATCAATCCCGATGTCGGCGCACATACACATGCCAATATAACTACCGGTTTGGCAGAAAACAAATTCGGTATCAGTATGCAGGACATGGACAAGGTGATAGACGTAGCACAAGAGATGAAAAACGTAAAGTTTATCGGTCTTCACTTCCACATTGGCTCGCAGATTCTGGATATGGGTGATTTTGTAGCCCTCTGCAATCGTGTCAATGAGTTGCAGGACAAACTGGAAGCACGAAGAATCCTGGTAGAACATATCAACGTAGGTGGTGGTTTGGGTATTGATTACGGACACCCCAACCGTCAGGCTGTCCCGAATTTCAAGGATTACTTTGCTACCTATGCCGGACAATTGAAATTGCGTCCTTATCAGACATTGCATTTTGAACTGGGACGTGCAGTGGTAGGTCAGTGTGGTTCTTTGATATCCAAAGTCCTCTATGTAAAACAAGGAACACGGAAGAAATTTGCCATCCTTGATGCAGGTATGACCGACCTGATCCGTCCGGCTTTGTATCAGGCATTCCATAAAATGGAAAATATAACTTCCGAAGAACCGTTGGAAGCCTACGATGTAGTAGGACCGATCTGTGAATCGTCAGACGTTTTCGGAAAAGCGATTGACTTGAACAAAGTGAAGCGTGGTGACTTGATCGCCCTTCGTTCTGCCGGTGCGTACGGTGAAATAATGGCTTCCGGATATAACTGTCGTGAACTGCCGAAAGGATATACTTCCGACGAATTGGTGTAAGTAAAAAATGAACTGCTATAATCAAAATGTGAATGTAGTTTAAAAATATAGGGTGCATGGAACAATTTTAACTGAAAGCGTGTTATTTTTGTAATGAGTTCAAAAAGAAACTACATTAACAACTTAATAAAAAAATACGATTATGATTTCAGAAAAATTACAGAATGCAATTAACGAACAGATTACTGCTGAAATGTGGTCTGCTAACCTGTATTTAGCAATGTCTTTCTATTTTGAGAAAGAAGGTTTCAGTGGTTTTGCTCATTGGATGAAAAAACAATCCCAAGAAGAAATGGGACATGCTTATGCAATGGCAGATTATATCATCAAACGTGGAGGAACTGCTAAAGTGGATAAAATAGATGTTGTTCCTAACGGATGGGGTACACCTCTCGAAGTATTCGAACACGTTTACAAACATGAATGTCATGTTTCTCAATTGGTGGACAAGCTGGTAGACGTAGCAGCTGCTGAAAAGGATAAAGCAACACAGGATTTCTTGTGGGGATTTGTTCGTGAACAGGTAGAAGAAGAAGCTACAGCGCAAGGCATTGTTGATAAAATCAAGAAAGCCGGTGATACCGGAATTTTCTTTGTAGATTCACAATTGGGACAGCGTTAATGATGCTACTCTGAAAAAATAGTTCTTTATATAGAAAGAAGCTACTCGAAATTTCTTCAAGTAGCTTCTTTTTTTTCACTTATTTGGCTCGTATCTGGAAATAAACTACCTTTGTATTAAGAGTCAGAGAGAAATTAATCCCGATTATTATAAATGAATGGTGTGAACAGAGGAATTTTTAGATTGCTCCCTATATTTTTATTGCTCTTTTTGGGGGTGAGCAGTTGTTCTCAAAAAGAGGAACGGCGTATTTTAGTTATCCACTCTTATGAGGAGACTTACGCGGCTTATCCGGAATTTAACCGGATGATAGCGGAGCAATTTGAGAAAGAGAAAATAGATGCTGATATCCGTACCGTTTATTTAGATTGCGAGTCCTACTGGGAAGAACCGGAGTTGGAACGAATGCGTTTTCTGGTTGATTCCGTTTCGAAAGACTGGCGGCCGGAAGTGATTCTGGTGAATGAAGATCAGGCTACCTATTCATTGATGAAATGTGGGGTTCAGTTGGGCAAAGAAGTACCTGTGGTTTTTGGTGGTGTCAATTACCCGAATTGGGGATTGCTGAAACGCCATCCTAATGTGACGGGTTTCCATGATAAGATTGCCTTTAATGAAAATGTCAGTGTGGCAAAAGAACTTTTCGGTGAACACGTCCGGTTGTTTACCATGCTCGATACTACTTATATCGATAAACAAATCAGAAGAGATGCAAAGGAACAGTTTAAAGGTCATAAAGTGACCGGATTCATCGATAACCCCGAACTTTCTCCTGAAGAACAGATACGTTTGACGCAGGAAGAAGGTTATACTCGTTTCATGGCTATTCCTTTGCGTAATGCCAGAAATCATTCGGACGCCACCTTTATGTGGGTGTTGAACAGAAGCTACCGAGATCAATGTTATATTCAGCTGAAACGGGATTATACTACCATTAATATTGGAAGCATCTGTGGCAGTCCCAGTCTGACAGCCATCAATGAAGCCTTCGGGTTTGGTGAGAAGTTGCTGGGTGGATACATCACTTCGTTGCCTATTCAGGTGGAAGAAGAGGTGAAAGCAGCCGTTCGTATATTACACGGTGCGAGTCCGGCGGACATGCCTATTGTTGAAAGCCGGAAAGAATATGTTGTTGATTGGAATACAATGACGCAAATAGGTTTGAGTAAGGAAAGTATTCCTGCTAAATATCGTATTATCAATATTCCGTTTAGTGATAAATACCCTTTGTTGTGGGGAATTTCAGTCGCATCGTTCATTCTTATACTAATTATTCTTTTCGCTTCTCTTTGGTGGCTATACCTTCGGGAACAGATGAGGAAAAAGCAGGCTCTTATAGCATTGGCTGATGAAAAAGAAACATTGTCATTAGCCATTGAGGGTGGAATGACGTATGCTTGGAGATTGGATAACGGTTGTTTTGTTTTTGAAGATGCATTCTGGGCGTCGCAAGGGTTAAATCCCAGACAACTTTCGTTTAAGGAATTCATGAGCTTTATCCATCCCGACCATTGGGAAGGAGTGAAGTTCAACTGGCGAAATCTGAAAAGTGCTCATAAAAAGATTGTGCAGGAGCTTTGTAACTTCGACGGCAAAGGCTATCAGTGGTGGGAGTTCCGTTATACCACCAAACAGCTACCCGGAGGCGAATATAAAACCGCAGGTTTGTTGCTTAATATACAGGATAT
Source organism: Bacteroides sp. D22 (assembly GCF_000163675.1). Taxonomy (NCBI): domain Bacteria; kingdom Pseudomonadati; phylum Bacteroidota; class Bacteroidia; order Bacteroidales; family Bacteroidaceae; genus Bacteroides; species Bacteroides sp. D22. The sequence goes on along the minus strand of NZ_GG774805.1, from coordinate 36,008 downwards.
AAAAGATCGTGAAGAAGAATTGGAAGCAGCACGCTTATTGGCTGAAAAGGCGGAATTGAAACAATCATTCCTCGCAAATATGAGCCATGAGATACGTACTCCGCTTAATTCAATCGTTGGCTTTGCCAATATACTGGCATTGGAAGATGGATTGAGTTCCGTAGAACGCGAAGAGTATATCAGTACTATTAACAAGAACAGCGAGTTATTGCTCAAACTGATTAATGATATTTTGGAACTTTCCCGTATCGAATCAGGATATATGTCTTTCTCATTCAAGAGATGCAAGGTGAGAGAGTTGATTGACGATATCTATATGACACATCAGGTTCTGATTGCTCCACATTTGGAATTCCTGAAAGAAGTGGATGATACACCTTTGGAAATCAATGTGGACAGAGAGCGCTTGATACAAGTCCTGACAAACTTTCTGAATAATGCCGGTAAGTTTACGGAAACCGGATATATCAAATTAGGATATAGTTATCTGCCGGATGAAGGCAAAGTGCAGATTTATGTAGAAGATACCGGAAGAGGGATTCCACGAGAAGAACAACGGATGATTTTCAGCCGTTTCTACAAACAAAACGAATTTTCGCAGGGAGCAGGATTGGGACTTTCTATTTGTCAGGTGATTATAGAGAAGCTGGGTGGAAAGATCGAACTCAAGTCCGAAGTAGGCAAGGGAAGCCGTTTTACGGTTATTCTTCCTTGCCGGGTGGTATCTTGATAATGATAGACTTTAACGGGAATACGAACAATCTTATTTCTTGTGTTTCCCTTTCTCCATCGTTCCCAGGTAAATCTCCAGTGAACGGGTGGAAATTTGTATTTCGCGGAAAGATACGCCTAAAGAAGCTATCAGCAGAATCAATGCCAATCCGAATACATAAGCAGAGAATAATTGAAGCCCGATATAAATAAGGAACATGCTGACTACACAGAAAAAAAGGCTTGCAATACCTAGTCCTTGCATCCTACGGGTCAGGTTCAATCGTTTCCGTAGATTCTCGATTTGTGCTTCGGTGATATCCGAAGGGTTTTCCATGTAGCGGTCACGCAGTTGGCGCACAAGTTGGGCATACGATAAGAAACGGTTGGTATAAGCCAGCAATATCAATGAAACTGCCGAGAAAAGTAGGGCAGGAGTAGTGAGAGTCAATTCTTCCATAATCTATTTTTTATAGTCAAGTAGCGGTTCAAAATTCATTTTATAAAAGAGAATTTTTTGGCACGGGTTACACGGATTTCACGGTTTTAGAAATATGCTTGCATAAAGCAGCAGCGTAATCTGTGTAATCCGTGCCTAAAAATGGATGCTGCAAGTAAACCTTGCCCCGGAGTTATTCCGCTTTCAGCACATTAAGCTCTTTGCCTACCTTGATAAAGGCAGCGATGCACTTGTCAAGATGTGCTTTCTCGTGCCCTGCAGAGATTTGCACACGGATGCGTGCCTGATCTTTCGGCACTACCGGATAATAGAAACCTGTCACATAGATGCCTTCCTCCTGCATACGTGCAGCGTAAATCTGGGACAACTTCGCGTCATACAACATAACGGCACAGATAGCGCTTTGTGTCGGTTTGATATCAAATCCGGCAGCTGTCATCTTATCACGGAAGTAGTTTACATTCTCAACAAGTTTATCATGTAATGCATTGCTCTCTTTCAGCATTTTGAAAACTTCAAGGCTGGCACCAATGATGCCCGGAGCCAAAGAATTCGAGAACAGATACGGGCGGCTGCGTTGACGAAGCAAATCGATAATCTCTTTACGACCGGTGGTGAAACCTCCCAGTGCACCGCCAAAAGCCTTACCTAATGTTCCGGTATAAATATCTACCCGTCCATGAGTCTTATACAACTCGCTTACTCCATGCCCTGTGGCACCTACCACACCGGCAGAGTGTGACTCGTCCACCATTACCAGCGCATCGTATTTCTCGGCAAGATCGCAAATCTGATCCATCGGAGCTACATTTCCGTCCATAGAGAACACACCGTCCGTCACAACAATACGGAAACGTTGTGCCTGCGCTTCTTGCAGACATCTTTCCAAGTCCTTCATGTCAGCGTTGGCATAACGGTAGCGCTTTGCCTTGCAAAGACGTACTCCGTCAATGATAGAAGCATGGTTCAGAGAATCCGAGATGATGGCATCCTCTTCAGAGAAAAGCGGTTCGAATACGCCGCCGTTGGCGTCGAAACAAGCAGCATACAAGATCGTGTCTTCCGTTTGGAAATACTCCGAGATGGCAGCTTCCAGTTCTTTGTGTATATCTTGCGTTCCACAAATGAAGCGGACGGACGACATTCCGTAGCCACGGTTGTTCATCATTTCCTGCGAAGCCTTAATCAATCGCGGGTGATTGGATAATCCTAAGTAATTATTTGCACAGAAGTTCAGCACTTCCTTACCTTTTACAGTGATGGCAGCTTGCTGCGCACTTTCAATCAGTCGTTCTTCTTTATAAAGTCCGGCTTCCTTGATTTCAGCCAATGTTTGGCAGAGATATTCTTGCATTTTACCGTACATAGTGTTTGGGTGATTAAGTTATATTGCAAAGGACACAATTTTTCTTGGAATAACAATGTCTTTTTGATTAAAATCTGAAAAAAAAGTGCTTACTTTGCGCACTATTTAAGCTTGATATTCTAAGTCAGAAGAAAAAATGGAACACATTTTGATTATTGGAGCTACCGGACAGATAGGGTCGGAGCTAACGATGGAGCTACGTAAACGTTACGGAAATGCAAATGTAGTAGCAGGTTATATTCCGGGTGCAGAGCCTAAAGGGGAATTAAAGGAGTCCGGACCGTCAGCAATTGCTGATGTAACGGATGGAGAGGCGATTGCATCTGTGGTAAAAGAGTATCACATCGATACAATTTATAATTTGGCTGCTCTGCTGTCCGTAGTTGCCGAGTCGAAGCCCAAGCTGGCCTGGAAAATAGGTATCGATGGATTATGGAATGTATTGGAAGTGGCACGCGAACAAGGATGTGCAGTGTTTACTCCGAGTTCTATCGGTTCGTTTGGCGCTAGTACGCCTCATACGAAAACACCGCAGGACACTATTCAGCGTCCGCGCACCATGTATGGAGTCACCAAGGTAACGACCGAGCTGCTAAGTGACTACTATTTTAATAAATATGGTGTCGATACACGTGCTGTCCGTTTTCCGGGCATTATTTCGAATGTGACCCCTCCGGGAGGAGGTACGACCGATTATGCTGTCGATATTTATTACTCGGCGGTGAAAGGAGAAAAATTTGTGTGCCCCATTAAGCAAGGCACTTTGATGGATATGATGTACATGCCGGATGCGCTGAACGCAGCAATTACGCTGATGGAAGCTGATCCGACAAAATTGATACACCGAAATGCTTTCAATATCGCCTCGATGAGTTTCGACCCGGAGACGATTTATCAGGCTATCAGGAAGCATGTGCCGCAGTTTGAGATGATCTATGATATAGATCCTTTGAAACAGCGCATTGCCGATAGCTGGCCCGATAGTCTGGATGACACCTGCGCTCGTGAAGAGTGGGGCTGGAAGCCGGCCTACGATTTGGAAAGCATGACGGTAGATATGCTTGAAAAGTTAAGAGAGAAACTAAAATAATGAAAAAACTAATTGTAGGGGTCATGTTGCTCGGTATACTGGGTGCTTGTGGAAACAAGAAAACAAACATTGACCCCTTCGCATCTATCACAAAAGAAGTGGATTCTATCCGGCGGGTAGCCGATTCTATTCACTGTGATGAATCGCCGGAAGATCCGCAACCTATACAGGCAGATGAATCTTTCGATGATTTTATCTACAATTTTGCTTCCGATGACGTGTTGCAGCGTCAGCGTGTGAAATTTCCGTTGCCTTACTACAATGGAGATAAAAAAACGAATATCGAGGAGCATAACTGGAAGCATGATGACTTGTTTACCAAACAGCATTATTATACGCTTCTGTTTGATAGAGAAGAAGATATGGATTTAGTAGGAGATACCTCCCTCACTTCCGTACAGGTAGAATGGGTGTTTGTGAAAACACGAATGGTAAAGAAATACTATTTTGAGCGTATCAAAGGTGCATGGATGCTAGAGGCAATTAATCTGCGTCCCATTAAGCAAAATGATAATGAAAATTTCGTGGAGTTTTTCGGACACTTTGCCGCAGATAGTCTTTTTCAGAGTAAGCGTGTGTGTGAGCCTCTGGCTTTTGTAACCACCGATCCGGACGATGATTTCTCTATTCTGGAGACCACCCTCGATCTTAATCAGTGGTTCGCTTTTAAACCGGGACTTCCTGCCGATCGTCTTTCTAATATCAATTACGGGCAGCGGAATGACGATGATTCGCCAACGAAAATTCTGGCGTTGAAAGGTATCGGTAATGGTTTTTCCAATATCCTCTATTTCCGTCGCAAAGCCGGGGAATGGGAATTGTATAAGTTTGAAGATACAAGCATTTGATGCAGGTAGTAATACGCTACAAGAAATAGCCTTGCTGTTAATGATATAACAGTATTTGCCGGCTTATAACGAATAATGATATAACTTATAATTAAAAATATATGTATTCTCTTTTACCCTACAATACATTCGGTATTGATGTCAGTGCCGCTCGTTTTTTAGAGTACACTTCGGTTGAAGAACTGAAGAAGCTGATTGTGCAAGGTGCCGTTACGACACCTTTTTTGCATATTGGTGGTGGCAGTAACCTGTTGTTTACCAAAGATTACGACGGGTTGATATTGCATTCCCGCATTGAAGGAATCGAAGTGACGGAAGAAGATGACCGCTTTGTATCAGTGCGAGTGGGAGCAGGGGTAGTATGGGATGACTTTGTAGCCTATTGTGTAGAGCATGGATGGTATGGAGCAGAGAACCTGTCGCTGATTCCCGGTGAGGTGGGGGCAAGTGCAGTGCAGAATATCGGAGCCTATGGCGTTGAGGTGAAAGATCTGATAACGGCTGTGGAAACAGTGAACATTCAAGCTGAAGAACGCGTTTATTTAGTAGAGGAATGTGGATATACCTATCGCAACAGTATCTTTAAACGTCCGGAAAACAAAGCGACCTTTGTCACTTATGTTCGTTTCCGATTGAGTAAAGAAGAGCATTATACATTAGACTATGGCACCATTCGTCAGGAGCTTGAAAAATATCCGTCGTTGACACTTTCTGTTGTTCGGAAAGTGATTATTGCTATTCGCGAGAGCAAGCTGCCCGATCCGAAAGTGATGGGTAATGCCGGTAGTTTCTTTATGAACCCCATTGTGCCGAAAGAAGAACTGGAAGCCTTGCAACAGGAATATCCCCGCATACCCTACTATGAGCTGGCCGACGGCCGCGTAAAAATTCCGGCAGGATGGATGATTGACCAATGCGGTTGGAAAGGAAAAGCCTTGGGACCGGCTGCCGTGCATGATAAACAAGCACTGGTGCTGGTGAATCGTGGCGGAGCAAAAGGTAGTGATATTATTGCACTTTCAGATGCAGTTCGGGCTTCTGTTCGTGAGAAGTTCGGTATTGATATCCATCCGGAAGTCAACTTTATAAATTGAGAATAAACAAGTGAAAGTAAGAATTATAGGAAGTGGAACATCGACGGGAGTACCTCAAATCGGCTGTACATGTCCGGTTTGTACTTCTTCCGATCTGAAAGATAATCGATTGCGTGCCTCTGCTATTGTGGAGACAGATGACGCGCGGATTCTGATAGATTGTGGTCCCGATTTCCGGACACAGGTATTACATCTCCCTTTTGAGAGGATAGATGGTGTGCTCATTACGCACGAACATTATGACCATGTAGGCGGACTGGATGATTTACGTCCGTTTTGCCGGTTCGGTTCCGTGCCTATTTATGCGGAAGATTATGTAGCGCAGGGATTGCGTTTGCGTATGCCCTATTGCTTTGTCGACCATCGTTATCCGGGTGTTCCCGATATTCCTTTACAGGAAATTTCGGCGGGGCAATCCTTTTCTATAAATCACACGGAAGTGCTTCCTCTGCGTGTGATGCATGGCCGACTGCCGATTCTGGGGTATCGTATCGGGCAGTTGGGGTATATCACTGATATGTTGACCATGCCCGAAGAATCCTATGAACAATTGGCAGGAATAGATGTTTTGGTAATGAATGCGCTTCGGATCGCCTCGCATCCTACTCACCAAAATTTGGAAGAAGCATTGGCGGTGGCCCGACGTATTCAGGCAAAGAAGACATACTTTATACACATGAGTCATGATATGGGCTTGCATGCGGAGGTTGAAAAGAACCTTCCGGAAAATATTCACCTGGCGTTCGACGGATTGGATATCTATGTTTGATTATCGGTGAAATTTTTAGCAAAAGTTTTGTTTTCTTTGTAGAAATTATTATTTTTGCACCTAGCCGATAAACAGCGAATATTATGAAACTTCGTACGATAGTGAAAATAGCGATCACATCTTCTGTTGTACTTTTGTGCTCAGGTTTCGCATTGTACTCTTTTTTTAGACTGTCAGCAGCTGAAGGGCAGAAAGACTTTAATCTTTATGAACTGGTGCCATCCACAACTTCAGCAGTATTCGTTACTGATGACGTGCTCGAATTTGTAGCAGAAGTCGATGAGCTGACTTGCAGTAAAAATCAGCAATATCTTTATGTATCCAAACTCTTTTCTTATCTGAAACAGAGTCTTTACGCCCTTTCAGAAGATACTCCCCACGGTTTAAGCCGGCAAATGAATCAAATGTTGATTAGTTTCCACGAGCCGGATAACGAACGTAATCAAGTGCTCTATTGTAGATTGGGAAATGGGGATAAGGAGTTGGTAAACAGATTTGTACGCAAATATATATCCTCACTTTATCCGCCGAAAACATTTATTTACAAAGGAGAAGAGATAATTATTTATCCAATGGCGGACGGTGATTTTCTTGCCTGCTATCTGACATCCGATTTTATGGCATTGAGCTTTCAGAAAAAACTGATTGAAAACGTTATTGATGCGTATAAAAGTGGAAAATCATTGGCTGATGATTCTACCTTTACAGGAATACGTGCTCCGAAAAAAAGTGCGGCGGCCGCTACCATCTATACCCGTATGCAAGGGATGATGGGATGGACGGAATTTGACATGAAAATGAAAGATGATTTCATCTATTTCTCCGGCATCACTCACGATGCAGACACTTGCTTTGCGTTTATAAACCAGCTTCGCCAGCAGCAATCCGTCAAGGGATTTCCGGGAGAAGTGTTGCCATCTACTGCTTTCTATTTCAGCAGGCAAGGGATTACGGACTGGGTGTCTCTACTTTCTTATGGAAATGCCCAGGGACAGAGCGTGCCTGCCCGCACGAGTGAAGTGCAAAATAGGGATAAAGAGTTTTCACGCTATCTGATGGAAAATGCCGGGCAGGATTTGGTTGCCTGTCTCTTTCAGCGTGAAGATACTTTGCAGGGTGCAGCGGCAGTCTTGAGCCTGTCGGTGGCAGATGTAACGGAAGCCGAGCGAATGCTTCGTGCTCTTGTTAATGCCGCTTCGGCGGACGAAGGAAGAAGAAATCCGCGTATAACTTTTTGTTATACTGTAAATAAAGCATATCCTATCTATCGGTTACCTCAAACAACATTGTTTGAACAACTAACCAGTTTTGCGGAACCAACTTTGGATGTATATGCAGCCTTCTATGGCGGGCGCTTGTTGCTCGCTCCTGATGCGGATGCTCTCGCGCATTATATTCGCCAACTGGATAAAGGTGAGGTGCTCAATGGAGCGATGGTCTATCAGACAGGCATGGATCATTTGTCCGATTCCTACCATTTTATGCTGATGGCGGATTTCGACCACATATTCCAACAATCAGAAAATCACGTTCGTTTTGTACCGGATTTCTTTCTGCGCAACGCCGACTTCTTCCGTCATTTCACCCTCTTTGTTCAGTTTGCCTGTGCAGATGGAGTGGTATATCCTAATATTGTTTTGAAATATAAATCAGAATAAAAAATCATCGTTTGTCTGCGATCATTTTTCTGAAAACCTCCATAGCTTTTGGCTGGATTATCCATAAACTTTGCCTGCTTCCTCCATACATTTTCAAGATGCTGTTTATCGTTTTTTTTGCTCCATTGACCCATACTTTTTTGTGTGCGTTCTGCTTTTGGAGAAACGCCTTTTTGTTTTTTTTCTTTTTGCATTTTTGCCGTTTTTATATGTGTGCTTATAATAGTCCTATGGTCAGCTTATTATGAGTGATTTTAACATTTGAATCTGTAAAATATACAGAAAAATTCACAGAAAATACGTAAAATATACAGAAAAATTCATCCCCCATTATAAACAAAGAAATAAATAAAAAAACTTCTTCTTCTGAAGATGAAAAAGAAGAAGAAAAAGATTTGTTTTTTTCGGGAGAAAAGGAGATAAAAAAACTCC